>JAICXO010000020.1 GCA_025980335.1 Sphingomonas sp. | reverse complement strand
GCCGAGCTGGTTGGGCTGCAGTCCAATTTCACGATCCTCGACACCGACGATCAGCTGCGCGTCCTCAAACAGCTGATCCAGGCCGCGAGCCTCGACGAAAAACGCTGGCCGGCGCGCCAGCTGGCCGCGCTGATCGACCGCTGGAAGAACCGCGGCTGGACCCCGAAGCAGGTCGACGCCGGCGAGTCCGAAGGCTTCGCCGCGGGGCGCGGCGCCGAGCTTTACGCTCAATATCAGGAGCGCCTGAGGGCCCTCAACGCCTGCGACTTTGGCGACCTGCTGCTGCACATGCTGGTCATTTTCCGGAACCATTCGGACGTGCTCGGAGGCTACCGCGAGCGGTTCCGCTACCTGCTGGTCGACGAATATCAGGACACCAACCAGGCGCAGTACGAATGGCTGAGGCTGCTCGCCGAGCCGCGCCGTAACCTCTGCTGCGTCGGCGACGACGACCAGTCGATCTATTCGTGGCGGGGCGCCGAGGTTGCCAACATCCTGCGCTTCGAAAAGGACTTCCCGGGCGCGAAGATCATCCGGCTCGAACAGAATTACCGCTCGACCAGCCATATCCTTGCCGCTGCTGACGGCCTCATCGCGCACAATGCCGGGCGGCTGGGCAAGACCTTGTGGACCGACGCCGGCGACGGCGAGAAAGTGCGCGTGATCGGCGTCTGGGACGGACCCGAGGAAGCGCGGCGCGTCGGCGAGGAAGCCGAATCGCACATGCGCAGTGGCGGCTCGCTCGACGACATCGCCATCCTCGTGCGCGCCCAGTTCCAGACCCGCGAGTTCGAAGAGCGGTTCATCGCGATTGGCCTTTCCTACCAGATCATTGGCGGCTTCCGCTTCTACGAGCGCGCCGAGATCCGCGATGCCGTGGCTTACCTCCGCCTCATCGCGCAGCCGGCGGACGACCTCGCCTTCGAGCGGATCGTCAACACGCCCAAGCGCGGGCTCGGCGACAAGGCGGTGGCGACGATCCACCGCCAGGCACGCGCGGCGCAGCAACCGCTGCTGCTCGCCGCCGCGACGCTGCTCGACAGCGACGAGCTGACGCCGCAGGCGCGGCGCAGCCTCGGCAATTTCGTCGCCGATGTTGCGCGCTGGCGCGAGATGGCGACCACCCTCCCCGCCCCCGAGCTCGCGCGGATCATGCTCGACGAGAGCGGCTACACCGCCATGCTCCAAGCCGACCGCTCGGCCGAAAGCGCCGGCCGCCTCGAAAACCTCGCGGAATTGACGCGCGCCATGGAGGAATATGAGACGCTCGGCGCGTTCCTCGAGCACGTCAGCCTGGTCATGGACAATGACGAGGCGCGGCAGGGTGAGCGCGTCACCATCATGACGATTCATGCCGCGAAGGGTTTGGAGTTCGACACCGTCTATCTCGCCGGTTGGGAGGAAGGCGTGTTCCCGTCCCAGCGTTCACTCGACGAAGGCGGCCTCGCCAGCCTCGAGGAGGAGCGCCGGCTGGCTTATGTCGCGATCACCCGCGCGCGGCGCCGCGCGACGATTTTCCACGCCGCCAATCGCCGCATCTATGGCCAGTGGACGAGCTCGATTCCCTCTCGCTTCCTGGCCGAGCTACCTGACGCGCACATCAGCCAGGAAACCACGATGACCGGCGGCGAGAGCCTGTGGCGCGCGCAATGGAGCGAACGCGCCGATCCCTTCGCGCATCTCGGTCCGGCGCAATCGATGCGCGCAAGCACCCGCGGCCCCGGCTTCCAGCGCGGCATGCGCACCCTCAGCCCCTCTCCCCCCTCGGGAGAGGGCGACTCGCGCTCCAGCGCGAGCGGGGTGAGGGCAACGCAGTGGAGCAGTCCGCCGCCGCTGGAAGTCAGAGCCTCCGCGGTCTCCCTGGGAAACCAGGGCCGCACCGACCTCGCCCTCGGCCAGCGCGTGTTCCACGGAAAGTTCGGCTACGGCACCATCGAAGCGATCGAAGGCAACAAGCTCGAAATCGAGTTCGAGAAAGCGGGAAGGAAGAAGGTGATGGACTCATTCGTCAGCGCTGGCTGATCGGCTATGATGAGCTTGCCTGAGCCGCTTCGCCGGACACTTGTCGACGTCGCCGATCTCTGTGCTGTCGCGGCAGAGCCGTGGTGGGTGATCTCGAGCGCGGCGGTCGCACTGCATTCCGCGCCGGTCGACGCCGTTGGCGATGTCGACATTCTGATGAGCGTTCGGGATGCAGGCCATCTATTGGATCGGGCCGGCGTTGAGGCTCGCTCCGGGCAGGGATCGCGACTGTTCCGCTCTCAAGTTTTCGGAATCTGGTCCAAGCCGCCGTTGCCCGTGGAGATCTTCGGCGGCTTTGAGTTCGCCGGTCCAAACGGCTGGACCACAGTTTCCCCCGAATCGCGCGAGTCCGTCGAAGTCTCGGGTCGAATTCTGTTTATTCCGAACGCTAGGGAATTGCGGGCAATGCTAATCGGCTTCGGCAGGCCCAAGGATCTTGCCCGAGCGCGGCTGCTCTGAACTGAGCGGGAACGTGAGAGCCAACCTACGCTGCCGCCCTGTCCACCTCAATTTCGTCCTCGTGCGCCCGCGCTTCGGCAAGCTCATGCGCGGCCTGCATCCGCATCAACGCGTCGGCCTTAAGTTCGAACGCCTTCTCGAAGCGGATAGCCATATCTGCGGACAGGCCCGCATTTCCATTCAGGAGATTACTCATGGCCTGGCGGGTCACGTGGAGACGCGTGGCGGCGTCAGTAACGCTCAGCCCTGCGGGTTCGACGATCTCGTTCCGGAGCCACACACCCGGATGGACCGCAAAGCTACGATGAAGCCGAATAGCCATCAGTGATAATCCTCCAGGTCCATGTCCTCGATTGCTCCGGCCGCATTGACACGGAACGTCATTCTCCAGTTCTTCATGACGGTCAGCGCCCATTCACCCTTGCGGTTACCCGTAAGCTGGTGCGCACCAAAATTAGGCGGCTGCTTCAATTCTCCCGCCGTCGCGATCGCATCGATGTAGGCAAGCATGTTTCGAAGCCGATCCACAGAGCCGCTCGGCAGACCTTGCGCTGATCCGGTTTCGGCGAAGCGGCGAAGCGCCTTGTGCCGGATGCTCTCAATCTGCATCGCTGCGCCAGCTACCACCGTCTCTTTGCTATGTCCAGTGTCGATTGACACTTGTCAGCACGGCGCGACGAAACGGGCGCTCGACAGTTTTGGAAAGCATGCCTGACTCGGAGGAAGCTGGCCCATGAACCGCGTCGAAATTCCGCACCGGATTTCCGCCTGCTCGCTCGCGGGACTGGCGGGCTTCACCGACGCAATCGGGTTCATCCGTTCGGGCGGTTTCTTCGTTTCATTCATGAGCGGCAACTCGACGCGCCTCGGCGTCGGGCTCGCGCAACGGTCGCACGCTGCCGCCCTGGCCGCGTTGCTCATTTGCACCTTCCTTTTGGGAGTGATCGCCGGATCGGTCCTCGGTGGACGGGTGCGTGCGCACCGCGCCGCGATCATTCTCGCGTCCGTCGCGGTGCTGCTCGCCGCGGCCGCCTATCTCAACGATGCGGGCGGCGCGCTTCTCTCGCTTGTCGTTCTCGCCTTCGCCATGGGTGCTGAGAACACGGTTTTCGAACTTGGCGGCGATGTACGTGTTGGGCTGACCTACATCACCGGCGACCTCGTGCGGGCGGGGTCGGGAATCGCGTCGTCGATACTCGGCCGCAACGATGACGCATGGCCAAGCTATCTCCTGCTTTGGGGAGCTTTCCTTTGCGGGACGATCGTCGGCGCGATCGCGTGCGGTCCGCCACCGAACCTATCGCTTTGGGCGGCTTCGGCCGCGGCTCTCTTGCTCGCCTTGGGCGCGTTGAGATTGAAATGAGCACCGCGCTCGCGCGGCTAACCCGCCCCTCGCTTCCCGATCCCGCGAACCCACGGAATGATCGACGTCCAGCTCAGCTCATCCATCATTTCGATCCCGGCGAGCTTGCCACGTTTCCAGATTACCTCGCCGGCCGGGATGTTGAGGCCTTCGATGAATACTGAAACGTAAGCGCCGGTCGCGGGCAGATCATCGCCCTCGATCTGCAACCCGTTCGCGGAAATGTTCCTCAAGATCGCGAGATGAAAGTTCCCGCCGCATTTCACATGAACCGCGCAGCGCATCTCCAGCCGGGGCATGGTCCGCCGTTCCCGTGCCTGGCTCACCAGCTTCCGATTGAGCAGCGCGATCACGTCGATTCCATCGTCGAAACGCACGCCAAGCTCTTTACGGCCGGTCCACGCGATTCTGCCTGCCGCGCGCTGCCCCGTCGCAAGCTCGACGGAGGCACGGTCGCCGAGCGCCGGGGCCAAGGTCGTCTCGACCGTCACTCCGAGCGCACTGATCTTGCGAATCGAGCAGGGCTGGCGCGAGCCCGCGAGATAAATCGCGCCTCGGTCGAAAGGCCCGGCAGCATCCGCGCACGAATCGTCCGGCCACGGAAGGCATTCGCCGAGCACGAAGGTGGTGACTGAAGGGACGTCAGTCATGGCTGATCCTGCACCGGCGGCGGTTTGCGCCTGACAGCGCTAACAAGTCGCTAATGGAACGGGCGCGTTCTGATCGCCAAGCGGCATGAATTCGGGTAGTTGGAGAGCCGAAGTTTGCTCCGGAGCCGCCATGAAAACGCTGATCGCATTCATCATCGGACTGATCGCTCTTCCGCTGCTGCTGGTCATCGTCGCAATTGCAGGGTGGCTCCCGACCGATGCAGCTTCCGAACCGCCCAGATGGGAGTCATCGATTGCGATGCGGGCTCTCGACGCGTCGCTGGAGAAGCGGTCCGACGGCCTCAAGAACCCCATCGCGGAGAAGGACGCCGCAGCGCTCGCAGCGGGCAAGAAGATTTACGCAGATAATTGCGCCGGTTGCCACGGCGACGCGAAAGGACCGAGCGACTGGGGCGCGAAGGGGCTTTATCCGCGCGCGCCGCAGTTCTTGCAGCAAGGCTCGGACGTCACTGCCCCCGAGGCTTACGCGGCCATCCGCGACGGCGTGCGCTATTCGGGCATGGGCGCCTGGCGCGGCCAGCTGAACGACCGGCAGATGTGGCAAGTCGCGAATTTCGTCTCGAGCATGCGCGAGAAGGGCGGCATGAAGGACATGGACTGAGCCGGCTTGCGCGACACAGCGGCCGAACGCCTCAGATCTCCTCCTTCACTTGGGCATGATTGAGCAGCGCAACGAAGACCACCCCGCCGATGGAATTTCCGATGAGCGCCGGAAGCAGGAACCCGAGCACATAATCGCCCCAGCCGATCGCCCCGTGCATTGCGGCGAATGCGCCCTCGATCGAGCCGGCGACGACGTGACTGAATTGCGCCACCGAAATCAGCCATGTGACTGCGACGATGACCAGGAACTTCGCTGACGACGCGGCCGGCATCAGCCACACCATGAGGGCGATCAGCCATCCGGCAAAAACGGCCTTGACGAGCACGCCCCAGAAACCCGGCTCGACAGCCTTGATGCCGAGGTTGGTGAAGGACTGCACGGCATCCGGCTGAAACAGGTGCGGGATCGATGCGGCCGCAGCGAACAGAAGCGTCGCGAGCACATTGGCGAAAAACACGATCGCCCAATAGCGCGCCACGTCGGCCATGCCGTGCGTGCCTTTCAGGTACGGCAGCGTCACGGTCAGCGTCGTCTCCGTGAACAGCTGTTGCCGGCCCATGGTGACGAACAGGAACCCGAGACAATAGCCGAAGCTCGCGACGAGGTCGCGCCACGGCGCAGCCGGCAAATGCGTCTGCAGCAGCCCTTCGCCGAGCATCGAGCAGCCCATCGTCAGCCCGGCTGCGAAACCCGACCAGGCGACCGATGAGGATGGGCGTTCGAGCTCCTCCGTGCCCTCGAGCCGGATTGCCTCGTGGACCACCTTCGCGCTTGTGCTGGAGCGATCGTCGGCTTCTTCGATCTCCCGGTCGGAGAGCGGCGATTGCTGCTTCTCCTGCTGCACCATCTGCTCTCGGTCGGGCATGCGCGGCTTTCCCTTCAATCGGGTGCCGCAACTCGCCGGAACAGCGTTCGGTTCACTCGCGAAACCGTTTTCAAGCCGTTTGAAAGTCCCCGAAGAACGCGCCATGAAGGAACCCGACTCGGCGCCGATGCATTTTCACCGCGAAAGTCAATAGAAAAAGTTCAGGTGTCAAAAATGAAGCAGCTAGCATTGGCGCTGGCGCTGACGGGTTCGTGCGTACTTGCGACCACCATTGCTGTTACGCCGGCGTCCGCGCTGGAAACATATCAGGCCCAGATGGAGGCGAGCGACGCGGCCTCGCAGGCGCGTGTCGACATGCTCGATGCGTTCGGGCCGAAGGTGCTTAAGCCTGGGCAGTATGTCTGGCGCGACGTGCCGGATAGCGCGGGAGCCGAGCGCGTCGTCATCAGCCTCTCCGACCAGATGGCCTATCTCTATCGCGGCGACACGCTTATGGCGGCGACGACGATCTCCAGCGGGCGCGATAGCAAGCCGACGCCGACCGGTGTCTTCTCGATCCTCAACAAGACCCCCATGTATCACTCCAAGAAGTACGACAATGCGCCGATGCCCTATGCGGAATTCTTCGAACCGCACGGGATTGCCCTGCACGCCGGCTATGTCGGGAATGAGCCCAACAGCCACGGTTGCGTCCACCTGCCGAGCGCATTTGCCAAGAAGCTCTACTCGATCACCGATATCGGGACGCCCGTCATCATCGGCGCATAGCTGCCCAGGGCCGCGCCTCCTCGGTGGTGCGGCCCACGCGCCTGTGCAACCTTGATCGGCACGCGGGATACGCTCATGCGCCCCGTGAGTTGAGCGTGGCGAAGCCAGCACATCAGGAGACGAGAATGGCCAGGAAGGCGACGGGCAAGAGCGAACCGAAGAGCCGCTCCAGCAGCACGAAGAAGAGCGGCAGCGGCACACGCGCGGTCGCACGACCAGCTTCGGGCGCTGGCGGCGGGTCACGATCGCAGGACAACATGGGCGACGCGTTCATCAAGCTGCTCCAAAGCCCACTCGTCGCCGAGCTCGTCGCTGTCGCTGCGACAGCTGCGCTGGCAGCGCTGGCCGAGCAGGGCTTCACCAGCGGCAGCGAGGCAAGCCGCGGCAAACGTGCGGGCAAGGCCGTCAAAGCAGCGGGCAAAGCCGCCGCTGCCGCGGTCGGCCGCCGCCTCGCCAATGAGCTCGAGGAAATCCGCGAAGCGGCGAAGGAATCTAGAGCCGGCGCAAAAGCGTAAGCCGCGCGCCGCCCACGTCGCGCGCGCTGTCGAGCGCCAGCTCGTCCGGATCGACGGTATCGCCGCGCTGCGTCTCGACGCTCAGCCATCCGCCACGCGCCAGCCAGCCGGCGTTGACGACCGAGTGAACCACGGCGCTCGCGGAGCCCGGCGCATAAGGCGGGTCGGCGAAGATCAGATCGAACGGCTCCCACCTCGGCAGAGACAGCGCCGATCCTCCGATGATCCGCACGCGATCGGCCGCTCCGAGCTTCTCGGCGTTGCGCTTGACCGCCGCCGCGGCTTTGGCATCGCTTTCAACGAAGACCGCGCTCGTCGCTCCGCGCGACAGCGCTTCCAGCCCGAGCGCGCCGCTGCCCGCGAAGAGATCGGCCACGCGGAGATCCTCGAAGGTGCCGAGGCGGCTTGCGAGCATGGAAAACAAGGTTTCGCGCACCCGATCCGCGGTCGGCCGCGTCGACTGTCCGGGCGGCGCTTCGACCGACCTTCCCCTCCACGCACCTCCAATAATTCTCACTTGAGGCTCCGACGAAACGCTTGGAACTCCGCCTCTCCGACCTCGTCGACGTCACCGGGATCCAGCCCCTCGATCGTGAACGGCCCGTAGGCCGTCCGGATAAGCCGGGAGACCTGCAACCCGAGATGCGCCAGCACCCGCCGCACTTCCCGGTTCTTGCCTTCCGTGAGGCTCATCTCGATCCAGCAGTTGCTTCCCGTCCGCCGTTCGAGATTGGCGTTGATCGAACCGTAGTGAACGCCCTCAATCGTGATGCCGTCAGCGAGCCCCTCCAGCTGCGCCTGCGACACCCGCCCGAACGCCCGAGCCCGATAGGTCCGCACAACGCCCGTGCGCGGCAGCTCGAGCTGCCGCTTCAGCTCGCCGTCGTTCGTCAGCAGCAGCAGCCCTTCCGTCATGAAATCGAGCCGGCCGACGGGCATCAGCCGCGGGAGGCCGGCCGGAAGCCGCTCATAGATGGTAGGCCGCCCCCTCGGGTCGTGCGCCGCGGTGATCGTCGACTGCGGCTTGTAGAAGCGGAACAGCCGCGTTTCGGCGGCCGGCGCGACCGGCTTCCCGTCCACGCTCACGCCGCTCAAACTTTCAAGTAACGTCGCCGGCGTCGTCAGCTTTTCGCCGTTAAGCGCGATTCGCCCTTCGGCGATCATGCGCTCGACCTCTCGCCGCGAAGCCACTCCGGCGCGGGCGAGCAGCTTCGCGATCCGCTGCGCTCCGCGTTCGCTTTTCTGTGGCGCGGCAGGCACAATTGCAGAAGGCTTGCGCCGCGGCGGCACTGGGCCTCTGTTTGTTCGTTTCGGAGAGTGAGTCATTGGTCGGGGCGCGTATGCTGTTCGGGAAGCGCAAGCAGGTCGTCAAGCGCATCCTCATCGTCGAGGATGAGCCGCTGACGGCGTTCGATAACGAAAATATGCTCGGCGACGCCGGGTATGAAGTCGTCGCGACGGTCGACGATCTCAACGAAGCGCTCGCCATCCTGAAGCGCGAGGAAGTGCACCTCATCCTCAGCGACGTTCGGCTCCGTGGGGACCAGACCGGCATCGAGCTTGCCCACGCTGCCAAGGCGATCGGCGTGCCCACCCTCTTTGCGACCGGCCATTCGTACCCGGAAGCGGCCGAAGTCGCGGTCGGTTGCCTGATGAAACCCTATACCGAGCGCCAGCTGTGCAAGGCGATCGAATGCGTCGACCGCCATCTCCAGGGCGAGAAAGTGAAGGCGCCGAAAGGCGTCGAGCTGTTCATCCCCGTCGAAGAGGCGGAGTAGGCCGACAGCCGTTCACCGCAGGGTTATGCGGCTCGTGAAAGGCAGCTAGAGTCGTCATTGCGAGGAGCCTCAAGGGCACGCGGCAATCCAGCTGCACGGGGATTGCTTCGCTACACTCGCAATGACGGTCATGACGGGGAGGAATCATTTGGCTGCTTCAGGACGTCCGAAGGGCTGGAGGCTGCTCAGGGCGGCGCTCGCGACGCGCAAGTCGGCGACCATGCTCGCCTTCGGCTTTTCCTCGGGCCTGCCGTACGCACTGCTGATCGGCACGCTGAACGCGTGGCTGGGCGAGGCGCAGATCAGCCTCGCCACGATCGGCGTCCTCTCGTGGATAGGACTTAGCTACAGCTTCAAGTTCCTGTGGTCGCCACTCGTCGACCGCTTCCCACTGCCGCTGCTCGACCGCATTGGTCGGCGCAAGAGCTGGATCGTCCTGTGTCAGGCGGTGATGATCGCGAGCTTCGCTGGCCTGGCGGCGACCAATCCCGCGACCAACATCGGCACCTTCGCCATTTTCGCGGTCATTGCCGCGCTCGCCTCCGCCACGCAGGACGTCGCGGTCGACGCATGGCGCATCGATGTTGCCGACGAGAATTCCACAGTCGAGCTGCTCTCCGCGATCTATCAGTTCGGCTATCGAATCGCCTCGATCGTCGGCGGCGCCATCGCGCTGGTGCTTGCCGCGCGCGTGGCCTGGGGCGTGGTCTACATCATCATGGCGGCGCTGATCGGTCTCATGGCCCTGGTCGCGCTCCGCGCTCCCGACACGGAGCGCCCCAGCGCGGATGTGATGCACGGTGCGCTTCATCAACCCGGCGCGCTCCAGCCCAGGGTCCGGCTGATCGCGCTCGCGATTGTCGGTGTCAGCTGGATATGGGCCATCCTCACCATCGCCAGCTTCATGATCCGCATGCTCGGCACCAGCGATCCCAAGGCTCCGCACCCGTCGGTCGCGGATTTCACCAAGGAATTCGGTCCCTGGATCATCTTCGCCACCGTGATCGTGCCGTTGATCGTCGCCGCGGGGACCAACTGGCTCCGCTCGCACAAGCGCCATGTGCTGACTGCGCCTGACTCCACCCACACGCCGGCGCGCAACGCGCTCAACCACCTTTACGTTTCGCTCGTGCTGCCGCTTGGTGAGCTTGCCGGACGGCTCGGCTGGGGCGTGCTGATCGTGATCGGCCTGATCCTGACGTACACGCTCTGCTACAACATCTGGTCGAGCTTCGCCTTCCCCTTCTACCTCGATTTCCTTCACTACACGAAGGACGAGGTGGCGTTCGCGTCCAAGATTTTCGGCATCATCATGACGATGGTCGGCATCGCGCTCGGTGGCTATTTGTTCGTCCGCCTCGGCCGGCTTCCGACCATCCTGATCGGGGCCATCCTCCCCGTGTTCGGCAATTTCGTTTACGCGGACCTCGCACAAGGCGGGCCGACGATTGACCTCGTCTCGCACACGCTGCGGCTCGATGCGCTGGCAACTTTGTTCGGATCCGACGAGCGGATGGTCCGATTGCTCCTCGCGATTTCGATGGAGAACATCTCGACCGGCATCGCGGGCGCGGCGTTCGTCGCCTACCTCTCCGGAATTGTGAGCAAGAACTTCACCGCCGTTCAATATGCGCTGCTCTCGTCGCTGACGTTCCTCATCGGCTCGCTCGGCCGCGGCATCGCAGGAGAGGCATTCGACACCTACGGCTATGCAACGGTGTTCCGCTGGACGGCAGCAGCGGGAGCCGTCGCCGTGCTCTTCGTCCTCCTCGAATGGATGCGCGTTGCCGCTCAGCAGCGTCGGGCTGCCGCTTCGGATCCGCAGCGCACGCTCGACGAAAGTGCAAGCGGCGGCTTGCGCGAAAGCGGTCAGCCGGCGCGCTAGTCCGGCGTCTGATCGTTCGCTGCGAGCACCACGCCGGCAAGGTACAGCGACCCGAATATCATCACCCGGGCTTCCTCCGGAACAGTTGCGAGCGCCTCCTCGACGCTGTCGTGAGCATCCGCCGCGAAGCCCAACTCGCTGGCAATCTCGACCAGGTCGCTCGGCGCGAAACAGGCATGGTCGGGGATCGGCACCGCATGGACCCGCGAGACCATGCCCCGGAACGGTTCGAGCATTCCCGGCGGGTCTTTCGTCGCGAGGCTCGCAAAGACCAGGTGGAGCGGCTTGCCGTCACCGAAACGATGCCGGACGAACGACGCGATCTGCCGCGCCGCCGAAGGATTGTGCCCGCCGTCGAGCCACACCTCCCGCACGCCGACGAGCGGCCCAGGCGCAAGCCGCTGCAGCCGTGCCGGCCAGTCCACCCATCCCATTGCGGCGGTCAGCGCCGACGGCGGCACCTCCAGAGCATGCTGGTGCCGCAGCATCGCGACGGCTAGCGCGGCATTCATCGCTTGGTGTCGTCCCGGCAACCGCGGCAGCGGCAGGTCAAGCTGACCCTGCTCGTCGCGGTACCGGAGCTTGCCTTGGCGCGCGACTGCATCCCACGCCCCGCCGCGCGGTAGCCATGTCGCCCCACGGTCACGCGCGATTCTCTCGATCCTCCGGCCGACTGCCGGCGGATAAAGCTGCGTCACCAGCGGCACGCCCGGTTTCGCGATGGCCGCTTTCTCGCCGGCAATGTCGGGCAACCCGTTGCCGAGGAACTGTTGGTGATCGAGCGCGAGATTGGCGATTCCCGTGACCAGCGGCTTCTCGATCACGTTCGTGGCGTCGAGCCGGCCGCCCAGTCCGACCTCGAGAATGCATGCGTCCGCAGGAGTCTGCGCGAATGCCACGAACGCGGCGACCGTCGCCACCTCGAAGAAGCTCGGCTCGATGCCGCCGCCTGCATCGATTACGCGCGCAAGCAGCTTGGCGAGCTCCTCATCGTCGATCAGCCGGCCGGCGACCCTGATCCGCTCGTTGAATCGCACCAAATGCGGACTGGTGAAGGCATGGACTTTGTGCCCCGCCGCTTCGAGCGCTCCGCGCAGGAACGCGGCGGTCGAGCCCTTGCCGTTGGTCCCGGCGACATGGAGAACGGGCGGAAGTGCATCCTGCGGCCGCCCGAGCCGATCGAGCAACGCGCTGACGCGCTCCAGCCCCAGGCGGTCGCCCGCGGGCGACAGCTTCGACAATCGGTCAAGCTGTGCCTGGACCTCCGGATTGGTCGAGCGAGCGAAGTCAGCCATCCTTCCTCCCTGTCGCGACGCGATGGGGAGGGGAACCATGCAACGAAGATTGCATGGTGGAGGGGCCTCCCGCCTGCGCAATTGGCCCCTCCACCGCACTTCGTGCGGTTCCCCTCCCCACGAGCTTCGCTCGCAGGGAGGATTGAAGGCTCAAGCCGCTTCCCTCGCCTCCGGCGCCAGGTACGAGATCAGCAGCGCCAGCTTGTCCTTCAGCTCGCCGCGCGAAACGACCATGTCGATCATCCCGTGCTCGAGCAGATATTCGGCGCGTTGAAATCCTTCCGGCAGTTTTTCGCGGATCGTCTGCTCGATGACCCGCTGCCCCGCGAAGCCGATCAGCGCCCCGGGCTCGGCGATCTGGACGTCGCCGAGCATCGCATAGGACGCGGTGACGCCGCCGGTCGTCGGGTCCGTCAGCACCACGATGTACGGCAGTCCCGCTTCCCTGAGCTCGGAGATTGCGACCGTCGTCCGCGGCAGCTGCATCAGCGACAGGATCGCCTCCTGCATTCGCGCGCCGCCGGAGGCAGTGAAGATCACATACGGACAGCGCGCTTCGATCGCGGCACGGATTCCGGCGACGATGGCCGCGCCGACCGCCACTCCCATCGATCCGCCCATAAACGCGAAATTCTGCACGCCGACAACGACCGGGTGCCCGCCGATCTTCCCCTTCGCATTGATCAGGGCATCGCGGTCGCCGGTCTTCGCCCGCGCTTCCTTCAGCTTCTCGGTATAGCGCTCGCGCGCCTTGAAGCGCAGCGGGTCCTCGCGGACCTCGGGCGCTGGAAGCACCTCATATTCGGCAGCGTCGAACAATTGCTCGAAGCGCTTCTTCGGCCCGATCCGGTCGTGGAAGTTGCAGCGTGGACAGACGCTGTAATTCTCCTCCCACTCCTTCGAAAAGACCATCGTCCCGCACTTGCTGCACTTGTGCCAAAGGTTCTCGGCAGTCTGGCGCTTCGGAAGGAACGGGATTCCGCTTCGAACCCTGCTCAGCCAACTCATTTTTCTGTCCTCGCTTGCGCGGGCGTCTGCGCCAGCGAAGCCGCAATGTCCATGATTGCGCGGCGCGGATCGGAAGCGCCGGTTATGGGCCGTCCGATGACCAGCACCGACGCCCCATCCGCAACCGCTTGTGAAGGAGTGACTACCCGCTTCTGATCGCCGACCTCCGCACCCCGAGGCCGGACTCCCGGCACCACGAAAAAGCCGTGCGGCCATTTCCCGTGCGCCTGCCGCACTTCCGCCCCCGAGCAGACGATCCCGTCGAGCCCCGCTTCGCGCGCGAGCCCCGCGAGCCGGTCGACCTGCGTCGCCGGCGAGCTTCTCACTCCAATGCCTGCGAGATCGTCGCGGTCGAGGCTGGTGAGCACCGTCACGGCGACGACCTTCGTCCGCGCCGGGGCCGCCGCTTTCGCCGCCCTCATCATCGCCCGGCCGCCGGCGGCGTGCACCGTCAGGATTGCGGGCTCGAGCCGCGCGAGGGCGTGCACCGCCTTTTCGACCGTGTTGGGGATGTCGTGCAGCTTCAAGTCGAGAAACACCGGCGTTTCATGCTCGGCGATCCGCAGCACGCCCTCGGCCCCATTTGCACAGAAGAATTCCAGGCCGACCTTCACACCTGCGGCGACCCCGCTCACATCGCGCGCGATCGCGGCGGCGCGGTGCACGTCCTGCGTGTCGAGCGCCACGAATATGGGGCTCACTCGACAGGCTCCTCGTCCGCTGCCGCCGGTGCCGAAACCGTCGCAGGACGGCTGCGCTCGAGCGCCTCGATCCGTCTGCGGTAGCTCCAGACCCGCGTCCGCATCAGCAGCCAGGTCGGAACGAAACCGATCAGGAAGAACAGCAGCAGCAGGATCGGGATTTTGATGTCGGCCTGGATGTCGCCCCACAGGTTCAGCGTCACCGGCGCCCAGTTCCGATAGCAGAAGAAGGTCACGAGCACCGCGACGAGGACCCAGAAGACGGTCTTCAGGAAGTTCATTCCACCGGGCTCCCGCCGCGCATTCGTGGCGCCTGCGCGTTCTTAGCCATAAGCCCGTTCGTCGCAAGACAGACTCGCTTCATCGCAAGCCGCCGTGCATCGGCGTTGAGGGCTCGGCCCCTCTCCGTATGAGCTGTGTTGAGGGTGGGGAGAAACGTTTCTTGAAGACGATCAGCAAGATCGGCGTGGGCGCACTCGTTCTCGCGATGGGCGCCTCGCTCCTCGCGATGCGGCCGCACACGGCCGACAAGCACCGCACGGAAATCGTCGCAGCCCATCTCAAGCTCGCTGCGCTGTCGCCCGAGTCCCGCCGCGATGTCGATTACCGGCTGCTCGACGCCCGGCTTCAGGAGCTGATGAAGAAGCCGGCGATGGTTGGCCTCGCCGTCGGCGTCGTCGAGAACGGTCGGATCACCTTCCTCAAGGGGTACGGCGAAACGCTCGAAGGCTCGGGCGACCCGGTCACTCCGGAAACCGTGTTCCGCTGGGCATCCTGCTCGAAGGGGCTCGCCGCGACCATGGTTGCGAAGCTCGCCGAAGAGGGGAAGATCAAGCTCAACGGTCCCGTGGCCGACTACGCGCCCGACTTGAAGCTCCCCAACGGAAACGAGCGGATCGCAACCGTCGGCGACCTCCTTTCCCACCGGCTCGGTCTTTACCGCAACGCGTTCGACAACAAGCTCGAGGAAGGCCAGGACCCGAGCTTCCTCAGGACCCAGCTCGGAACGCTCAACGCCGTCTGCGCGCCGGGCACCTGCTGGGACTACCAAAACGTCGCCTATGACGCTTCGAGCGAGATGGTCTCGCGAATCATGCACATGCCCTATGAGCAGGCGGTCAAGCGCACCCTGTTCAATCCGATCGGCATGACCAGCGGAAGCGTCTCGCTCGCGGGCATTGAATCGAGCAAGAGCTGGGCCCGCCCGCACAGCTCGGGCCGGCGTCCATGGCCGATGAGCGACACCTATTACAAGGTCCCCGGAGCAGGCGGAATCAACAGCGACATCAAGGACATGGCGCTTTGGATGGAAGCGCAGATGGGTGAAATGCCCGACGTCGTCGACCAGCATGTGCTCGACACGATCCACGGCCGATACGTCGAGACTCCGACCGAGCGCGCCCGGATGCGCAAGTTCCTCGAGCGGCTCGGCACTGCCTGGTACGGCTACGGCTGGCGCAGCTACGATTATGCCGGGCACCGGATCGTCGGCCATCGCGGCGGCATCAAGGGCTATCGCTCGCTCATCCTGTTCGACCCCGAGAAGAAGAGCGGCGTCGTCGCGCTATGGAACAGCGACACCTGGCAGCCGGGCGGCGTCGAGTTCGAGGTGATGGACCAGATCTACCATCTCCCCTTCCGCGACTGGCTCGAACTCGACAAGGACCCTGCGCAATCCATTGCCGCGGCAGCGGACGACGACACAGACAGCGGGGACGGCAGCCACTAACGCGTTTCGGCCTCGCGCCTCGTGCGGGCCATCTCCTTGCGCTCCTTCAGGTGCGCCATGTACCTCAGCCCGAAACCGATGATGGAGGCGACGCAGCCGCCGATCAGTGCCGGCCAGTACCACCACGGATCGTCCGGCTTGGGTTGGCCTTCCGCACCCAGCAGGAGGACTCCGGCGATCGAGAAGAGATAGCCGATCCCCTTCCAGTCGATCCCGTTCCCGTCGGGGATGGTGACAGTCTCGTGACGCATACCCGGGCAGGAACATCCAAGCGCGGCGGATGGTTTCCACTGGCGGATACGACAGGAGACCAGGGCGATGGCAGGCAAGGACGCGATCACGCTTCTCAAGGACGCTCACCGCGATGCGGAGAAGCTGTTCAAGGAATTCGAACAGGCGAAGGGTGACGGCCGCAAACAGAAGCTCGCGCACCAGATCTGCCTGGCACTCACGGTCCACTTCGAACTCGAGGAACAGATTTTCTATCCCGCGTGCGAGGGCAAGGTGAAGGAGGACCAGCTGAAGGAAGGCTACGTCGAACATGACGCGGCCAAGCTGCTGGTTGCCGAAATCGAAGCCGCCGAGCAGGGGACCGAGGACGACTTCTTCGACACCAAGGTCCATGTGCTTTCGGAAGAGATCAAACATCACATCGAGGAAGAGGAGAAGCCCGGTGGAATCTTCTCCGAAGCGCGCAAATCCGATCTGGACATGGAGAGCCTCGGTCAGAAGATCGCCGATCGGAAGAAGGAGCTGACCGAGCGCTACAAGAGCGACGGCCTGCCGGAACCGAAGCTGCGAACGATGGACGAAGTCTCCGTCTGACGACTCGCACCCTCCGAGATCGTCTCAAAAAACAGCCTTATATGCGCGCTTTTCCGTGCTTTTAGGGCGTGCTCCGGAACCGTGGTAGAATGCTGCTTGGAGGCGTACTGGATTTTACAGGCGTTGCGCTTCTGACAGCCCCAAACAGGGGCCCTTCTGTGCCGAAGGTCGGGTCCCGTGGCTGCCGCTTGTAGAAGCCGGGGCTTGAGAATGAGCGACCAGACCCACCTGTATCATCGGCAGCGCGAGCGAGAGTGCCGTTCGATGGCGGAGCATGCGTCGGACCCCGACGTGCGCCGCCGGCACGAAGAGCTCGCCGAACTCCACGCCAGCCGCGCTGCGCAGAGCGCCTCTCCCGCAGGAGCGGCGGCCTAGGCTCTCGCGCTTATTTCAGTGCCGCGACCTCCGTCGCCTGCCCGTCGCGACCGTAGATATCGTCGACATAGCTCAGCTGCCCGCCGTTCACCTGCGCCGTCAAATACGTGATGTAGATCGGTACCGGCGTCGGCAGGAGAACGTGCTGCTCCGGGGAGTCGGAAGACGCGGTCTCCGGATCGCGGTCCATCAGCCAGCGGCCGAGCTTCTCGGCATCTTCGAGCCGGATGCAGCCGTGGCTGAGGTCGCGGTCGTCCTGGTCGAACAGCGCTTTGCGCGGCGTGTCGTGAAGATAGATGTCGTAGGCGTTGGGGAACCCGAACTTGATGTTCCCCATCGAGTTCGCAGGTCCCGGCAGCTGGCGGACCAGCACGCTGTCGGACCCATCCTCGACGGCGTGCCAGTCGACCTTCGTCGGGTCGAGCAGGCGATCGCTGCCGTCGTCGGCGAGCACCTGATAACCGTGGGTCTTCAGATAGCTGACGCCTTGGTCCAGCACGTTCTTCGCGGTGAGCGACCGCACCAGGTCCGGCGACACGTGCCAATAGGGGTTCAGCGTCGCATAATAGATGGTGCTCGCAAGCATTGGCGTCTGGGTGTGCGGCCCGGCCTTGCCGACCACGACCTTCATCGAACCGACCACGCGGTCGTCCTGGATCATGTAGAGCCGCGCCGCGGCCGTATCGACCATGATGTACTTGTTCTGGAACGGCCGTTCGCGCGCTCGGTCGAGGCTGGTGAGCACACGCGGGTCGATCGCGCCGCCGCTCGCCTGCATCTGCGCCCATGCGGCATCGCGCAGCTGCGCGTAAAGCGGGTTCACGTCCGAGACGGAGCGGACGTAAGCGGCTAGGGACTGCGCCGCCGCGGCGCGCGCGAGAATCTGCGCCGGGCTGTCGATCCGGGGCGTGACCCACGAGTCGGCGTAGATCATTCCCGCGGGCGGGCGCTGCAGCTTCTGCACGTAGCTGACCCAAGCCGCCGAAAGGACCCGGTCGGCAGCGGCGAGCGCGGCAGGATCGCCCGCCTGCGCACGCGCGATCAGCGCCTGCGCCTGAGCGGCGAGCGCCGGGCCGCTGTCGAGGCCGTCGAGCGGCGCGCGCTCGAGAACCCCGACCAGCTCGCGAGCGGCGTTGCCGTCCGCGCCGGTGCGCAGCCACAGCGGCGCTCCGCGGCGACTGGCGTAGAACGAGTCGACGGCCTGCAATGCCGACGGCGAAACCTGGACAGCCGCCCCCGGCACTTCGGGGTTCGTTGCTGCAAACGCGGGCGCACTAAGGCCCATCAGCGCCGCACAAGCGGCGCCGGCAAGAAACCGGCTTATCACGTTCAGAAACCTTCCAAAGCTCTCTTTGTCCGCACAACGCGGAAGAGGCCTCACAGGTTCAATATAAGTGTTGACTTTGGTATTTGTACCGTTCGCGACTGAATGGTCGTTCATCCGCGACTCGGATCGCGGCACGCCTTCGGCTTCTCGCGCGTTGGCATTCCGGACCTGGCGAGGAGATTTGGAAATGGCAGGCGAGAGCGACCATGGCGGCGGGATCAGCGGCTTCGGCGTGGTCGAAGAGGAGGAAACCCCGCTGAGCGGCACCGGCGGCGCTGCCGGTCCGGGGACCCGTGCCGGCGAAGGGCAACCTTCGGGCGAAGGCATTGGCACGGAGGATTCAACCGGCAGCGAAGCTGCCAATGAAGCCGCGGCGCTCGGCAATTTCGACGATCACGACGAAACGCCCGCGCTCGAATATGGCGAAGGCGACCGCCCCCGCGGGCCGACCATCGGCGAAGCGCTCGACACGGGCGCGGGCACGCACGTCGGCTCCGGGACGCCGCCTGACATGCCGATCGGTGGCGGCGGCTCGCTCGACGAGGAAGGTCCCGATCCGGCAGCCGATTAGCTTCGCCGCCCTGCTGTATTGACACTATAATACACTGTGCCTATCCTGCCCGGAACTTTCGGAGGGAGAGGCCATGTACAGCCAGCAGGAAATCGACGACGCAGTCGCTTCCGGGGTGATCACGCCGCAGGCCGCGGACGCGCTCCGCGCCCATGTCGAACGCCAGCGCTCGACCGCGATCCCCGACGAAGAGCAGTTCCGGCTGATCACCGGCTTCAACGACATCTTCGTCTCCATCGCCGCCGCGATCCTCCTCTTCGCGGTCGGCTGGATCGGTCAGAGCATCGGACAGTCGACGGGCCTGTTCATTTCCGAGCACGGCGAAACCGGCCCGAGCTTCCTCGCGCCGCTCGCGGTCGCGGGCACCGCCTGGGCGCTGGCTTTGTTCTTCACCGGCCGGCGGAGGATGGCGCTGCCTTCCATCCTGCTGTTGCTGGCGTTCGTCGGCGGCGTTCTCGCCACGAGCGCATTCGTTCTGGTGCAGATCATCGGCCCCGATCGATTCAACGGCCCGGGCCAGCTGCTGCCTGCGACCGTGGGCGGAGTGAGCGCGGCGATTGCCGCCGCTGCCGCATGGCTGCACTGGCGCCGCTTCCATGTGCCGATCACCGTCGCCGCAGGAGCTGCTGCCGTCGCGGGTCTGGTCCTCGCGATCATCATCGGGATCGTCCAACCCGGAAGCAGCGAGGCTGCGAAAAACCTGATCCTCGCGTTCGTCCTGGTGCTCGGGATCGGCGTATTCCTGTTCGCGATGTGGTGGGATGCATCGGATCGCGCGCGGATTACCCGCCGCAGCGACGTCGCGTTCTGGCTGCACCTGCTCGCCGCGCCGATGATCGCTCACCCGATCTTCACGCTGATCGGCCTGAACAACGGTGCGGTCGGCATCGGCGAGGCGTTGCTTGTGGTCGGGCTCTACGTCCTGTTCGGCCTCACTGCGCTGGCGATCGACCGCCGCGCCTTGCTCGTTTCAGCGCTCGCTTATGTGCTTTATGCCCTGACCGAGCTGTTCAAGCAGTTCGGCGCCGTCGAACTCAACGTTGCGCTGACGGCGCTGATCATCGGGTCCGCGCTGCTGCTGCTCTCGGCCTACTGGCACCAGGTGCGGAGGCTTGTGGTCACCCACCTGCCCGCCGCGCTTCAGGCGCGCCTTCCGGACCTCGACCGCCGCATGTCGATCAGCCAACCAGCCGCATGAGTCTCCGCTCGAGCGGGGCCAGCACGGGCGCAAGCTCATGGCCCCGCTTGAGCACCACGCCATGCTCTCCGACCAGCCCGAACGCCCCCTGCTTCAGCCGGAGCTCGGGGCGTTTCTCGATCCGTATTTCCGGCCTCTCGCTGTGCCGCCGGAACGCGGCGAACACCGCAACCTCGGGATCGATCCTCAGCGCATAATCGCGCCAGTGCCCTGCCGCGACCATCCGGCCGTAGAGGTCGAGGATCCGCGACAGCTCCTTGCGGTCGAAGGTTGCGATCGGGCGCCGGTCCCAGCGGGGCGGGAACGGCGCGACGACGCTCAAACGGACTTCACCTTCGGACGCGGCTCGGCTTGCGGCTGGCGGGCAGTCTTCAGGATCTTGAGCTCCGCGCGAAGCTGATCGAGCTCCCGCTCGAGCTCGTTGATGCGTACCCGCACCGGGTCGCAATCCTCGCCGCACGGCGTTCCATAGGGCATGAACCCGGTGCTGTAGTGGATGGCGCCGACCGGGACCGGCTTGGCCGGGATTCCGACCACCGTCGACGCTGGGGCAACATCCTTGGTGACCACCGAATTCGCGCCGATCTTCGCCCCCTCACCGATTTCGATGGGGCCGAGCACCTGCGCACCCGAGCCGATCACGACTCCGGAGCCGATTGTCGGGTGGCGCTTTCCTGCAACGCCGGTCGACGGATTGGTCCCGCCGAGCGTGACATTCTGGTAGATCGTAACGTCGTCGCCGATCTGCGCGGTCTCGCCGATCACGCTGAAGCCGTGATCGAGGAAGAACCGCTCGCCGATCTTCGCGCCCGGATGAATGTCGACTGCGGTCAAAAAGCGCGAAAAGTGATTGACGAGCCGCGCAAGGAAATAGAGCCGGCCCTCCCACAGCCAGTGCGCGAACCGGTGCAGTCCGAGCGCCCACACTCCGGGGTAGAAAAGAACGTCCCATCGCGAGCGCGCCGCCGGGTCGCGCGATTTGACGGAGTCGAGATAGGCGATCAGCCCGGATTGCAAGCGCAAACTTTCCTTCGCCGTTGGAGCCTCAATCTAAGGTCGAGTGAGACGGGCGGCAATGGTGGACCTTTCGCGTCATCCGCCGCAAATAAAAGCCGAGTCGTCGACTAGAGTTAAACGGCGCTTGCCAACCTTCGTCGGTTCGGCAAAGCACCGCCGTCCAGAGTGGGGCAAAAGCAGCAGTTCCATGCCTGTCGATCGTGTAAGCTTGGGGGGCAGCGATCTTTTCCGCTTATAACCCGCTCTATTCCGTCGTCGGGTTTTTCGTCGGCGCTCTCGTCGGACTCACCGGCGTTGGCGGCGGCTCGCTGATGACTCCGCTGCTCGTTTTGTTGTTCGGCTTTCATCCGGCGACTGCGGTGGGCACGGATCTCCTCTATGCCTCGGTCACGAAGAGCGCGGGCACGCTCGTCCATGGCAAGCGCGAGACGGTCGATTGGAAGATCGTCGGCGGACTAGCGTCGGGAAGCGTCCCCGCATCGGTCGTCACGCTATGCCTGATGGCCTATTTCGGCGTGAACGGTGCCCACAGCGCGCTCGTCCTGAACCTGCTGCTGGGCAGTGCGCTTCTCGTCACCAGCATCGCGGTCTTCTTCCGGCCGCTGATCCTTCGCTGGGCGGGGGATCATATCGATGCGATGGAAGCGCGGAATCTGGCGCGCTCCACCGTCGTCCTCGGCGCTATTCTCGGCGTGCTGGTGTCGATTACCTCGGTCGGCGCCGGCGCGCTCGGCACGACTGCGCTGCTGATCCTTTATCCCAAGCTGCCGGTCGCGCGGATTGCCGGGACCGATATCGCGCACGCGGTCCCGCTCACGCTGATCGCCGGCATCGGTCACTGGCTCATGGGCTCGGTCGACCTCACGCTCATGCTGTCGCTGCTCGCCGGTTCCATTCCGGGAATCGTCGTCGGCAGCCTTCTCGCGACCCGCTCGTCGGACTCGGTGCTTCGCCCCATTCTCGCGCTCACGCTGCTCGTCTCGTCGGTGAAGCTGCTGACCGCTTGAAGTTCAGAGCGTCGCGTGCACCGTCGCGAGCGCTTTCATTACCGCAGCAATCCGCACCGCTGACTGGATCGCGTCGGGCTTGACGCCGTGCTCGAGCAGCACGCGCTCGTGGCTATCGATGCACATGCCGCATCCGTTCATGGCCGACACCGCCAGGCTCATCAGCTCGAACTCGTCTTTGGCAATTCCATGCGATCCGATGATGTTCATGCGGAGCCGCGCCGGCATCTTGCCGTACTCGGGGTTCGCGACGAGGTGGACGAACCGGTAATAGACGTTGTTCATCGCCATCACCGCCGCCGCACCCCGAGCGGCATTCGCGGTCTCATCCGAAATCTTGCCCGCGACCTCGGCTTCGGCGGCCTCGACCAACGGCTTGTGTCCCGACCCGTGGGCGCACGCGAGCAGCAGCGCATTCTTCCGCTCCGTCGGCATGAGCTGGTCGGAAAGGATCGAACCGAGGTTCAGGCGGATGTCCTTGGCGTAGTCTGGCAGGGCCTCGGCGAATTGCTTGAGCGACATAATCATCCTCATGAATGGCAAAAAAAGGGGCGGGCCTGGGGGAGCCCGCCCCTCGGTGACGGCCGGTCAGGGGAGCACCGGCCGCACGCTCCTCCCGTGCACGGGAGGAGGAACATCAAGCAGCGGGCTTCAGCACCTCTTCGCCCGGGCTCCAGTTGCACGGACAAAGCTCGTCGGTCTGGAGTGCGTCGAGCACCCGCAACGCCTCGGCAGGGTTGCGACCCACGTTTAGCCCGTTCACGGTCACATGCTGGATGACATTGTCGGGATCGACGATGAACGTCGCCCGCAGCGCCACGCCTTCGTCCTTGTCAAGAATGCCGAGCGCCTGTGCCAACTCCTTCTTGTTGTCGGCAATCCACGGGAAATCGGCACCCGCGAGCTGCTCGTCCGAGCGGCGCCAGGCGAAGTGGACATGCGCCGTGTCGGTGGATGCGCCGATCAGCTCGGCGTCGCGATCGGCGAGGTCGGCCTTGAGCTCGCCATAGCCGACGATCTCGGTCGGACAGACGAACGTGAAGTCCTTCGGCCAGTAGAACAGTACCTTCCACTTGCCGTTGGACTGGGCAAGATCGATCACCTCGTCGGCAGGCAGCGCGGACGTGCCCTGCTGCACCGGCAGAGTGAGAGCGGGAAGCTTGTCCCCAACGGTAAGCATTCGGCGATCCTCCTTGCTGTTGCAATGCAGCGGAATTCCGTTGCGCAGCGCAGCAAGTAGGATGCTGGCATCAATCGTTCAAGTTGATTATAGCGCTGTCAGTGATTGGATTTGTCGATTAATGTCGGTCCACCTCCCCACCCTCAAGCAGCTCCAATATCTGGTAGCGCTTCGCCGGCACGGCCATTTCGGCAAGGCTGCGGACGCATGCTTCGTCACCCAATCGACGCTGTCGGCTGGCCTGAGGGAGCTCGAAGCGTTGCTCGGCATCACGCTGGTGGAACGGACGCGCCGCCTGGTCCGGTTCACGACGCTCGGTGAGAAGATTGCCGACAAGGCCGTCCGCGTGCTGCGCGAAGCCGAAGAGCTTGCAGAAATGGCACAGGCCGAGGGCCAGCCGCTCCACGGCGAGCTCAGGATGGGGGTGATTCCGACGATCGCGCCGTTTCTTCTCCCGGCGATGCTGCCGCGGTTGCGAAGCGAATGGCCCGAGCTCAAGCTCTACCTGCGCGAGGAAACCAGCAACGCCGCGTGCGAGGCGCTTCACCGCGGGCAGCTCGATTGCGTGTTGCTCGCCCTCCCCTTCAATTGCGGCGAAGTCGATTCAGCCTTGCTGTTCGACGACCCTCTTTTCGTCGCCTTTCCGCCCGGCGAAGCGCCGCGCGGGACCTCGGTGGAACCCGCGGCAATCGACGAGACCCGGCTTCTATTGCTGGAGGACGGGCACTGCCTCAAGGATCACGCGCTTTCCGCCTGCAACCGGCCCGAAATGCGCGCTCATGCTTCGATGATGGGCACGTCGCTGCACACGCTGGTGCAGATGGTCGACAACGGCCTCGGACTGACCTTCGTGCCTGGCATGGCGATCGAAACCGGCCTCCTCAACGGGACGGCCGTCGATGCGAGACGGCTGAATTCGGATTACGCCTACCGCCGCGTCGCCCTGGTCTGGCGCCGGTCGAGCCCGCGCGAGAGCGAGTTCCAGCTGCTCGCGGCAACGCTTCGGCGGATTGCCGGCGATCTCATCCCCGAGCTGCAGCCGGTCCCGCCTTCTCAGTCGATTACTCCATGTGCCTGAGGCCGACCCGGAGATAATCGTAGCCGGTGATCAGGGTCAGCGCTGCCGCCGCCCACAGGCAGATGATGCCGACGAGATGAACCCATGGCTGGTGCGGAAGTGCGCCGGCGAGGATCAGCGCGCCGAGCGCGACCAGCTGGAGCGTCGTCTTCCATTTGGCGAGCGCGCTCACTGGGACCGACACCTGCAAGCCGGCAAGATATTCGCGCAGGCCGGAAACGATGATCTCGCGCAGGAGGATCACGAGTGCGGGAATGAGGTGGAGCCCTGCGATCTCGGGCACCGGATTGGCCCTGCGGCTCGAAATCAGCATGACGATCACGGCCGCGACCATGATCTTGTCGGCGATCGGGTCGAGGAACTGGCCGAGCCGGGAGATGCTTCCCCACGCCCGCGCCAGATAGCCGTCGAGGTAATCGGTAATGCCGACCACGCAATAGAGCGCGAACGTCACCGCATAGTCCCATGGCGCGGGCCGCCACAGCAGGAACACGAGGATCGGCACGGCGAGGATCCGCGAGAGCGTCAGCAGGTTCGGCAGCGACAGCATCGTCGGTTCCACGCGTTATAAGGTTTGGCGCGTTCGGCAAAGCTGGCTATGCCTCGCCCCCTGCCCATGAAACCCTGCGCGCCCAGGCTTTGATCCAGAACGTTGCCCACCTGCTGCGCGCGCGGCGCTTCCTCCCGCTGTTCGCGACCCAGTTCCTCGGGGCCTTCAACGACAATCTGTTCCGCACCGCATCGGTGATGCTGGTGATCTACGGAATCTATCGCGACGCGACCAAGGAAGCGACCTTCAGCGCCGTCGCCGCAGGGCTGTTCATCCTGCCCTTCTTCCTTTTTTCGGCGCTCGCCGGCCAGCTTACCGACGAGGTCGACAAGGCGCGGGTCGTGCGGATCGTCAAAAGTGTCGAGATCCTGATCATGATCATCGGCGCTGGCGGGCTCATGCTCGAGAACACGGTGCTGCTCCTCGCGGCGCTCGGTGCAATGGGCATCCATTCGACGTTCTTCGGCCCGGTCAAATATGCGCTCTTGCCGCAGCATCTCTCGGGCGATGAAGTGCTCGGCGGAACCGGGCTCATCGAGGCCGGCACCTACATCGCGATCCTCGCCGGCACGATCCTCGGGGGCGTGCTGGTGACGCGCACGCCGGATGGCGGGTACACGGCGTTCTGGGCGGCGATTGCCGTGGTTGGAATCGCAATCCTCGGGCGGATTACGGCAATCGAGATCCCGCCGGCGCCGCCGGATCCGGCCGCACCACCGCTCAAGATGGACTGGCACATTATCCGCGCGTCGGTGACACTGGTCCGCGGCACGCTTCACATCCGCAAGCTCTATCTCGCGATCCTCGCCATCAGCTTCTTCTGGGCGATGGGGACGTTCCTCATCGCGGAGTTCCCGCCGCTGGTGAAGAACCGCCTCGCCGCCGACCAGGCCGTCGCAACGCTGTTTCTTGCGACCTTCTCGGTCGGCGTCGCGATCGGTTCCGTGGCGATCAATCGCCTGCTGAGAGGCCGCGTGGGAGCAAGGTTCGCGCCGGCGTCGGTGATTGCAATGGGTCTGTTCGTGCTCGACCTGTACCGCCGCGTGAGGCAATGGCCGGTCGCGACGGATCACCACCTCCTTCGAGTCTCCGAGTTCATCCGGGTTCCGAACGGCCCTTGGATCGTCGGCGATTTGCTCGGCGTCGCGATCGCCGGAGGCATGTTCGTGGTCCCGCTCTATGCCTTCCTGACGATCACCGTGCCCAAGTCGGAAACGGCGCGGACCATTGCCGCGAACAACATCGTCAACTCGGGCTTCATGGTGGTCGCGAGCCTGCTGTTCGTCGCGGCCGTGCATCTCGGACTTACCGTCGCCGATGCGCTCCTCATCGTCTCGATCGCAAGCCTCTTCGCAGCGTGGCTCGGATGGAAGCTTCACCTCGCCTGCGACTGACGACGCAGGTCAGCCGATCAGGATCGAGACAACCAGGAACCCGGCTGCGAAGGTGGTGGCAAACAGCTTCAGATCGGCACTCGGCGTCCAGCCTGCGGCGGGCGCACTCGGCAATGCGCGGGTCCTGCCCTTGCCGAAGAGCCTCGGATCGATCGCGGATGTCGGCCGGGTGAGCTGCATGGAAAATCCTTAACGCGGCTTTTACCATGTTGGAACTCCCGCGCGCGGCGCATCGCTCCCCCTGTCCCGTGATGGAACAGAAGCCCAAAACTCCTCAAATGAGAGATCAGCCGTTGGCGGCTGCTGACAAGGGCGGCTGCTCGCCCCGCGAACGCGCCGCCAGCAGCTCACGCGTCTGCTCGGCGGGCATCGGCTTTCCGAAATACCATCCCTGGCCGATCGTTCCGCCGAGACGGACGACGGCGCTGTAGGCTTCCTCGTTCTCTATCCCCTCGACGCAGACCGGCACGGACAGTGCTGCAGCGAGGGTCGTCACCGCCCGGATTACCGCAACATTCTCCTTCTTCGCCGTGACGTTGGTCACGAAGCTGCGGTCGATCTTGATGATGTCGAACGGAAGCGAGCGGATATGCGCGAGCGACGAGAAGCCGGTGCCGAAGTCGTCGAGCGCGAGGCGCATGCCCTGGTTCTTGAGGCTGGTGACGATCGATCGCGCAAGGTCCATGTCGCTGAAGAGTGACGTCTCGGTGATCTCGATCACGAGCCGCTCGGCCGGGAATGCCGTCTCCGCCAGAATTCGGACAATGCGTTGCGCGAGCCATCCGTCGGCGAGCTGCGACGGCGAGATGTTTACGGAAATTTTGATTCCCGAATCCCATTGCGCCGCTTCGCGCAGCGCCTCGGAAATGACTTGCTCGGAAAGCCGCCCGATCAGCCCGATCTCTTCGGCGACGGGAATGAAGACGTCGGGACCGATTACCCCCGAGAGTGCATGGTTCCACCGCGCCAGCACCTCGAATCCGACGATTTCTCCCGTCGCAAGGTCAACCTGCGGCTCGAAATAGGGCACGAACTGTCCGTGATCGAGACCGAAGCGAATGCCCTGCTCTATTTCGCCGTGGGCGATAAGCGCGCGCTCCATGCCTGCATCGAACCACACCGGGCGCGTAACGCGCCCGCTTCGTGCCCGGTCCATGGCCATGTCCGCACGCCGCAGGACGTCGGGAATGCTCGCGTCCGCCGCGGGCGCCGAAGCAATGCCTGCGAACGCTCCGACTTGGATGATCCTGTCGTCGAGCATCAGGGGACGGGCGACGGTGCGAAGCACCGCGTCGGCGAGGTCCTCGGCCCGGTCGCTCTCCGAAGGACCGAGCGGAAGTGCAACGGCGAACTCGTCACCGCTCAAGCGCGCTATCAGGGCTTCTTCGCCGAGTTCCAAAGGCAATGCAGCGGCGATCGATCTCAGGAACCACTCGCCCGCTTCGTAGCCGTGCTGGTCGTTGACCGACTTGAACCGGTGAATCTGAAATGAAATCACGATCAAATTGTCGCCGCGGGCGCCCGCTTCCAGGCAAAGCTGCGTTGCGCGATCGGCGAAGCCCTTGCGATTGAAAAGGCCGGTCGCAGGATCGGTCGTCGCAAGCAGCGCCGCGCGGCGGTCCTGCTCCGCCCGGACCTCGGCTTCGTGCTGCAGATCGATGTAGCGCCGCCAGCCGAAGAGGATCAGCGCGACATTCAGCGTCAGCGCGGTGCTTGCCACCCGAACATCGCTTGCGAAGCTTCCGTCGATGCGGACGTGACTGAAGAAGGTGCTGCCGTTCCAGATGAGCAGAAGGACGGCCGTAATCAGGATCGCGAGGACGATCGCGTCGCGGCGCGCGCTGAGCACCCCCGAATTGCGGGCAATCGGTCGACTGCTCAACATCCCGCATTGCTACCGCAGGAACGCTTAATAAATTGCTGTTCGCAATGGAGTTATCCGACGGGCAGCGGATACTCGGCCGAGTGGCGCCCTTGGCGCCGTCGCCAAAGCCCTGATTTGGTGCGGACGGTGGGAGTCGAACCCACACTCCCAATCGGGAAGAGGATTTTAAGTCCCCAGCGTCTACCGTTCCGCCACGTCCGCTTGGCTGCGCCCGGCGACCGCAGACCAGTCGGGGCTATTCCGCGGTGACTTCCTTGAGGTTTAACCGCTCGCGCATCTCCTTGCCCGGCTTGAAGTAGGGCACACGCTTCGCGCCGACCGACACCGCCTCTCCGGTGCGGGGATTGCGGCCCACGCGCCCGTCGCGCTGCCGGCTCGAGAACGCGCCGAAACCGCGCAGTTCGACCCGCCCGCCCTTTGCGAGCTGGTCGGTGATGGAATCGAAGATCGCGCTGACCACGCCTTCGACTTCGCGCTGCGTGAGGTCGGGAAAGTCGGTGCACAGCATTTGCACCAGTTCGGAACGGATCATCACTACCCCACTATGGAAAATTCGGTCCCGCCCCCTGTTGGGACCGTTTGTCCTTAGGCTGTCAGGAAACGCTGTGTCACGCAAGGAGGATTTACCAGGCATTTACGCGGGCGTCCCGCAAGGAAACGCCCGCGCTCGACGCTGTTACTTCTTCGACTTCTTCGTTGGCTTTTCCGCCTTCTCGCCCTTGGCCGACTGAGCCTCCTTCAAGGCCGCGCCCAGGATGTCGCCGAGGCTCGCGCCCGAATCCGAGCTGCCATATTGTGCGACCGCCTGCTTCTCTTCGGCGATCTGCATCGCCTTGATCGAGAAATTGGGCTTCTTCGAGCGGTCGAACCCGCTGACCATCGCGTCGAACTTCTGCCCGACCTGGAAGCGCTCGGGGCGCTGCTCGTCGCGGTCGCGGCCGAGGTCGCCGCGCTTGACGAACCCGATCGCGCCATCGTCGCCCACCTGGACGTCGAGGCCCGCGTCCTGAACCGCCCGCACGGTGATGGTGACGATTTCGCCCTTCTTGACCCCGCCGCCCGCGGTGGCGCCGCCGCCGCTCGAAACCGCACCGGTCCCGCCGCCCTCGAGCTGCTTCATGCCGAGCGAGATGCGCTCCTTCTCGACGTCGACGTCGAGCACCTGCGCCTTGACCGTCTCACCCTTGCGGTGAAGCCCGAGCGCTTCTTCGCCGGACACGCCCCAGGCGATGTCGGACATGTGGACCATGCCGTCGACGTCCCCTTCGAGCCCGACGAACAGGCCGAACTCGGTCGCATTCTTGACTTCGCCCTCGACCACGGAGCCGACCGGGTGCGCTTCGGCGAACGCCTCCCACGGGTTCGACTGCGCCTGCTTGAGGCCGAGCGAAATCCGCCGCTTCTCCTCGTCGACCTCGAGCACCTTGACGTCGACTTCCTGGCTGGTGCTGACGATCTTGCCCGGGTGCACGTTTTTCTTGGTCCAGCTCATTTCAGAGACGTGGACGAGACCCTCGATGCCCGGCTCCAGCTCGACGAACGCACCATATTCGGTGATGTTGGTCACCCGGCCGCGGAACACGCCACCGATCGGGTATTTCGACGAAGCACCCTCCCACGGGTCGCTCTCGAGCTGCTTCATGCCGAGCGAGATGCGCTGCGTTTCGCGGTTGATGCGGATGATCTGCACCTTCACCGTGTCGCCGATCCCGAGCACTTCCGACGGGTGGTTGACGCGCTTGTAGGAAACGTCGGTCACGTGGAGCAGCCCATCGATTCCGCCGAGGTCGACGAAGGCGCCGTAATCGGTGATGTTCTTGACCACGCCCTCGATCACCTGGCCCTCGGCCAGCGACTGGAT
>JAICXO010000145.1 GCA_025980335.1 Sphingomonas sp. | reverse complement strand
GTGGCCAAAATGATGGAGCAGGTACGCCGCGACATTTACCGAATTGGCTCCTCACATGGCGGATTGGCGGGGTTCTTCTCCATCATCGAACGACACACTTCGATGATTGAGAGGTTCAAATATGGCGGCCGAAGGTGTTCGTTGAGACAGTTGAAAGAGTGATCTGAAAGGGTAGCAGGATCGATATGGAGGAAGGCCGATGGGTTTCCGCCGAAACCCCCTTTGTCCATCGCGTCCAGTTTATACTGTCGCACGTCACAGGTCACCGCTAGCTCAACCAACGCCTGGCTTGGTAACTTGGCGGTCAACGGGTCTGGAATGCCTTTGAAGTCCGCTGTCGTCGGCGAACGTGGTCTTTGATATCCCAGGTCGTAAATGCGCATTTTTGCGGTGGGCTTCGGCGCGGGCGATTTGAATTGACCAGCGGCAACATACGCTGCGGAAGAAAGACCCGCTCCAACGGCCATGCCGATGAGTAAATCGCGTCTCACCGCATCGCCCCCACGAATTTCTCGAACAGATAGAAGCTGTCCTGCGGGCCGGGGCTTGCCTCCGGGTGGTACTGGACGCTGAACGCCGGGCGGTCGGTCAGCTCGATCCCGCAATTCGACCCGTCGAACAGGCTCACGTGGGTCTCGCGGACGTTCTCCGGAAGCCCTTCGCGCTCGACCGCGAAGCCGTGGTTCATGCTGGTGATCTCGACCCGCCCGTCGGCGAGCCGCTTCACCGGATGGTTGGCGCCGCGGTGGCCCTGGAACATCTTGCTGGTCCTGCCGCCCATCGCGAGCGCCAGCATCTGGTGCCCGAGGCAGATGCCGAACAACGGCTTTCCGGTCTCGAGCATCTGCCGGATCACCGGCACCGCATATTCCCCCGTCGCGGCCGGATCGCCCGGTCCGTTCGACAGGAAGAACCCATCCGGTTTGTAAGCCATGATCTCGTCGAACGTCGCCGTCGCCGGCACCACCGTCACCCGCGCGCCCGCGTCCGACAGGTTGCGGAAGATGTTGCGCTTGGACCCGTAATCGACCGCGACGACGTGGGGCACCTTGCTCCCCCTACCGCTTGCGGGAGGGGGCCGGGGGGCGGGCGCGTCGTGCGAGGTTTCGCACTGCGCGCCCACCCCTTCGCCGCTTCGCTCTGCGGAAAGCACCTCGTCCCCCGGACGAGCCTTGCTTTCAGCATCCCCTCCCGCAAGCGGTAGGGGAGCCTCAACCTCATACCCCTGCCCCCAGCGCCATTTGCCGCCGGTCCAGCGCTCCACCTGCTCGCGGCTGACGTCCTTCGCCAGGTCCATCCCCTCGAGCCCCGGCCAATGCGCGGCCATACGCTGCAGCGCGGCGATATCGAACTTGCCATCTTCCCGATGCGCGATCGCGACCGTCGGCGGCCCTTCTTCGCGCACGAGCCTGGTCAGCGCACGAGTGTCGACCCCGGCGATCCCGAACCGCCCGCTCTTGCGCATCCAATCGGCGAAGCCCTGCTTCGCGCGGTAGTTCGACGGCTCGGTCACCACCTCGCGCACCAGGCAGCCGAGCGCATGCGCCTCGCTCGCCTCGACGTCCTCGTCGTTCGCGCCGACATTGCCGATATGCGGGAAGGTGAAGGCGATCACCTGCCGCGCATAGGAGGGATCGGTCATCACTTCCTGGTAGCCGGTCATCGCCGTGTTGAAGCACAGCTCGCCGACCGCTTCTCCCTCCGCACCGAAGCCCTGCCCCCAGACCGTTCGCCCGTCGGCGAACACCACGACTCCCGTCGCGCCCTGGGGAGGGGGCGCGTGCAAGGGTCGTGCGTCGGCCATGGGCGGGAAAGCCTTCCGTCTGGGGTTTGCCAGCGATGTCGCTAAGGCATTGCCGCTATGCGCTTTGGCGCGGCGGGTCAACGCTGGTCAGGCGAGAAATCCACAGCTAGTGGCCGGCTTTCTGGAAAAGAGCTCGGCATGATCCGCGACGACATCAAGGCTGCGACGATCGCTGCAATGAAAGGCGGCGACAAGGAGACGACGGCGACGCTTCGCCTCGCCTCGGCGGCAATCAAGAACCGCGACATCGAAGCGCGCACCGGCGCAGCCCCAAAGGACGATGACGCGCTCGTCACCGAAGTCCTCCAGAAAATGATCAAGCAGCGCCGCGAGAGCGCCGACCTTTACCGCAAGGGCAATCGCGAGGATCGCGCCGCCGCCGAGGAGGCCGAGATTGCGGTCATCGAGCGCTTCTTGCCCAAGCAGCTCAGCGATGAAGAAGCCGAAACGCGAATTCGCGAGATCGTCGCCGAGACCGGCGCCAGCTCGATGAAGGACATGGGCCGAGTCATGGCGCTGGTGAAACAGCGCCTCGGCGCCAGCATCGAACCCGCCCGAGCAAGCGCGTTGGTCAAGGCGGCACTGAGCTCCTGACCTGTGGATAAGTGCGCAGCACCCGCTTGCGAGGCAGTGATTCGCGCATAGGGTCGACTCGTGACCCTCTCACCGCAATGGTTGGACGAACTGCGCGCGCGGACGACCTTGTCCGCCGTCATCAGCCCATCCGTGAAGCTTCTGCGCGCCGGGCGCGAGTGGAAGGCGTGCTGTCCGTTCCACAACGAGAAGACGCCGAGCTTCACCGTCAATGACGACAAGGGCTTCTATCATTGCTTCGGATGTGGCGCTCATGGCGACGCGATCCGCTTCCTGACCGATCATCGCGGAATGCCCTTCATGGACGCGGTGAAGGAGCTCGCGGCCAAGGCCGGGATGGACGTCCCGGCGCCCGACCCGAAGGCGAAGGAACGCGCCGACCGCGCAGCCTCGCTGACTGACGTCATGGCGTCGGTCGCCGCATGGTATGCCGAGCAGCTGAACGGCCTCGCCGGCGCCGAAGCGCGCGATTATTTGAAGCGCCGCGGGATCGACGCCGACACGATCCAGCGCTTCGGCCTCGGCTTCGCGCCCGACAGCCGCTCGGCGCTCAAGCGCGCGCTCGAAAGCCTCGGCGAGGACAGGCTGGTCGAAACCGGCATGTTGATCCGGCCCGAAGCCAATGAATCAGGTGGCGCCGGCGACAGCTACGACCGCTTCCGCGGCCGCCTGATGTTCCCGATCCGCGACCCGCGCGGGCGGGTGATCGGCTTCGGCGGCCGAATCCTCGGGACCGGCGAGCCCAAATATCTCAATTCCCCGGATACGCCGCTCTTCGACAAGGGCCGCACCCTCTACAACATCGACCGCGCTTCGCCCGCGAGCCGCGCAGCCAAGCGGCTGATCGTCGTCGAGGGTTATATGGACGCGATCGCGCTCGACCGGGCCGGCATCGGCGAAGTCGTCGCTCCCAACGGCACCGCGGTCACCGAAGCGCAGCTCGAGCGCATGTGGCGGCTCGATCCGTCGCCGATCCTGTGCTTCGACGGCGACTCCGCGGGCCGCAAGGCCGCGATCCGGGCCGCGCTGCGGGCCCTGCCCCACATCACGCCGGAGCGCACCCTCCGTTTCGTCGAGCTGCCCGCCGGCC
>JAICXO010000032.1 GCA_025980335.1 Sphingomonas sp. | reverse complement strand
TTCCTTTCGATTTGCTTAAGGCGTTGGATTCTCTACGGGTCTCGCCGGCATGGACCCGCGCTTCGCCCACGTCCGCGACTGGATTTTCGACCTCGACAATTGCCTCTATCCGGCGTCGGCCGGCCTGTTCGATCTGATCGACCAGCGGATGAGCGCCTATATCGAGCGCCTGCTCGGCTGCGGTCCGGAGGAGGCGCGGCGGGTCCAGAAGGCACATTTCCATGACCATGGGACCACGCTCTCCGGGCTGATGAAGGAGCATGCGATCGACCCGCACGAGTTCCTCGCGGACGTGCACGATGTCCAAGTCGACCGCGTGCAATGCGACGAGCGGTTGCGCCAGCTCCTGCCGCGACTCCCGGGGCGCCGCTTCGTGTTCACCAACGGCGATGCGCCCTATGCGCGGCGGGTCCTCGAACGGATCGGCATCGGCGAGCATTTCGACGATCTGCACGACATCCATGCATCGAGCTATCGGCCGAAGCCTGATCCGCACGGCTACGCGCTGCTATGCGAACGGTTCGGGATCGCGCCCGAACATGCGCTGCTTGCCGACGACATGGTCCAGAACCTCGCGCCGGCCAAAGCGCTCGGGATGACCACGGTGTGGGTCGATAATGGCTCCGAACGCGGCAACCACAATTTTGACGAGCATGTCGTCGATCAGCGGATCAGCGATGTCGGCGAGTGGCTCGAAGCGATCCTGGGGGAGGACCAATGAATGAGCTCGAACCGCTGATCGACCAGCTGTGGGAGCGGCGCGATTCGCTCGGCCCAGACGGCGATGCGGAGCTTCGCCGGGTCGTCGGCCGGGCGATTGGAATGCTCGATTCAGGGCAGGTCCGAATCGCCGAGCAGCGGGACGGTGAGTGGGCGGTCAATCAATGGCTGAAAAAGGCCGTGCTGCTCTCGTTCAGGCTCAACCCGATGGAGGCGATCTCCGGCGGTCCAGGCGGCGCGCACTGGTGGGATAAGGTGCCGTCGAAGTTCGCCGGCTGGGGCGACAAGGAGTTCCGGGCCGCGGGTTTCCGCGCGGTTCCGGGCTCGATCGTCCGGCGCGGCGCCTATATCGCGCCGGGCGCGGTTCTGATGCCGAGCTTCGTCAACATCGGTGCCTATGTCGGTGAGGGCACGATGGTCGACACGTGGGCGACGGTCGGGAGCTGCGCGCAGATCGGCAGGAACGTGCACATCTCCGGCGGCGCGGGGATCGGCGGCGTGCTCGAGCCGCTCCAGGCCGGACCGGTGATCATCGACGACGATTGCTTCATCGGCGCTCGTTCCGAGGTCGCCGAAGGCGTCGTGGTCGAGCGCGGGAGCGTCCTCTCGATGGGCGTGTTCCTCGGCGCCTCGACCAAGATTGTCGACCGCGCGAGCGGCGAAATCCGCTACGGGCGCGTGCCGCCTTATTCGGTGGTGGTGCCGGGCACTCTGCCGGGCAAGGACGGAGGGCCGGCGCTCGCCTGTGCGGTGATCGTCAAGCGGGTCGACGAGCGCACGCGCTCGAAGACCAGCATCAACGAGCTGCTGCGGGATTGATAAGCCCAGCTTATGGTCGCGGCTGGAGCATTTGTTGGCCGATAGCAGCGCGGACGCCTAGCGCACATCGGTCATGAAACCCGCCGATCCCCACGCATTTGACCGCAAGCACGCGGAAGCGGTCGATGTGCGGGACACCTATCCGGCGCCGGTGATCCGCGCGCAAATGAACCAGGGCGACTGGCTGGTGCTCCTCCTGCTGGCGCTGATATGGGGCTGCGCCTTCTTCTTCATCGACATCGCGGTTCGGCACGTTCCGCCGCTCACCTATGTCTGGCTGCGGCTGACGATCGGAGCGGCCGGGCTGTGGAGCTACGTGCTCATCCGCGGCGAACGCATGAACCTTCCGCGGCAGGTGTGGGGCTCGATCCTGCTGCTCGCGCTGCTGAACAATGCGCTGCCGTTCGCCCTCTTCGGATGGAGCCAGACGCACATTGCGAGCGGGCTCGCCTCGATCCTCAATGCGACGACGCCGATCTGGGGCGTCGTAGTCGCCCATCTTCTCACCCACGATGAGCGAATGAGCCCGCGCAAGGCCGCCGGCGTGCTGCTCGGCTTCGGCGGTGTCGCGGTGATGATCGGGCCCTCGCTGCTGTCGAGCCTCGGCACCAGCGCTCTCGCGGAAATCGCCTGCGTCGTCGCCTCGCTCAGCTACGCGCTCGCCGCCGTTTGGGCGCGGCGGTTCAAGCGGCTCGGCATCTCGCCGCTGAGCGTGACGACCGGCCAGCTGACCGCGGGCGCGCTGATGATGCTTCCCGTATCGATGCTGTTCGACCGGCCGTGGAGCCATGCGCTGCCGCCGCTCAGCGCGTGGGCGGCGATCGGCGCGCTCGCGCTGCTGTGCACCGCGCTCGGCTACGTGCTCTATTTCCGCCTGATCGAGCGTGCCGGCGCGACCAATGCCTTGCTCGTCACCCTTCTCGTCCCGCCCGTCGCGATTTTGCTCGGCGGCCTGTTCCTCGGCGAAACGCTCGCGCCGCAGGATTTCGGCGGTCTGGCGCTGATTGCTCTGGGTCTCGCCGCGATCGACGGCCGGGTGCTCAGCCGGGTCGGCCGACTCCGCCCTCGGCGAGCAGCTTAGCGGCCTCCGGGGTCGTCCAGTCCTGGTCCCCGACGTAACGCCACACTTCCTTCCCGTTCGCGTCGAACAGCACCGACGTCGGCAGCACTTCGGCGCCGAGCGCTCCCGACAGGCCCATCTTCGGGTCCTGGTAGGAATCGAGCGTCGCGATGTTGTGGGTCTTCAGGAACGCCACGACGGATGGGTGCGGGCCATCGTCCTGGCTGATCGCGACGACGTTGAGCTTGCCGTCCTCGGCGCGCGCCAGCTTGTCGAGAGTCGGAAGCTCCTTCACGCACGGCGCGCACCAACTCGCCCACAGGTTCACCAGCGTCGGCTTGCCCGTAAATGCCGCGAGGCTCGTCTGCTTGCCCGCGGGATCGTTGAAGCCGACTTTCGGCGCCGGCGTGCCCTTGTGCGTGCGGTCGATGCCCTTGATCCCGGATTCCGGCGCAGCGGCCGAACTCTCGTTCGCCCTGGGCTGGGAAGCCTTGTTGCACGAAGCGAGCGCGAGGGCCGCGCAGCCGATCAGGATCAGGCGCATCACGGCTCGCCGCTAGCCTAAGCGCCGGCGAACGGCTAGTCGGGCGCGATGAAGTTGACGCGGATCATCAGCATGGCGGCGGTGGTGCTGATCGCCGGCTGCGGGCGCGTCGCCGACTTGAAGCCCGCAGCTGGCCATTCGCTCCCGGTCAAGCCGCTCATGGCACGGACGACGCCGACGCCCGAGCAACTGCTCACGATCCCGTCCTACGCCAAGCCCGACCGCGTCGACGAGCTGATGAAGCGCTCGGAGCCGCGTCCGCCCGATCCGTTCGACCTGCCGCCGCCGACCGGCGGTTCCGCGCCGTCGCTGCCGCCAGGCAACCAGGCCCTGCCGACGGACAATCAGGTGGCCCCCTCTCCAGGAGACTGAAGCCGACATGCCCACCCGCGTCCGCAAGGCGGTGTTTCCCGTCGCCGGCCTCGGCACCCGCCTGCTGCCCGCCACCAAGAGCATTCCCAAGGAAATGGTCACGATCGTCGACCGGCCGCTGATCCAATATGCGGTCGACGAGGCGCGCGAGGCGGGGATCGAGCAGCTGATCTTCGTGACCGGGCGCGGCAAATCGGCGCTGGTCGATTATTTCGACCAGGCGTTCGAGCTCGAGGCGACGCTCCGCGACAAGGGCAAGGGTCTCGAGATCCTGGCGCCTTCGAATGCAAAGTTCGGCGAGGTGGTCACCGTGCGGCAGCAGCGGCCGCTCGGGCTCGGTCACGCGGTGTGGTGCGCGCGGCACATCGTCGGCGACGAGCCGTTCGCCGTGCTGCTTCCCGACGAGCTGATGCTCGGTCAGCCGGGTTGCCTTGCCCAAATGGTCGAAGCCTATGATCGGGTCGGCGGCAATCTCGTCGCCGCACTCGAGGTGCCGGACAGCGAAACCCACAAATACGGCGTCATCGATCCGGGCACGAGCGACGGTCGCCTGACGGAAATCCGCGGCATGGTCGAAAAGCCGGCGCCCGGCACGGCGCCGTCGAACCTGATGCTTCCGGGCCGTTACATCCTCCAGCCGGAGGTGATGAACGCGCTCGATGCCCAGGAGACGGGCGCGGGCGGCGAGATCCAGCTTACCGACGCGATCGCCAAGCTGATCCGGAGCCAGCCTGTCCACGCCTATCGCTTCGAGGGCGAGCGCTACGACTGCGGAAGCGCGGCTGGGTTCGTGATCGCCAATCTCGCCGTAGCATTGCAGCGCGAGGACGTTGCGCCGACTGTGAAAGCTTTCCTGTCACGCTGAACCAAAGATCACCGGGTGAAGATGATGCGCCATAGTATCTTCAGGCCAACTGCCATCATCACGAGAATGCCTGGAATCCAGACCGCAAGAAGCTCCGCCGCCACTGTCACCATCCGCTGATCGGGACGCGGGGCGGTCACGTAGACATGAAGCCACACCGCTTCCCATGTCAGAAAAGCGATGCCCAGAATGCGACTGCGCGTCATTGCTAGCGCTTGCAGCTTTTAAGGTTCCAGCTCGACATCCCAGTAGAGATAGTCCCGCCAGCTCTCGTGCAGGTAATTCGGCGGAAACGCGCGGCCGTGCTCCTGGAGCTGCCATGTCGTCGGCCGGATCGGCTCGCGTTGCGGGTGCATGTGCGCTTCCGCGGGCGTGCGGCCGCCCTTGCGCAAATTGCATGGCGCGCACGCGGTCGCGACATTCTCCCACGTCGTGCGTCCGCCATGCGCGCGCGGTACGACATGGTCGAACGTGAGCTCCCTCGCCGTGCCGCAATAGACGCAGCGGAATTTATCGCGGAGGAATAGGTTGAACCGCGTGAACGCCGGATATTCGTTCGGCCGCACATAATCGCGAAGCGCGATCACGCTCGGCAGCTTCAGCGCCAGCGACGGCGAGTGCACCTCGCGCTCATAATGGGCAACGACGTCGACCCGCTCGAGGAACATGGCCTTGACGGCCGTCTGCCACGGCCACAGCGACAAGGGGTAATAGGACAGCGGCGTGTAATCGGCGTTGAGCACCAGCGCCGGACAGCTTTCGGGATGTCGGATCAACTCGGGATGATACATAAGCGCGCCGCAAAGCCTTTCGTCCGGTGGTCCGAACTGCAGCTCCCCGGCCCCGTCGCACATGCCCTGTGAAGGGCTAGGGAGGAGAGGGGCGTTCCGGCCCGTCTTCCCTTGTCGCCCGCCGGATGCCAACCCGGCCTGACATGCCTAAAAGAGCATTTCCAGTGACTCAGCGTCAAGAGTCCAAATCTCCTCCCTTGCATTGGCAGGGAAGGTGGCGCGCCGAAGGCGTGACGGAGGCGCCCCTCCACCGCACTTCGTCCGGTTCCCCTCCCCTCGAAATCGAGGGGAGGATATGTTGATCACCCGATTCGCCCCTTCGCCGACCGGACGGCTGCATCTCGGCCATGCCTACAGCGCCGTTGTGGGCCATGCGCTTGCGAGAGAAAGCGGCGGCAAATTCCTGCTCAGGATCGAGGACCTCGACGCGACCCGGAGCCGGTCCGAGTTCGTCGACGGCATTTACGATGATCTCGGCTGGCTCGGGCTCGACTGGGATGAGCCGGTGTTCGTACAATCGCAGCGCACCGCCGCTTACGGGGCGGCGCTCGACGCGCTGAAGCGGCAGGGGCTGGCGTTCGCCTGCTTCTGCACGCGCGCCGACGTCGCCCAGTCGCTGACGGCGCCGCACGGCGATGCCGCGACATCCTATCCGGGCACTTGCCGTAACCTGCCCGACGATCCGGGGCGGCGGGCGACGATGCCACATTGCTGGCGGCTCAACTCCGCCAAATCGTTGGAAATTGCCGGGCTGCCATCGTGGAGCGAGACCGACGGCCAGCATTTCGTCGCCGATCCGCGCGAGATCGGCGACGCGATCCTTGCGCGCAAGGATGCGCCCGCATCCTATCACCTGTCCTGCGTGGTCGACGATGCGGCGAGCGGCGTCACGACCGTGGTGCGCGGCGCAGACCTGCGCGCTTCGACGCCCGCCCAGCGGCTGCTGCAGCAGCTGCTCGGACTTCCGGAACCGACCTATCTGCACCATCCGCTGGTCGCGCATGCCGACGGGCGCCGCCTCGCCAAGCGCGATCTTGCGCCGACGCTCGCCGCGATGCGCGAGCACGGGATCGACGGGCGAGCGCTTGCCGCACGGTTGCTCGATCGCGAGCTTCCGCTTGGTTTCACTTTCATCGAAGCCTAAGGCCCGCGCATGCACATCCTGCTTTTCATCCTGCTCCTGCTCGCGATGGCTGCCGTCGTTTACGTGCTGGTCCGCGGCGTGATGGCGATGGCATCGGGGCGCGACCTGACGGGCGAGGAATCGCAGAAGTGGATGCAGCGGCGCGTGCTCTTCCAGGCGGTCGCGATCATCATCGTCATCCTGATCCTCGTCGTCGCCGGGGCATCCTCGGGCCAGTAGAGCGGGAGCCCTTGGTCAAGCTCAACAAGATCTACACGCGCACGGGCGACGGCGGTAGCGCCGGCCTGGTCGAGGGCAGCCGGGTGAGCAAGGCGAGCGCTCGGATGAGCGCGATCGGCGAGGTCGACGAGGCGAATTCGGCGATCGGGGTGGCCATGTCCGCGCTTGGAAGCGGCGAGCTGGCCGAACGGCTGCTGCGAATTCAGAACGATCTTTTCGACCTCGGCGCTGATGTTGCCACTCCTGGCGAGGTGGATGGAGCGCTGCGCATCGTCGCGAGCCAGGTCGCGCGGCTCGAAGGCGAGATCGACGCGATGAACGCCTCGCTCGAGCCGCTCACCAGCTTCATCCTGCCGGGCGGCTCGGCGGCGGTTTCCGCTCTGCACTTCGCCCGCGCGGTCGCGCGCCGCGCCGAACGCGCGGCCGTCGCCCTGAATGAAGCCGAGCCGCTGAACCCGCAGCTGCTCGCCTATCTCAACCGCCTTTCCGATTTTCTGTTCGTCGCCGCGCGCGATGTAGCCGCGAGCGAAGGCGGGGACGTGCTGTGGCAACCCGGCGCCACCCGCTAGATGCCGCCCCAGCGCTTGCCGAGCGGCTCGCGCGCACGCGCAGGCTGACGCTCGATCTCGCCGCGCCGCTCTCGGATGCAGATGCGACGATCCAGCCGTTCCCCGACGCATCGCCGGCCAAGTGGCACCTCGCGCACACGAGCTGGTTCTTCGAAGCGTTCGTGCTGCGGGACCACACGCCTGATTATCGTCGGTTCGACGAGGGCTGGTCTTACCTTTTCAACAGCTATTACGAATCCGAAGGACCTCGACATGCGCGGCCGCGCCGCGGCATGCTCAGCCGTCCGTCGCTCGACGAGGTGCGCGCCTATAGGGCGCACGTCGACGAAGCACTGGCGCGGGCGCTCCCGAACCTTCCGTCAGCGGCGCTCGAGCTTATCGAACTCGGCATCAATCACGAGCAACAGCACCAGGAGCTGCTTCTCACCGACATTCTCGCCGCCTTCGCCGAGAACCCGCTCGAGCCGGCCTATAGCCCTCTTCGTCATTGCGAGCGGAGCGAAGCAATCCAGAGCGGCGGCTGGTCGAAAGGCCGCGAGGGCATCGTCGAGATCGGGGCGCCGGACGGCGGCTTCGCCTTCGACAGCGAACGGCCGCGGCACCGCGTGTTCCTTTCGCGACACGAGCTGGCGAGCGATCGCGTCACAAACGGCGAATGGCGCGCGTTCATCGAGGATGGCGGCTACCGCACGGCGGCGCTGTGGCTCTCGGACGGCTGGGGATGGGTTGAGCGCGAGCACATCTCGGCGCCGCTCTACTGGCGCGAAGACGGAACCGAGTTCACCCTCGGCGGCCGCCATGAGATCGATTGGGCGGCTCCGGTCGCGCATGTCAGCCAGTTCGAAGCCGACGCCTTCGCGCGCTGGGCGGGCGCGCGGCTGCCAACCGAGGCCGAGTGGGAGGATTTCGCAGCCTCCGCCGATCCGACCGCGGGAAACCAGCTCGACGGCGCGGCAGCGGTCGTTCCGCGGCCCGGCGGCGGCATCTTCGGCGATGTCTGGGAATGGACGCAGAGCGCCTTCTCTCCGTACCCCGGCTTCGCCGCGCCGGAAGGCGCCGTCGGCGAATATAATGGGAAGTTCATGTCGGGCCAGCTGGTGCTCAAGGGCGCGAGCTGTGCGACCCCGCGCGGGCACAGCCGCGCTTCCTATCGCAACTTCTTCCCGCCGCACGCGCGCTGGCAGTTCACTGGACTAAGGCTTGCCCGCGACTGCTGATCCGCAATTTCGAGACGACGTGCTCGCCGGGCTCTCGGCGCCGATCCCGGCGATCCCGGCGCGCTGGCTCTACGATCGGCGGGGGTCGGAGCTGTTCGACGAAATCACGCGGCTGAGCTCTTATTACCCGACCCGCACCGAGGTCGCGCTGCTTCAGACGATCATGCCCGAGGTCGCCGCAAGCGTTCCGAAGGGCGCTGCGGTCGTCGAGTTCGGCGCCGGGTCCGCGACCAAGACTCCGATGCTTCTCGAGGCGGTCGAGGCAGCAGCCTATGTGCCCGTCGATATTTCCGGCGACTATCTCGAGCAGAGCGCGCGCGAGCTCCAGCGGCGCTTCCCTTCGCTAGAGGTCATCCCCGTTATCGCCGATTTCGCTCGGCCGTTCGCGCTTCCTCAGGAAGTAAAAAACCTTCCGAAGCTCGGATTCTTTCCGGGCTCGACCATCGGCAATTTCGTTCCATGGAGCGCGACGGACCTCCTGCGCAGCTTCCGCGCGCTGCTCGAACCGGGCGCCCGGCTGCTCATCGGCATGGATCGGGTCAAACCCGTCGAACGAATGCTCGCCGCCTATGACGAGCCGCAGGGCATCACTGCCGACTTCAACCGCAACCTCCTGACGCGCATCAATCGCGAGCTCGACGGCGACATTCCGCTCGATGCTTTCCGGCACGAGGCACGCTGGGACGAGATTCTGTCGCGCGTCGAGATGCACCTGGTCGCGACGCGCGATATCGAATTCTCTATTTCGGGACAGAAGTTCCGCTTCGCTGCGGGGGCGACGATCCACACCGAGAACAGTCACAAATACGGGCCGCGCGGCAGCCGGGTTCTGCTGCTGGCGGGCGGCTGGACACCCGTCGCGGAGTGGACCGACGGCGCCGAGGACTTTGCCGAGATCCTCGCGGTCGCGGAGCCCGAGAGGTTTGCGCCGTAACAGCGGCGCGGCTAAGCGGGCGCGATGCTCCTTGCCCTCGTCGACATTGCCGACCTGCTGCTCACCATCCTCACCTGGGTGATCATCATCCAGGTCGCATTGAGCTGGCTGCTGGTCCTCAACGTGCTCAATACCAGCTCCAACGGGGTGCGGACCTTCGCGGTCGCCATAGATCGGCTGACCGCGCCGCTCTACCGGCCGATCCGCCGCATGCTTCCCGACTTCGGCGGGATCGACTTCTCGCCCTTGGTGATCCTGATCCTGATCCAGGTCATCAAGAAGCTGCTCGGCGGGGTCGTCACTCAATACTATCTCGGCGGATGACCGCGAAGCTGATCGACGGGAAGGCCGCCGCGCTGGCGCTGCGTGAGCGGGTGGCGGGCGAAGTCGCACGCTTCCGCGAGGCGACCGGCCGGGTACCGGGACTTGCGGTCGTTCTGGTCGGTGAGCATCCGCCGTCGGCCGCCTACGTGCGTTCGAAGGTCAAGGCGACGCGCGAAGCGGGGATGAAAAGCTTCGAGCATCGGCTGCCGGCGTCGGTGGGGCAGGATCAGATCGCGGCGCTGATCGACGAGCTCAACGCCGATCCGGCGGTCGATGGAATCCTCGTCCAGCTCCCGCTCCCTCCGCAGGTGGACGAGCGGGTCATCATCACCCGCATCTCGCCCGACAAGGACGTCGACGGCTTCCATCCGGTCAATGCCGGACGGCTCGCGATCGGGCTGCCCGGCTTCGTGCCGTGCACGCCACTCGGCTGCCTGATGCTGCTGAAGCAGGAGCTCGGCGAGCTCAGCGGTCTCGACGCCATCGTCGTCGGACGGTCGAACATCGTCGGCAAGCCCATGGCGCTGCTCCTCTTGCAGGCGAATTGCACGGTAACCGTAGCCCATTCGCGAACGCGCGATCTGCCCGGGGCAGTGCGGCGTTCGGACATCGTCGTCGCGGCCGTCGGGCGGCCCGAGCTCATTCGCGGCCACTGGCTCAAGCCCGGCGCGACGGTGATCGACGTGGGGCAGGAGCGGGTCGAGCAGCCCGACGGGACTCGCAAGCTGCTGGGCGACGTCGCGTTCGACGAGGCGGTCGAGGTCGCAGGCGCGATCACGCCGGTGCCCGGCGGCGTCGGACCGATGACGATCGCATGCCTCATCCGCAACACGTTCGTGTCCGCGGCGCGGCGGGAGCGCTTCGCCTACGACAAGGACCTATGATCGAGCTGTTCGGCTCGGCACTGGTCACCTTCCTGGTGATCATCGATCCGCCGGGCTGCGCGCCGATCTTCGCCAGCCTGACTCGCGGCACTCCGCCCGCGCACCGGCGCTCGATGGCGATCCGCTCGGTAGTCATCGCCTGGCTGATCCTGATGTTCTTCGCGCTGCTCGGGCGGCCGCTGCTTCAATGGCTCGGGATCAGCCTGGCGAGCTTTCGAATCGCGGGCGGGATCATGCTTTTCTTCATCGCGCTGGACATGGTCTTCGAACGCCGGACGGAGCGCCGGGAGAAGCGCGCCGAAGCGATCGAGGGCACGCCCGAGGCCGAGGACATCAGCGTTTTCCCGATGGCAATCCCGATGATCACCGGACCTGGTTCGATCGCGAGCGCGATGCTGTGGGTGTCGCGCGCGGAGAACATCGGGGCGGTGGCACTGGTCATCGCGGCGATCACCGTCGTGATGCTGATCACGCTGCTGACGCTGCTAGCGGCGGGTCCGCTGATGCGGCTCATCGGCGAGAAGGTGGAAGCGATGATCACCCGCATCCTCGGGGTGATCCTCGCGGCGCTCGCCGCGCAGTTCGTCATCGACGGCCTGAAGCAAAGCTTCCCGCATGTCCTCGCCTAGCCGACGACCCTCCACATCCTGTACGGCGAGTCCTTCGGCAGCGGCACGGGCTGAAGCCATTTCGGCACCTGGCCGTGCGCGAGCTGCCCGTAGAAGCCCTTTGGCACTTCCGACATGAAGATCGTCGTCGTCGAGCTGTTGGGGCAGGTCAGCACATAGTTCGAGTGGTACTTGTCGACGATGATCTGGTGCGCCTGGTCGGCGCTTCCGCGGAACGCGTGCATGATGTCGACGATCTGCGGGTAATTGCGGTGATACGGTCCTGCGATCGCGTCGTGGTGGGTCAGCGTGATCAGCCGCGGCCCAAGATCGACGAAGGTGAAGACGAGGCCCTTGGGCTGAAGCGCGATGGGGTGCAGGCCCCACAACGACGCGCACAGGTTGTTGGCACGGCCGATGTCGGCTTCGTAGGTCGTGGCCTTCTTCTCGGGGATGAGGTTGATCACCATCGGCACCACCGCGCCGGCGCCGACGACGACCACGAGGACCGCTCCCGCGACCTTCACCACCGGATATTTCGATCGCCAGAACAGCGGCCAGAGGATCCAGACCAGCGCCGCGGCGCCGAGCGCGGCCATCATCTGCGCTGCCGGGCCGGTGCGCGTCTGCCACAACAGCAGCAGCGAGGCGGCGACGCTCGGCACGGCGATCCCGATAATTCGCCTGAGAAGGTCCGGATCGCGGCGGCGCGTCCATGCGAGCACCGCCCATCCGATCGCACCCGTGATCGGCAGCGCCCCAATCAGCGACGCGATTCGCCAGCCGTGCCGATAGACCGGCCGCGCCTCCTTCACATAGCTCATCCACAGCCGCTGCGCCTCGGGCGAGATATGCTCGGGCTGCTGAAGGCATTGCGGCCAGACCGAGGCATGGAAGCCGCCGATCGCCGCGCCGGCGACAATCGCGAGCGCGAGCCGCCGCTTCCAGTCGGCGGGCGACAACCATGCAAGCCCGTACATCAGCGCGCATCCGAGCAGCGCATCCGAAACATAGACCGGCGACAACGCGTCGCAGACCGCCCCACGGTTGTCGTAGGACGCGAAGACGAGAAAGCAGAGCGACACGCCGCCGCTCATCGAAACCGCATAGGCCCGCAGGCGCCCCGCTTCGGTCACGTCCGCAACCCAGAACAGCACCATCGCCGCGCCCGCGAGCGCGAGATAGATGATCATCTCGAGTCCGATGGCGAGCGACAGCGCCGACGTGATCCCGAGCACGAGACCGCCGCGCACGCGCTTCGGGTCGGCGATCCCGGCCATGCTCATCGCGAGCAGCGCCAGCTGCCAGCCGTGGTGATCGATCCGGTCGGGCATGAACATGCCGTTTGTCGAGCCGGCGAACAGGATGGCGAGGAACGCGAGCGGGTAGGCGAGCGGGTGGATCAGCCGCCTCGCCGCTAGCGCGAGCGCGAAGAGCAGAAGAAGATAGGGAAGGAGCGGCGCGATTGCTGCCGCCCAGCGCTCCGCAGCGGGGCCGCCGAGGAACGGGCGAAGACCGAGGATCAGGCCCGCAATCGGCAAGTCGACGAGCCGCGACCAGTGGATGTTCGCGCCGAACGGCGGGTTCATCCGGTAGTTGCGCAGGTCGTACCAGCCCTGGCCGTGAAGAAGCCCGCGGACCTGCATCATCCGCATGTTGTCGTCGGTGTCGGGCAGCCCGAAGAAGCGGATTGCGTCCCACTTCTGGAAAATGAACCAGCCGCAGATCACCAGCCAGACGATGACGACGATCCATTTCCAGCGGCGCTCGACGAGTTCGAGTCCCCTCCGTTCCCACTCGTCGATCTTGCTTTGCAGCATGTTTCGCGCTGTAGCCGCTCGACTTCAAACGGCAAGAAGCGGTGCATGGCGAGCGGATTAAACGTCAGTCAGGAAACTTTCGGCCAGCTGGTCCGGTTCGCGCTCGTCGGCTTCTTCCTCGCCGGAATCTACTCGGCCATCTACTGGTATCTGGCGACCTATGTGATGCCGCCGGTGCTCGCCGTGGTGATCGCTTTCGCGGTTGCCGTCAGCATCGGCTTCGTGCTCCACAGCAGGTGGAGCTTCAGAGGACACGGAAAGACCGAGGACCGCCGAATGAAGATCAAGTTCTTCGCAGTCCAGGGCTCCGGCTTCGTGCTCAATGAGGCGTTCACCTGGGTGCTCACCGGACCGATGAACGGGCCGACCTGGTGGCCGCTGGTGCCCGCGATCTTGGTCACGCCGCTCGCAACCTACATGCTCAACCGGCAGTGGGTGTTCGGCTGATGGAACGCGCCGCCTATCGCGAGATGGCCGACCTCGACCAGCGGCACTGGTGGTATCGCGCCCGCCGGACCATCCTCGCCGACCTGATCCGGCGCGAGGCGATGCCGCCGCCGGGCGCGCGCATCCTCGAGATCGGCTGCGGGACCGGGCACAATCTCGAGATGCTGGGGCGGTTCGGCAGCGTGGATGCGATCGAGCTCGATGACGAATCCCGCGCGCTGGCCGAACGCCGGCTCGGCCGCGAAATCATGAGCGCAAGGCTCCCCGAGCTAGAAGGAGTGCCGGGAGACTACGACCTCGTCGCGGCGCTCGACGTGATCGAACATATCGACGACGATCACGGCGCCGTCGCGGCAATCGCCGGCAAGCTCAAGGGCGGCGGCAAGTTCCTGATGACGGTCCCTGCTCATCCGTGGATGTGGTCGGCGCACGACACCGTCAATCACCACAAACGCCGTTATTCGAAGGCCTCGCTCCGGCAGCTGATCGAAGGCTCGCCGCTCAAACTGCAGAAGATCGGCTATTTCAATAGCCTGCTGTTCCCGCTTGCGGTCGCGGAGCGTGTAGCTTCGAAGGCTCGCGGCAAGGACGATGCCGACGTGAAGCTGCCGTCAGCGCCCCTCAATGCAGGCCTGCAAACAATATTCGCGGCGGAGCGTCACCTCGTCGGGCGCTTGCCTTTGCCGCCGGGCTTGTCGCTGTTCGCCGTCGCGTCGGCGATATAGCCGAGCCTCGCCCCGCTCGGCGCTGCGCCGGCGACCTCCTGCACGATGTACAGCGGCCGTCCCTTCGCCTCATTGTAGAGCCGGCCGATATATTCACCCATCAGCGCGAGCACGAACATCTGCACCGCGCCGAGCACGACCACGACGAGCATCAGCGAGGTCCAGCCGGGGATGTTCTCCCCCGCCGCCCAGGCGAAGGCGATATACAGGATCAGCAGAACCGAGCCGATCGACAGAAGCAGGCCCGCCCGACCGGCAAGCTTGAGCGGCGCCGAGGAGAAGCCGGTCAGCGCGTCGAGCGCGAAGCGCACCATCTTCTTCACGGGATATTTGGTCTCTCCGGCGAAGCGCTCCTGCCGGTCGTAGACGAAGGCGATCTGCCTGAATCCAATCCACGCGACCATGCCGCGGATGAACCGCGCCTGCTCGGGCATCGCCAGCAGCGCGTCGAGCGCGCGGCGGCTCATCAGCCGGAAGTCGCCGGTGTCGACCGGAATGTCGACCTCGGTCGCGCGCGAGAGCAGGCGGTAGAAGCCGTGCGCCGTCGCGCGTTTGAACGCGGTCTCGCCCGTCCGGCTGCGACGGACGCCGTAGACCACGTCGGCATCCTCGTCCCGCATCGCGCGCATCATGTCGGGAAGCAGCTCCGGCGGGTCCTGCAGGTCCGCGTCGATGATCAGGATCGTGGCCCCGCGGCAGAGGTCCAGGCCGGCGGTCAGCGCCAGCTGGTGGCCATGGTTGCGCGACAGGTTGACCGCAAGAAGGTGCGGATCGTCGGCCGCCATCCGGCGCATCAGCTCCCAGCTCGAATCCCGCGAACCGTCGTTGACGAGCACGATTTCATAATCGTCGCCCACGGCAGCCCGCGCGGCGGCGCCGAGCCGCTCGTGCAGCGCAGGGAGACAGGCCTGCTCGTTGAAGCAGGGGACGACGACCGAAAGCGCAACCATCAATGCAGACGATAGAGGATCGACCCCGGCCCGCGCCAGACCGGCTGCATCCCCTCGACCAACGCCGGGTCGTAAGGCGCCACGTCGATCAGCCAGACATAATCGAAATCGCCCCGCGGAAGCGCGGCAAGCGACTGGTCGATCGTCCGGTGGAGGAAGTCGCGGCAATGGTTCGGACGGACCAGCTGCGACGGGTCGGCCGCGAAATAGCCGGCGGCGCGATATTTGAGGTCGAGCAGGTTCACGCCCTCGAGCAGCCACTGGTCGTTCGAGAATCCCTCGCGTCGGACGATCACCATCGCCCCCAAATGGCTGTTGCGGAGAAGCGGCCAATATTCGGTGCACGGCATGCCGGTGAGCGTGATCACGCGCGAGCCTTCGGGCATCAGGTCGATCGCGTGCAGCTTCGCCCGCTGGTCGGCGCCGGCCATACCCAGGCTGATCGTGTTCGCCGCGGTGCGGGTAGCGAAGAACAGCAGGCCGAGCACCGCAAGCACTTGTGCGGTCTTGCGGTCCGGGCGGCCGCGGAAGCGGATCGCGAGCAGCGCAACGGCTGCGAGGTACGGGACCAGGCGCATGTCGGCATAGGCCGAGCCGAAGACGATGCGCGGGATGATGGCGAAGGACACCGCCAGCACGATTGCCGAGAATGCAAGGTTGCGCGACAGAGTCAGCTTCCGGCTGACGATCGCAAACAGAAACACGAACGTAGCGACGACCAGCGATCCGATGTCGAACCATTTCCACCGGTCGCGCAGCGCCGAATAGACCCAGCGCCATTTCACCTTCCAGTCGAACCAGTCGATGGTCTGGCCGCCATGGGTCTCGCTTCGCCAGATCAGCATGATCAGGACCGGCAGCGCCATCACGGATGCGTGGAGCGCCGCTTCCACGCCTGCTCGCCACCAGCTGCGGCCGCGGTCGTGGAGGCGAACTGCATCCGCCGAGAAGCACATCAGCCCGAGAAGCCCCCACCCGTAGGTGTGGGCGAAGAACACGACCAGCGAGATCGGCACGAACAGCCAGCCGCGCAGCCGCGTCCGCTCGAGCCGGCCAAGCCTGAGCCACAGTCCGAACGCGAGGAACGCCAGCGCCACGGACAGCGCGAAATTCACGAACCCGAACAGGAACGGATAGCCGTAGATGAACGGCAGCGCGAAGAAGGCGCTCGGCGGAATGCGCCCATGGACTTCGCGCGCGACCCACAGGAACCCGGCGGCGGTGAGCGGCGGGATCGCGAGTACGATCAGCTTCACGGCAAGCTCGAGCCCGAACAGCTTGCCGAGCGGAATGACGAGGAGGTCGACACCCAGATTGCCGATCGCTGCCCAATGGTAATCGTAATATTCGCGGAGCCAGGGCGAATGCCCGAGGTCGAGCTCGACGCGGTAGCGGCCCATGTGCCCGAACAGATCGACCAGGGGAGGGATCGCCGGATAGAGCAGCGGCACCATCGTTGCGAGAACGACCAAGGCCAGGCAGGTCCGCGATTCCCACCACGGGCGCACCTCGGTCCTCACGTCAGCCGGCAAGATGGGCAGAACCCCCATTCGTCACGAACCTGTAGCCGTTCCCCGCCGCGCTCCTAGCCCGATCAGGTCAATTGTCCATGCGCGGACGGACCGGATTACAACTTCTTAACGCGGCCTCAGGCGGCTCCCGGCGCTCCGATCAGGTCCTTGCGGATGCGCCAAACCTTCAGTGCATGAAGGCCCGGAAGCGGGATGGGATCGAGCCACTGCGGCGTCCTGCTGGCGATCAGCATGGCCGCGAGTCCGTCGGGTCCGCGGTGGGCGAGGCGGATCGACTCCGGTGCTCCGGGGCAGAAGACGAGGTAATCGCTGTGCCTCCGCGCGAGGATGCGACTGCCCTCGGCCGGTGGAAGCACGAACAGCTCCAGCACGTCGCGCATGCCGCTCGCGTTGCGGTGGTGGCCGCTGGCGATCGCGCGATGCGGCGTGTCGAGGATGATCGCGGGAGTGATGTCGAGCGGCGCGGCGATGTCGCCGGTCGGAAGCATGCGCAGCTTCCCCATCTCCTCCTCGGACATGCACTCGGTGGCCGCGTCGAACGCGCGCATGAAATGCGAATCCGCCGGAGTGACCGACAACGGCACCGCGTACGCCGGCGTCATGATGCAAAGCGCGCCGGCGCTCGCCACGACGCGCGCAGGCATGAGCGAGACCTTCTGTGCGCGCGCCAGAGCGAGGCTGCAAAGGAACGCGGTCCCCGGCAGCGCGACCACGCTCGCGGTCGTTTCAGCGCGCAGGACGAACACGCCGGCGATGGTGATGGAGGCGAGCACGAACGCGTAAATCGCCCACAAAGCGCGCTGTCGGTCGGAGTTGCGGGTGAGCGCGATCGCCGCGCCGGCGAGCCCGACCAGCGGCTGCGCAATGCCCGCGGCGGCTTCGCTTGGGTCGACCTGCCACATCGGCAGCCCTTCGTCGACGTTCAGATACCATAGCTGCCTGACGAGCGGATCGAGCGAGCCGAATGGGCCGACAAGCCAGTGCGGATCGACCAGGAACATGGTCGCGAGCGTGACGCCGCCGGCGACCGCGAGGACCGCCAACCGCTTCCACAACTGAACGATACCGTCGCGCACTGCGACGCTGCACACCAGCGCAGCCACTGAAAACGCGGCGAGATGCGCAGGCGTGACCACGTCCCGCGGCTGGCTTGCCCACGTCGACGGCGCATGGGTGAGCGTGAACAGCAGGATGCTCGAAACCGCCAGCGAGCAAAGATAGCTCTTGAGCCGCTCGGTTGCTGACGGGTCGGCCAGCCACTGCAATGCAAAGAGCGCCCCGAATGCTGCCGCGAAGGGCAGCCCCTCGATCGAGATGTTCATCCAGGTCGCCATGGCGATCCCCGCGACGATGCCGGAGCGCCGCGGTCGCGGGTCCATCGCGGCGAGCAGGCCGACCAGGGCCATCACGATCTGCCACCCGTGATGATCGATCCGCATCGGCCGCATCTGCTTGAGGCCGCCGAGGGAGAATGGGACCGCGATGGCGGCCGCGAGCGCGGGACCGCTGGTCATGAGCTTGAGGCCGACTTGCTGGACGAGCGCCATGGCGATGCCGAGGGTGAGCAACGGAACGGCGACGAGCGCAGCCGTCTCCGCTCCGTTGTGCCCGACGAACGGCCGAGCGAGCAGGATCACCGCGGCAATCGGCACATCGACCAGCCGCGACCAGTGCATCGGCACGCCGGTCGGCACATTGAGCCGGTATTGAGTCACGTCGAACCAGCTCTGGCCGCCGATCCAGTCGCGGACCTGCTGAAGGCGCATGATGTCGTCGGGGTCGGGGAATCTGCGTCCGGCGATGCTCGGCCAGCTGAGCAACGTCATGAAGGCGCACACGAGTAGCCACGCACCCGCGAGCAGCCAGAATTGCCGCCGTTGCGCGGTCACGCGAACACGACCTTCCTGCGCAGCATGTAGGTTGCCTGGAAGCTGACCACGATCGCGATGCCCTTTGCGATCCGCGGATCGAGCCCGTAGCGGGTGCCGGCGCCGACGATTCCGGTGGTGATTCCAAGGCCGACGAGCCCGGCGAGCACGAACAGTCCCTGCTGCTGTCGCCGGGCGGCCGCGCCGGCAGCGACCTGGCCGACGAATACGAGACGGCTGGAGATCGCCCAGTGCGCGGCAATTCCGGCGATGTAGCCGATGGCGGCGGCGAGCGCCGGGGGCATTCCCAGCGACAGCATCGCCATGAACGTGCCGAAATCAACGCCGAGCGAAACGGCGCTCGCGCCGATGTAGCGCGTATAGACCCGGTCGAGCATGGCGGTCAGGCCGCCTTCAGCCGCTTCGGAACCAGCCGCTCGGAGGCGAGCGCGGCCTCTGCCCCCTCGTCGCCCGCTTCGTGATATTCGGCGTCCTCGTTGACCGCCCAGATGTCGTAGGCGCGGCGGCCGGCCTGAATGTTCCGGACCGTCAGCATCGCGGTCATCATCGCATGGTCCTGGTTGTTGTAGCGGTGCATGCCGTTGCGTCCGACCAGGTGAAGCGACGGGTAAGCGGTCTCGAGCTCTTCCCGGATGGTTTCGACATTGTCGCGGTAGAAATCATCGTAGACGGGGTAAGCCTTCTCCTGGCGAACGACGGCGCCGCCCTCGACGTGCGCGGGGTCGCACAGGCCGAGGATCTGCATTTCCTTCTTCGCAAGCTCGATCAGATCCTCGTCGCTCGACGCCCAAAGACCGTCGCCTTCGAAGCAGAAATATTCGAGGCCGACGCACGCGAGCGCTGGATCGGGCACCATCTCCGGCGACCAGCTGCGGAAGTTCTGGATGCGGCCGACCTTCACCTTCGAATCGTGGATGTAGATCCAGTTGTCCGGGAAGATGTCCTTCGACCGGATCATCAGAGCCACCGTCAGGAAGTCGCGGTAGCGGAGGTTCAGCGCGCTCGCCGCCGACTTCGGCAGCGGGTGAATGCGGCTGGTGAGCTCTCGGATCGGCGCCGAGGAGATGACATGCGCGGCGCTGATGATCGCCGTGTTGCCGTCGCCCGTGCTCGCCGCAACACGCCAGCGGTCGAGCTTGCTGTCGAACGACAGCTGCTGGAGCGCATGGTTCATCAGCACCCGGTTGCCCTTCGCCTCGACGAAGTCGCGCGCCGCTTCCCACATCATGCCGGGCCCCTTGCGCGGATAGCGGAAGGTCTCGAGCAGCGTCTTCGTGCCCATGCCGTCGTTGGGAGTTTTGTTGAGGCCGAGCGAGCGCTTGAGGCCGTCGATTACTGCACCGCCGAGGCTCAGTCCCTTGATCCGTTGCGCCGCCCAGTCGGCGGAAATCTCGTCGCAGGGCATGCCCCACACCTTCTCGGTGTAGGTCTTGAAGAAGATGTTGAAGAGCTGTTCGCCGAACTGATTGATCGTCCAGTCCTGGAACGACTTCACGTCCTTGCGCGGGAACAGCCGGGTCTTCGCGTACGAAGCCATGCAGCAGGTCGAACGCCAGATGCCGAGATTTCGCAGCGCCTCGAAGCCGCGCAACGGGTAGGAATAGAATTTCCCGTCATAGAAGATGCGGCTCATCCGTGGGCGCTGGATGAAATCGTCGGGCAGGATCTCGTTCCACAGGTCGACGACTTCGCGCGATTTGGAGAAGAAGCGGTGCCCGCCGATGTCGAAGCGGAATCCCGCGTGTTCGACGGTGCGGCTGATCCCACCCACGTAGACCGGGTCTTTTTCGATCACGATGACCGAATGGCCCGCCTTCGTGAGCAGATAGGCAGCCGTGAGGCCCGCGGGCCCTGCGCCGATGATTGCGACATCGGCCGCGGCTTCGCTCGTGAGTGGCATTGCTTTCCCCGTCCCAGTGACGGGTGCAAAGTGTCGGGCAAGTTCTAAATCTTGGTTAAAATGCTGGTCAGAATTGCCGCTGGCGGGCATTCAACAGGGATACAGCTGGAGTCGCCTAGCGGGCGGATCGATCCCACACGGAGGCATATCGATGATCAAGTTTCTCCTTGGCGGCGCCGCGGCTGCCGTCATTCTCGCCGGCGGCGCTGCGGCCGCGGAGACTGCGAAGCCCGCGACAGCAACCCCAGCTGCGCCGCACGCGCACCAGATGCAGCCGCTCACCCGCGCCGCGGTCGAGGCGCGGGTCGGCAAGGTGTTCGCGAAACTCGACACCAATCACGACGGCTCCATTACGAAGGAAGAGCTGAACGCGATCGACGCTCAGCGTGAGCAGAAGATGGAGCAGCGTGCCGCCCGCTTCGATCCGACGAAGATTTTCGATCGAATCGATCTCAATCATGACGGCAGGATCACGCTGGCCGAGGTGAACCAGGCGCGAAGCCAGCATGCCGAGGCGAAGGGCGGCAAGCCGGCGAAGGCACAGGCAACCGCGTTCGGCGGCCTGCTCGCGCGCGCCGACGCCAACAAGGACGGGATTGTCACCCGCGCCGAGTTCGACGCGATGGGCCAGCAGATGAAGGCGAAGGTCCAGCAGGCGGCGGTTGCACGCGGCGGAATGGCCGAGCGGATGTTCGACAAGGCCGACACCAACAAGGACGGGCGGATTACTCTGGCCGAAATGCAGCAGGAAGCGCTCGCGCAGTTCGACCGCCTCGACCTCAACCACGACGGCTCCATCAGCCCGCAGGAGCGACAGCAGGCACGCCAGGCGCGCCAGGCGCTCAAGACCAAGCGCCAGCAGAGCTGAGCTTATCCCCGCCGAGGAAACTCGGCGGGAATCATTTCTATTTCGCGAAGTCTGGGGTTTCGACCGGCCGCTTCTTCGTCGCGGCGCGCTTGACCGGCGCCCGCTTGGGTTCCGCAGGTTCGGCGCCGAGCTTGCGGTACCGCGCCTCCGCCTCGGCCATATAGTCGCGCGTGATCGGAAGCGCCGTGCGGTCGCGGATATACTGCACCTGGTAATTGCACGCAGCGCCGTTCTCGAACATCACGATCCCGCCGGCGAGATAGAATTCCCACATGCGGAAGAAGCGCTGGTCGTACATCGCCTCGATCTGCTTGCGCGCCGCCTCCGTCCGCGCCAGCCAATGCTGGAGCGTGTAGGCATAATGGAGACGAAGGTTCTCGACGTCGCTGGCGATCAGCCGCACCTTCTGGCTCGAGGTCACCATCTCGCTCAGCGCCGGTAGATGATAGCCCGGGAAGATATATTTGTCGGTGAACGGATCCGGACCCACCGACGCGTCGCCGAGCTTGCCGATGGTGTGCAGAAGCATCACCCCGTTCGGCTTCAGCAGGTCGCGGCACTTGGCGAAGAACTCGTCGTAATGGTGCGCGCCGACATGCTCGAACATGCCGACCGACACGATTCGGTCGAACGTCTGATCGAGCAGGCGATAATCCTTGAGCTCGAACTTGACGTGATCCGACACGCCCGCGGCCTCGGCGCGTGCGCGCGCGATCTTCAGCTGGTGCTCGGATAGCGTGACGCCGAGCACGTCGACGCCCGCTACCTTGTGCAGGAACAGCGCCATCCCGCCCCAGCCGCAGCCGATGTCGAGCACCCGCTGTCCCGGCTCGAGCGCAAGCTTCGCGGCAATGTGCGCCTTCTTGTCGAGCTGCGCTTGTTCGAGAGTCTCGTGCTCGGGATCGGTCCAGTAGGCGCAGCTGTATTGCTTGTCGGCGTCGAGGAAGAGTTCGTAGAGATCGTCGCTGAGGTCGTAATGATGTGCGACGTTCTTGCGCGCGCGCTTCAAATTGTTCGGCAGCAGCAGGCGCTTGACCGTGCTCGTGACCTTGCCCTTGCGCATCAGACGGCGGCCCTCGCCCGTGTCCTCCCACGGATTCGACCCGACGATCAGGCGCATCAGGTCGAGGATGGTCCCGTCCTCGATGATCAGCCGGCCGTTCATATAGGCCTCGCCGAAACCGAGCCGTGCATTGCGCATGATGTCGAACGCGACCTTGCGGTCGGTGAACCGAACCGTCAGGTGCTTGCCGCCGCCCGGCCCCAGCTCCTGCGGCGGCTTGCCGGGCGTGATTAGCGTGATGCTGCCCTTGGTCAGCAGCTTGCCGACGAGCCTTCCAATCAGCGACATCGCTCGTACTCCATCCGAAATTCGCCCTGAATTGCCACGACCGGTTGCGTCTCGCAATTGATGACCGGCAAATTCCTCCGCGAACGCCGTCTCAGGCCGCTGCCCGGCTGCGCCTTTTTCGTTCGGCGGCGGTCTTGAGCTGGCCGCATGCGGCATCGATGTCGCGGCCGCGCGGCGTGCGCACGGGCGCGGAGATGCCCGCCTCGAAGACGATGTTCGAAAACGCCCTGATCCGCTCCGGTTCCGAACATTCGTAAGGCGCGCCAGGCCACGGGTTGAACGGGATCAGATTGACCTTTGCCGGGAGGCGGTAGTTGCGGATCAGCCGCACCAGCTCGCGCGCATGCTCGTCGCTGTCGTTCTTGCCCTTCAGCATCACATATTCGAACGTGATGCGGCGCGCATTGTTGGCGCCCGGGTAAGCAGCGCAGGCCTCGAGCAGCTGTTCGATCCCGTACTTGCGGTTCAAAGGGACGATCTCGTCGCGGATTTCCTTGGTGACCGCGTGAAGCGAGACGGCGAGATTGACCCCGATCTCCTCGCCCGCGCGGGCCATCATCGGCACCACCCCGCTGGTCGAAAGCGTGATCCGGCGCCGCGACAGGCCGAGCCCGTCGCCGTCCATGACGATTTTCAGCGCATCGCGGACATTGTCGAAATTGTACAAGGGCTCGCCCATGCCCATCAT
>JAICXO010000075.1 GCA_025980335.1 Sphingomonas sp. | reverse complement strand
CCTTGGTGAAGATGCCGCCGCCGAGACGCGCGAAGATGGACACGAGGCTGGCGCCGAGCGCGAGCGCGGTGAGCGCGTTGACGACCGCGCGGTCGTTCGGCGCATAGCCGCCGGGGCCGGTCAGGTACCAGAACAGCACCGCGATCGCGAGGAGCGCGAGTCCGGCGACGAGAAGGCCGGTGACGGCGCCGGCGCGGAATGCGGTGGTAAGGCCGCTCTGCAGGCTGTTGCGCGCGGCCTCCGCGGTGCGGACGTTCGCCCGGACCGAGATGTTCATGCCGATGAACCCGGCCGAGCCCGACAGGATCGAGCCGATCAGGAAGGCGACGGCGGCCAGGCCGCCGAGGAAAAATCCGATGATGATCGCAACGATGATGCCGACGATCGCGATCGTCGTGTACTGCCGCCGAAGGTAGGCGCCGGCGCCTTCCTGGATTGCCGCGGAGACCTCGATCATACGCTGGTTGCCGGGCGACATGCCGAGCACCTGGCGGCTTGTGACGATGCCGTAGAGCACGGCGATGATGCCGCAGGCGATGGCGATATACAGCAGGTTCATGGGTTCACGCTTCCCCGTTTGATGTAGGCAGGCAAGTGCGGCCGGAAGACGGCGCCGCCCGGAAATCGCGCGGTCTTTAGGGGGCGTTTGCGCGGCTTGCAACCGCGCGGATTGAACGGCTTAGCGGATGAGAACGGCGAGCGTCATGCCGCAGGCGAGGCCGCTAAGGCCGACCAGCCATTGGCGGAGCGGAAAGCCCGCGAGGGTCATTGCCCTGATGCTCAAATCCCAGCGTCTCCGGCAGTTCGACGGGGCCGCCGCCGCTGGTGAGAGAAAGGGAGACCTCACCCGCGGACAGCGTCCCGATACGGGTGATCTTCGTTCCATGTGGTAAAGAAAGTGTTGCCGGGTCGAGATCGGGCGAGAGCGCCGCGAGCAGCGCATAATCGTCGCCGCCGGTGGCTGCGAACAGCCGGGCATCGAGCGTCGCCCCGCGCTCCGCGACGAAGGCGCTCGACAACGGCAGCGTATCGAGGCCGATCGCCACGGAGCAGCCGCTCGCTTCGGCCACGCGCCGCGCGTCGAGCAGCAGCCCGTCGGAGACGTCCATCATCGCATGCGCGTGCGGCGCCAGCGCCTGTCCGGCGCCGAGCTGCGGGATCGGCCGGCGGTAGATGTCGACCAGCGGTCCGGTTGCGCGCACGTTCGCCTCCAGCTGCGCGAGGCCTGCCGCGGCATCGCCGACGGTTCCGACGAGCCACAGCGCATCGCCGGCTCGTCCGCCGGCGCGGTCCGGCACATTCGCGCCGGAGCGGCCGATTGCCGTGAGGCCGAGCACGCGCGTCGCCCCGTCCGGCAGGGCGATCGTGTCCCCGCCGATCAACGGCAGCGCATAGCTTTCGCACGCATGCTCGACCCCGGTAAGAAAGTCCGCTTCCCATTGCCCATCTCCCGTTAGCGTGAGGGAGAGCAGGGCACCGGCCGGTATCGCGCCCTTGGCGCCAAGGTCGGACAGGTTCACCGTGACGAGTTTCCAGCCGACGCTTGCCGGCGGATCACTGGGCAGAAAATGTACCCCCTCGGCGATACTGTCGTGCGTGATCACGAGTCCGTCGAGGACCGCCGCATCGTCGAGCAAGCCACGCGCTTCGGGCGCAGTCGCGATTCGGCGGAGCCGTTCGATGATCTCGGTTTCAGTCGTCATTGCGAGCGAAGCGAAGCAATCCACTGGGGCATCGGGAATGGATTGCCGCGTCGCTGCGCTCCTCGCAATGACCTTAGGTCCGGGTTCGCTTCGCAATCGCGTCGAGCAAGCCGTTGACGAAGCCGCTCTCGCGCTTGTCGTAGAAGGCGTGGGCGACGTCGACATATTCGGAAATCACCGAGGCCACCGGCACGTCGGGCCGGGCGATCAGCTCATAGGCGCCCGCGCGCAGGATGGCGCGCATCGGCCGGTCGAGCCGCTCAAGGCTCCAGCCCTCGGCAAGCCGCTCGCCGATCAGACTGTCGATCTCGTCGCGGCGCGCGTCGGCGCCGGTCACGATGTCGTCGAAGAAGTCGCGCTCGGCGTCGTGATAGGTTTCGTCCTCGATCGTCGCTCCGAGCCGGTGGTCGTGGAACTCGTGCAGCAGGCGCGCAAGGGGAGTGCCTTCCATCTCCTGCTGATAGAGTGCCTGCACGGCGGCAAGGCGCGCGGCGGAGCGCGAGCGGGAACGCGTGGCGGCGGTCATCGCGAGCCGCTTAGCGGCGGATAGCCGCGCTCGGCAATCGATAAGCGGACCGACCGTGGCCTTTTGCCAACCGTCCGCCTAGCGGAGGCGCGATGTACACGACGTTCATGGTCGTCGACGATTTCCTCGACAATGCCGAAGCGCTGCGCGCGCATGCGCTCACGCTCGACTATCCACCGCAGCAGGGGCAGTTCCCCGGCCGCAACTCGCTCCAGCGGATCAACATCGACGGCCTTACGGAAGCGGTCGGCCAGCTCGTCGGCGAACGGCTGGTCGCAGCGCCGCCGCCGCAGTCGCACGCCAAGACGCGCCTGACTCTCGCCGCCGACAAGGGCCGCGGGCGGGTCCATGTCGACGAGAGCCACTGGTCGGGCATCCTCTACCTCAGCCGCCCCGAGGATTGCCGCGGCGGCACCGAGTTCTTCCGACACAAGGCGACCGGACTCGATAGCTTCCCGTTCACCCGCGAGCAGCTCGACTCCCACGGCTTCGCGACCACGGCCGACGCGCACGCCGCGCTCATCGAGCGCGACGGCACCGAAGATTCCGCGTGGGAGCAGCTGACGACCGTGCCGATGCGCTTCAACCGCTTGCTTCTGCTGCGGCCATGGCTGTTCCACACCGCGGGGCCGGGCTTTGGCGACACGCCCGAAAATGCGCGGCTCGTCTATCTGATGTTCTTCAACCAGCCGCTTCAGGGGTAGCTGACGGTCTTCGGCACTTCGGGGAGCGGGATGAACTCCTGATCGTCGCCCGGAATCAGCGGGAAGCGCAGCGCCTTCCAGTCCTCCTTCGCCTGGGCGATCCGGTCGCGCGACGAGGAAACGAAGTTCCAGAACACGTAGCGGCGGGTCGCGAACGCCTCGCCGCCCATCAGCATCACGCGGCCGCCGGCGGCGCTCGACAGCCGCGCTTCGTAGCCGGGCCGCAGAACGTAAAGGGTGAAAAGGTCGAGCTGCTGCCCGTCGAGCCGCGCCTCGCCGCCCACAACCATCAGCGCCCGCTCGTCGGCTCCGGCCTCGACCGGGATAGCGCCGTCCGATCCCAGCTCGACATCGGCATAGATGGTGGGCGAATCGCAGCGGGTTGCCGCAGTCTGTCCCCACAGCGTTCCCATCAGCACCCGCGCCCGCGAGCGGCCGTCGTCGACCAGGGGCAAATCGCCCGCGGGGACATGGTCGAATGCAGCGTCGATTTCCTCGCGCCCGTCCGGAAGGGCGATCCAGGTCTGCATCCCGTAAAGGCTCGGCCCCTGCGGCCGAACCGCCTCGGGCGAGCGCTCGGAATGAACGATGCCGCTCCCGGCGGTCATCAGGTTGACCGCGCCCGGCTCGATCACCGCGCGGCTGCCGATGCTGTCGCGGTGCTCGATCGCGCCCTCGAACAGATAGGTGACGGTCGCGAGATTGATGTGCGGATGCGGCCGAACGTCCATCCCGCGCCCCGCGGGAAGCCGGGCCGGCCCGAACTCGTCGACGAAGATGAACGGGCCGACCATCGTCCGCTGCTTCGCCGGAAGAGTCCGGTTCACCTTGAAATCGCCGAGGTCGTGCGTGACGGGCGTAATCACCTGCTCGAACGCCGTTTCAATCGTCGCCATCATTCTTCTCCCGGCGCGGTCGCGCGGATCGAAAGTGCGTGGACGCGCTCACTCATCAAGTCGCCAAGCGCTGCATAGATCATCCGCTGGCGCTGCACACGGTTCTTGCCGCTGAATGCCGGGCTTTCGATCCGCAGCGTGAAGTGGCTTTCGCCCGCGGGGTTGTAGCCGCCATGCCCGCGGTGCTGCTCGCTGTCGTCGATCAGCTCGACCCGCGTCGGGTCGAGCGACGAGTCGAGCCGGCGGAGCATTTCGGACGCGACCGGACCGGTTCCCTGGGAGTTCATGCCGCCTATATAGAATGGTTCAATGGCGTCGAAGCAAGGCAAGCTGCACGGTCGGGTCGAAGGGGCGAGGGCGCGATGCGCAATCCCCGGCTGCACCGCTCCCGGCGAGTTCAAGGCGCCGCTGCAGGCGGCCAATTTCGACGGGCCGGGTAATTGGCGCTTCCTCTGCCTCGACCACGTCCGCGAGCACAATTCGCGCTACAATTTCTTCGAAGGCATGACCACCGAGGAGATTACCGAAGCGCAGCACCCGCTTGCCGGATGGGAGCGCCCGAGCCGAAAATTCGCCGCTAACGGCGCCGATCCGCCGCCCCGGTGGAGCGACTTCGCCGACCCGCTCGACGCGATCTCCGGCCGCTTCGGAAGCATCCGCGAGCGCGCGAAGCCGTCGCGCTTCAACAAGCCGGAGCATCGCGCCTTGTCGGTGCTCGGGCTGGGCGAGGACGCAGACCGCCATTCGGTCCGCCAGCGCTATTCCACCCTCGTGCGCCGCTACCACCCCGACAAGAACGGCGGCGACCGAAGCCACGAGGTCCGGCTGCGTGAAGTCATCGAGGCCTACCAGCTGCTCAGGAACTCTACCGCTTTCGGCTAATCTCGGTCCGGAGCGCCGAGCGGGAAGTAGGGGCGGTACGGCCGGGCCTCATCGACGACTCTCGCGACGATCGGATGCCGGAGCAATCGGGCGCGATAAGCCGCCAGCTTCGGCCGCGTTGGGCCGATTTCCTCGACCCAGTCCGCGTAGAAGAGCGCCGGCGCTGCAGCGCAATCGGCAAGCGTGAACTGCTCGCCCGCCGCCCACTCGCTTTCCGGGAGATTCGCTTCGAGCCAGTCATAGGCGGTGTGCAAGTTCTTCCGCCCCAGTTCAGCCCCGTAAGCATCGCCCTTGCCCTCCGGGCGGAGCGCATGATTGACGGCAGGCTGCATGTTCCCCTGGACGTACAGGTCGAAGAACCGGTCGAGGAAGCGCACGCGCCGGCCGAGCTCGCCGTCGGGGATCCAGGTGTTGGGACCAGGATGATGCGCCTGGAGGTGCTCGATGATCGGGGTGGTTTCGAACACCGGCTCACCGTTGTCGACGAGCAGCGGAAACTTGCCGAACGGCCAAATCCGCTTGAGCTCGGCGTAATTCTCCTCGTTTTCCGGGACCTGCCGAAATTCGAATTCGGTCCCGTCGGCGTAGAGCGGGATCAGCACCTTCCATGTGTAGGAGGAGAAAGGGTGGCCGAAGAGTTCGAGCGTCACCAGCTGCCCTCCTGAATCTTTTCGCGCCGTTGGAGCTCCGCTTTGCTCGGCTCGCCGCTGGCAAAGGACCCCGGCGGGACCTCACCCGCGGGCTCATAGGTCGCAAACATGACGCCGCTGTCCGACACGAAGTGGTCGGCCAGCTTCATCCGCGAAGGACGCTGGGTGCCGTCGAAAATCGATTTCCCGCGCCCGAGCAGGACCGGGAAGGTCATCACCAGCAGGCGGTCGATCAGCCCGGCGGAAAGCAGCGGCGGATAGAGCGTGCTGCTGCCCTGGATCAGCAGGTCGCGGCCTTCGGTGCGCTTGAGATCGGCCACCGCGCTTGCCGTGTCGCCGGAAAGCCTGTTGCTGTTGTCCCAGCTCAGCGGCTCATCCGAGTGCGTGAGCACATATTTGTTGATGCGCTGGAATTTATCTCCGATCGGATTGTCCTGGTTGTATGGCCAGTAAGCCGAGAAGATGTCGTACGTCCGCTTGCCCAGAAGCAGGTCGTAGTCGGACTCGATCACCTTTCCGAACGGCTGCTCCATGCTCCCGTCCCAGAAGTGGAACGACCAGCCGCCGAGGGCGAAGCCGCCGGTCGGGTCCTCTTCCGGACCGCCGGGCGCCTGCATCACCCCGTCGAGCGACTGGAAGACGGCGCCGGTGAGCTTACGCATCCACGGTCTCCACTGCCCGGTCGAGCGCGGCGATGTCGATCTTGCCCATCGTCATCATCGCTTCAAAGCCCGCCTTCGCTACGGCGGGGTCCTTCGAGGTGGTGAGCTCGAGCAGCCGGCGCGGCGTGATCTGCCAGGAAAAGCCCCATTTGTCCTTGCACCAGCCGCAGGCGCTCTCTTCGCCGCCATTGTCGACGATCGCGTTCCAGTAGCGGTCGGTCTCGTCCTGATCTTCGGTCAGGACCATGAAGCTGACTGCCTGGTTCGGCGCGAAGTTGGGCCCGCCATTCAGGCCGACGAAGGCGCGGCCGAGAACGGTGAAATCGACGGTCAGCTCGTCGTCCTGCCTGCCGGCCGGGTAGTCGGCTGGCGCTTTCATCGCCGAGCCGACATGGCTGTCCGGGAACACCGACGCGTAGAATTCAGCCGCCTTGCGCGCCTCGCCTTTGTCGAACCACAGGCACGTAATCATCTTGTCGGTCATTGCCGTGCTCTCTCGACGAGCATGAAGAATGCGCCCTGCGGGTCGGTAGCCTGGACGATCGTCCCGCCGTCGGGCAATTGCATCGGGCCGGCCAGGATCTCGCCTCCGCCGGCGCGGATCGCGTCAACGCTGCGACCGAGATTGTCGACACGGAAGCAGAAGCGCCACGCGGGCTGCCGCTCGGGCGGCGCGAACATCGCGCCGATCATCACACCGTCCTGGAGGATGAACTGGTAATCGCCCATCGGCCCCATCGGCATGACGTCGCCGAGCGTCCAGCCGAACTGCTCGGGATAGAAGCGCCGCGCGGCATCGAGGTCGGTGGTCACGAGCTCGTTCCAGGCGCAGCGCTGGACCGCGTCGGGCGAGAAGACGTCGCTTCGCGCGTTCGGCTTGTCGGCAGGCGGGATCGGCTTCATCACGTAGAAGGCGGCGCCCTGCGGGTCGGCGACCATCGCGATGCGGCCAATGCCGGGAATGTCGGCCGGCGCCATCAGCGCGCGTCCGCCGTCCGCTTCAATCGCCGCGACCTTGGCGTCGACGTCGGCCACGTTGATGTAGCCGAGCCACATTGGCCGAGCGCCGTGCTGCGCCATCTCGTCGGTGATCGGCAGCACGCCGCCGGCCGATCCGCCGTCGGAGCGGCCGATCATCCGATAGCCGCCGAATTCGGGCGCGCCCTCGCCGATGTTCCAGCCGACCACCGCGTCGTAGAACGTCTTCGCGCCGTCGGCGTCGGTCGTCATCAGCTCGTACCAGATGAAGTCGCCCGGCGGGTTCGGACCAGTGCGGCTCTGTTCGGTCGCAGGCGCATCGTGAGTGCGAACGTCGGTCATTGCCTGCCTCCCGCTCAAGCCGTCACGTGCGGAGTCGCGGCCGCCACGCGTGTCTCGCCGGCGCTATCGACGATCTTCTCGAACCCGCCCCAGAACATGCGCTTGCCGTCGAACGGCGCGTCGGACGAAGGCTGCATCCGCTCGTCCTTCATCATCTTGTCCCAGGCTTCGTCGTTCACCTGTTTCGAAGGCCACTCGATCAAGGCGAACACGACCGTCTCATCGGGCTTGGCCTGAACCGCACGGTAGAAGTCGGTGACCTTGCCTTCCAGAACGTCGTCGCCCCAGGCGTGGACGACGCGAAGCGCACCATATTCGCGGAAGATCGCCGCGTGGCGCTCGCTCATTGTGCGGTACGCCTCCTTGTTTTCGCGCGGCACCGGCATGATGAACCCGTTCACGTAGCTTCCGCCGCTCTTGCCGACGTCGACGATGCCATCGAAGCCCCCCATGATCATCCGCTTTCCGTCGAACGGCATCTCCTTGCCGGCCGCTTCCTCCATTTGCGGATCGCTCATGAACTTCTCGTTGGCGGCGTCGCGGGCCTCACGGTTCGGATATTCGAACCAGGAGAAGACGACGGTCTCCCCGTCCTTCGCCTGCACCGCGCGGTAAAAGTCCGTGACCTGGCCGTGCGGCACCTCGTCGGCCCAGGCCTCGACCATGCGTCGAACCCCGATGTTCTGGACCAGCGGCGCGAACGTAGCGGCGTGCTTCTCGTAGGCAGCTTTGTTGCCTTCGGGCACCGGGACGATGAACCCTTCGAAATAGGTCATGCTGCTTCTCCTTTGGGCTCGTGCTCGCGGAAGGTCGCGAGCTGGTCTTCGAGCGCGCGCTGGAATGCCGGGCGCGCTTCGCCACGCTTCACGAACGCGTCGAGGTTTGCGAACTCCGACACGAGATCGGTGTGGCGCAGGAAGCGAAGACTGGTCACCATCATCAAATCGCCGATGGTGAAGCGGTCGCCCTCGAGCCACGTCTTGTCGCCCAGCCAATCGGACACGCGCTTCAGCTTGAGCTTGGCGAAGTCGACCGCGCCGGCCCGGCGGAGCTTCGCCCATTCCTGTTCCGCATAGAAAACGTCGATCAGGACGACATTGAGCACGGCAGGTTCGACGCTGTTCAGCGCAGCGTAAGTCCAGCCGATCGCCCGATACTTGGCCTCTCCGCCGCGCGGCAGAAGCGCTTCGCTCTTGTCGCCGATATACTGGACGATCGCGCCGCTCTCGAACAGCCGGACGTCGCCGTCATTGAGGATCGGGACCTGATCGAACGGCTGCTCCTTGAGATATTCGGGCGGCCGCTCCCGGCCGAGCAGGCGGACGCAGTAATCGAGCCCCGCCTCCTCGAGCGCCCAGCGCGCACGGAGGTCGCGGACGACTCCCTGGGCGAATTCCGGAACCCAGCGGAAAGCGGTGATCTCGATAGCGGCGTTCGGTTTCATGGGCATGGTTGCACTCCCCCTCAGATGGCTGTCGCGATTGCTTCCTGGACGGCATCCTTGCCCTGCTCGGCGGCTGCCGCATCCATCCACATGATTTCCCAGATGTGCCCGTCCGGGTCGGCAACGCTACGCCCGTACATCACGCCATAATCCTGTTTCGGACTGGGGTCAGCAGTTCCCCCGGCTGCTACGGCGCGTTCGACCGTCGAGTCGACGCTTCCGGGGCTGTCCGACGAGAGGCACAGCAGCACCTCGGACCCGGCCTTCGCATCGGCGATTGGACGCGGCGTGAACTGGCCGAACTTGTCGTGGGTCAGAAGCATCACATGGATGCTCTCGCTGAAGGTCATGCACGCGGCGGTCTCGTCGGTGAACCGGGGCTCGTTCACCGCCCCAAGCGCCTCGAGAAAGCCGCGCGATTTCTGAAGGTCGCTCACTGGCAAGTTCACGAAAATCATCTGGGTCATTTGTCGTCCTCCCGAGTCGAGTCGCTTGCTATTTGCGCCGGTAAGTCATAAATGGCAACCATGAAGTTAGAAAAAACAACTAAAGCACGAAAGGTCGACGAGAAACGGCGCTTCGACGACGCCTGCGGCCTGGCCCACGCGCTGGAACTGCTGGGCGAGCGCTGGGCGATGCTGGTGCTTCGCGAGCTTGCGTACGGGCCGCGGCGCTTCTCCGGACTGAAGCGCGACCTCCAGGGGATAAGCGCCAATGTGCTGACCCAGCGGCTCACCGAGCTCGAAGCTCGCGGACTGGTGCGCAAGATCCGCCTTCCGGCGCCCGCGTCGGTGCAGGTTTATGAAGCGACCGAATGGGGCCTCGAGGCGGTTCCTCTAATCGCCTCGCTCGGCCGCTGGGCGGCCCGCAGTCCGTTCCACGACCCGACGCTCCGGATGAGCCATGTCTCGGTGATCATGTCGCTTCAGACGTTGCTGTCGCCGGCATTGTCGGAGGGGTTGGACGCCCGAATCGGCTTCCGATTCGGGGAAGCGGACTATGTCACCTGGCTGCACGACGGCCGCCTCGACGTGCAGCGCGGCGAGGTTCGCGACTGCGACGTGGTCTTTGCCGGCCCTCCGAGCGCCGTTGCCGCAGTGATCCACGGAGGCGCGCCGTTCGAGACGATTTCGGTGGACGGAGACATCGCGCTGGCGAAGCGTTTCGTGAAGCTCTTCCCGCTGCCGCCGAAGGTCGCGTGAAAGTTGAGGCGCACACGCCCTTCCCCTAAGGCGCATCCCTTATGACTGATCTTTCGAACGTCCAGCCCGAGAGCCGCTCCGAAACGCTGATGGCGACTCCCGACAAGCTGGTGAAGGTGCGCGACGCGTTCGGCGTCGATTCGGACATGGAGGTGCCCGCGTTCAGCGAGGCCGACGAGCGGGTGCCCGACCTCGATCCGACCTACGTCTTCGACGCGGACACCACGATCGCGATCTGCGCTGGATTCTCGAAGAACCGCCGCGTGATGGTCCAGGGCTATCACGGCACCGGCAAATCGACCCACATAGAGCAGGTCGCGGCACGGCTCAACTGGCCGCTGATCCGCATCAACCTCGATGCGCACATCAGCCGAATCGACCTCGTCGGCCGCGACGCGATCGTGCTTCGCGACGGGCAGCAGGTGACCGAATTTCGCGAGGGGCTTCTGCCGTGGGCACTGCAGCACCCGGTCGCGCTCGTGTTCGACGAATATGACGCCGGGCGTCCGGACGTGATGTTCGTCATCCAGCGCGTTCTCGAAGCCGAGGGCAAGCTCACCCTGCTCGATCAGAATCGTGTGATTCGTCCAAACCCCTGGTTTCGGCTGTTCGCGACGACCAACACCGTAGGTCTGGGCGATACCACCGGCCTCTACCACGGCACCCAGGCGATCAACCAGGGCCAGATGGACCGCTGGAACATCGTCACCACGCTCAACTATCTGCCGGCCGCCGTGGAGGCGCAGATCGTGCTCGCCAAGTCGGGTGAATATGACGACCCGGACGGCAAGGCGATCGTCGACAAGATGATCAAGGTCGCCGAATTGAGCCGCCAGGGGTTCATCAACGGCGACATCTCGACCGTGATGAGTCCGCGCACGGTGATCAGCTGGGCGCAGAACGCCCATATTTTCGGCGATATCGGTTACGCTTTCCGGGTCAGCTTCCTCAACAAATGCGACGAAGCCGAGCGCCCGCTGATCGCCGAATATTACCAGCGCGTATTCGGACAGGACCTGCCGGAGAGCGTGGTCGGGAAGGCCGGCTGAGGCCGCCCACGTGGCCGAGAGAATCGACACCTTCCGGCGGGTGCTTGCAGGCGCCGCGCGGGCGATCGCGAAGGACTCGGAGGTCGAAGTCATCTTCGCCTCGGACAATGCGCCCGCATCGGGGAAGACGGCGCGCGTTTCCTCGCCCGGACCTGCGCTCGAGCCCAGGCTCGTCGCCGAAGCGCGCGGCGCGGCGGATTCGGCGGCGCTCCGTCTTCGTCACCACGATCCGCGAGTCCATGCGCGCAATGCGCCGATGGACGTGGATGCGCGGGTCGTGTTCGACGCACTCGAGACCGCTCGGGTCGAGGCGCTCGGTGCACGCTCGATGGGCGGCGTCCGCGAGAACCTGCGTCACTTGACCGAAGCGCGGGTGCGCGGGGACGCGATCGTCCGCGCCCGTGATGCCGAGGAAGTGCCGCTGTCGACCGCGGTCGGGCTGATCGCGCGGGAACGGCTGAGCGGCGAAGCGCCGCCTCAGGCAGCGCTCGAAGGATTGAAGCTGGTCGCGCCGTGGATCGAGGAGAAGGCCGCGGCCGAGCTCGACGCGCTGGCGCTGACGCTCGACGATCAGGCTGCCTTCGCGAAGCTGTCGCGCCGCCTGCTCGAGGACCTCGACCTCGCCGCCGCCGAGGAGTCGGTCGACGATCAGCCCGAAGAGGGCGACGAAGGCGAAAGCGAGGACGGCGGAAACGAGGATTCGGCCGAGCAGGGCGAGGAGGAGACGCCCGGCGGCGGCGACGCGGAAATGCGCGGCGAAGAGACCGCGGATCAGGATAGCGACGGCGACTCGACGCAGGACATGGATGCGAGCGAGGAAGAGTCCGCGTCGGGCGATGAGCTCAGCGAGAGCCTGTTCGCGGGGCCGGGCCGCCGCAACTGGGAGCTATCGCCGCCGACCGACTACAAGGCGTTCACGACGCGCTTCGACGAGATCGTCGAAGCCGGGGAGCTGTGCGACGAGGAGGAGCTCGGCCGGCTCCGCGCCTATCTCGACCAGCAGATGGGCGGCCTTTCCAATGTCGTGACGCGCCTCGCAAACCGGCTCCAGCGGCGGCTCCTGGCGCAGCAGGCGCGGAGCTGGGACTTCGACCAGGAGGAGGGGCTGCTCGACGCGGCGCGCCTCGCCCGCGTCGTCGTCAATCCGCGCCATGCGCTCTCGTTCAAGATCGAACGGGAGACCGAGTTCAAGGACACGGTGGTCTCGCTGCTGATCGACAATTCAGGTTCGATGCGCGGCCGGCCGATCGCAATTGCCGCCATCTGCGCCGATATCCTCGCCCGCACGCTCGAACGCTGCGGCGTTTCGACCGAAATCCTCGGCTTCACCACGCGCGGCTGGAAGGGCGGGCAGAGCCGCGAGAGCTGGCTCGCTGCCGGCCGGCCGCCGAACCCGGGACGGCTCAACGACCTCCGGCACATCGTCTACAAGCGCGCGGACGAGCCCTATCGCCGGGCGAGGCGCAACCTCGGCCTGATGATGCGCGAGGGACTGCTGAAGGAGAATATCGACGGCGAGGCGCTGCTCTGGGCGCACAATCGCCTGATCGCCCGGCCCGAGGAGCGGCGCATCCTGATGGTGATCTCGGACGGCGCCCCCGTCGACGATTCAACCGCGAGCGCCAACGGCGGCACCTATCTCGAGCGGCACCT
>JAICXO010000021.1 GCA_025980335.1 Sphingomonas sp. | reverse complement strand
CTGCTCGGCAGCTGGTTCGTCGCTTCGCTTATTTTGCTGCCAGGCCTCGACCCGCACACTGTGTCGGAGTGGCTCAAGGCGCCGACCGGCGCGATCCCGATGGCGCTGCTCGTGATCGTCGGGTTCAAGCACGCGCTCGACGGAATGAAGGTGTTCGTCGACGATTACGTTCATGAGCCCGGAAGCAATTTCGTCATCAACACGGTCCTGCTGTTCCTCGCCGTCGCGGGCGCAGCGATCGCGCTCTACGCGCTTGCCTCGCTCGCGTTCGGAGGCGCTTCGTGAGCGCATACCAGATCGTCGATCACACTTATGACGTGGTCGTGGTCGGCGCCGGAGGCTCGGGATTGCGCGCGACGATGGGCGCGGCCGAGCATGGGCTGAAAACCGCCTGCATCACCAAGGTCTTCCCGACGCGAAGCCATACCGTCGCGGCGCAGGGCGGGATCGCCGCGAGCCTCGGCAACATGGGTCCGGACCACTGGACCTGGCACATGTACGATACGGTCAAGGGCTCCGACTGGCTCGGCGACCAGGACGCGATCGAATATATGTGCCGCGAGGCACCCGCCGCGGTCATCGAGCTCGAGCATATGGGACTGCCGTTCAGCCGGACACCCGACGGCCGCATCTACCAGCGCGCGTTCGGCGGCATGACCCAGGACATGGGCAAGGGGCCGCCCGCTCAGCGCACCTGCGCAGCCGCCGACCGCACCGGCCATGCGATGCTCCACACGCTCTATTCGCAGAGCCTCAAGCATGACGCCGATTTCTTCGTCGAATATTTCGCGATCGACCTGATCATGCAGGGCGGGGCGTGCCGCGGCGTGGTTGCGCTGTGCCTCGACGACGGGTCGATCCACCGATTTCGGGCGCAGGCGGTGGTCCTTGCGACTGGGGGCTACGGGCGGGTCTATTTCACTGCGACGAGCGCGCACACCTGCACCGGAGACGGCAATGCAATGGTGCTCCGCGCCGGCCTTCCGCTTCAGGACATGGAGTTCGTCCAGTTCCACCCCACCGGCATCTACGGCGCGGGCGTGCTGATCACCGAGGGCGCACGCGGCGAGGGCGGTTATCTCACCAACAGCGAAGGCGAGCGCTTCATGGAGCGCTACGCCCCCCACGCGAAGGACCTCGCCAGCCGCGACGTTGTGTCACGCGCCGAGGCGATGGAAATCCGCGAGGGCCGCGGGGTTGGCGATCACAAGGACCATATCTTCCTTCACCTCGACCATATCGACCCGAAGATCCTTCACGAGCGGCTTCCGGGGATTACCGAGACGGCGAAGACCTTCGCCGGCGTCGACCTCACGCGCGAGCCGATCCCGGTCGCGCCGACCGTTCATTATACGATGGGCGGCATCCCGACGAACTTCCACGGCGAGGTCGTCACGCTGAAGGACGGCAATCCGGACTCGGTCGTTCCAGGGCTGTTCGCAGTCGGCGAAGCCGCCTGCGTCAGCGTCCACGGCGCAAACCGGCTGGGCTCGAACAGCCTGATCGACCTCGTGGTGTTCGGCCGGGCCGCGGGCATTCGCCTCAGTGAAGTGGTGAAGAAGGGGGCGCTTCCCGAAGCGCTTCCCGAGGATGCAGCCGAGCTCGCGCTCACCCGGCTCGACAAGTTCCGCCACGTCGAAGGCGGAAGCCCGACGGCCGAGATCAGGCTCGAGATGCAGCGCACGATGCAGTCCGACTGCGCCGTCTTCCGCACCGACCGAACCCTCGGCGAGGGAGTCGCCAGGATCGACAAGGTGTACGGGCGCATGGCCGACGTCCGGGTCAGCGACCGAAGCCTGATCTGGAACAGCGACCTCGTCGAGACGATGGAGCTCGACAACCTCCTCGCCCAGGCGGTGGTGACGATGCACTGCGCCGACAACCGCAAGGAAAGCCGCGGCGCGCACATGCAGGAGGACTATCCCGAGCGCGACGACAAGAACTGGATGAAGCACACGGTTGCGTGGTTCGACGCCTGGGGCGGCCAGTGGCCGTCAGGCGGCGTGAAGATCGACTACCGCCCCGTCCACGACTTCACGCTCACCGACGACATCCAGCCGATCCCGCCGAAGAAGCGGGTGTATTGACGCCAATATGCGGCCAGGTGCTAGCCGCAGCAGAATTAACGCGGACGACTGGCTGCGGCTTTATAGACTTCGTTGCGCTCGCGTCGGCCGACTGCGACGACGATCACCAGCACTTCCCGGTCCACGACTTGGTAGACGAGCCTGTATCCGGCCTGCCTCAGCTTGATCTTGTAACAATCGCGGAATCCCGAAAGCGCAGCCGAAGCGACCCGCGGTTGGACCAATCGCTCGCGAAGCTTTGCCGCGAATTGCATCCGCATGTTCGGCGGTAGCTTCTTCCATTCTTTCAGCGCTTGTGAACGAAAAGCGAGCTCATAATTCATCGATCGTGACCCTGATCACAGGGTCGTTCTCCCGTTCGCGCACGATGGCCGCGAGCTCGGCGTCGTCGAGGCGATCCATGATCGCTTCCCATTCCTTTGCGGGCACAAGATAGGCAGCGGGCCGGTTGCGGTTGAGGATCGCGAGCGGGAATCCTTCCGCTGCCGCGATCGCCGCGCTTGGGTTTTTCTTCAGCTCGCTCACACTGATGCCAGCCGGGGCAAGGATCGGCTCGATCTTCATGACCAAACAATAGGCCCCTTAAGTGGTCATTTCAAGAACTCCAGTTCGCGGGCATAGCGCTGGGCCTTCTCCGCATAATGCGTAGCCGAGGCGCGCAGCATCTGCCGCTCCTCTTCCGTAACCTTCCGCACCACCCGCGCGGGTGCGCCGACGATCAGGCTGCCGCGCTCGAACCGCTTGCCTTCGGTGATCAGCGAGCCCGCGCCGACGATGCACTCGGGCTCGATCACCGCGCCGTTCAGCAACCGCGCGGCCATGCCGATCAGGCAGTCGTCGGCGACGGCGCAACCGTGGAGGATCGCCTGGTGGCCGACGGTCACGCGAGCGCCGATGGTCAGCGGGAAGTCGGCGTCGCTGTGGCCGATCGCGCCGTCCTGGAAGTTCGTCTCCTCGCCCAGGATCAGCGGCGTGTTGTCGCCGCGCAGCACCGCGCCGAACCAGACGCTCGCGCGCGCGCCGAGCCGCACGTCGCCGATCAGGTCGGCCGATGGAGCCGCCCATGCGCCCTCGCCCAGCTGCGGCTCGGCATCGCCGATCCGGTACAGCGTCATTCTACCTCCGCCCGCGAACGGTCGTTGTTCCTGTCCTCCATCGCGGCGCCCGCCTGCCTCTCCGCCGTTGGACCCTTACGAAGCGGTTCGAGCGACGGGGTCGGCCGGACGAATACGCGGAATAGCTCGGGATGCTCCTTGCGCAACTCGTGCTCCATCGCGCCGATAATCCGTTCCACCTGCGGGATCCGAAGCGAGTCGTCGAACTCGACGCTGAGGGTCGCAATCACCTGATCGGGCGAAAGCTGGGTGGTGAGGATGCTTTCGACGTCGCGCACGCCGCGCTGGTGAAGCGCGATGTCGCGGATCGATTTGTTGAGCTTGGGCGAGGCGCCCTCGCCGATCAGCAGCGCCTTGCTCTCCCGCGCGAGAAGGATCGCGATCACGGCGAGCACGAGCCCGATCCCGATCGAGCCGGCACCGTCGATCCAGGGACGATGGAGGTTCGTGCTGAGCGCGGTCGCGATCGCCGCGATGACGAGGCCGACCAGGGCCGCGCTGTCTTCGAACAGGACCATGAAGCTCGGCGGGTCCTTGCTTGCGTGGACGGCAGCAAGGATCGAGCGGTCGCCGCGGACCCTCGAAAAGGCCGACCAGCCGAACGACCAGCTGATTCCTTCAAACACCGCGGAGACGGCGTAGACGACATAGTTCACGACCGGGTCGGTCATCGCCTCGGGATGGAGGATGTGCTTGACGCCTTCGTAGATCGACACGCCGGCGCCGAACGCGAAGATCAGGAGCGCGACGACGAACGACCAGAAGTAGATTTCGCGGCCGTAGCCAAGAGGGTGAAGCCGGTCGGGCGGCTTGCCCGCGCGGTGCTGACCGTAGAGCAGCAGGATCTCGTTGCCGCTGTCGACGACCGAGTGGATCGATTCGCTCAGCATCGCCGAACTGCCGGAGATCGCCGCCGCGACGCCCTTGGTGACTGCGATCAGCAGGTTGCCAGCGAGTGCGGCGATGACGGCGGTCCTGGACGAATGCTCGGCCATTCACGCGATAACCGCTGCAGCGCGGCGATTGTTGCGAAGGTTGCTCGTCGAGGCGCCTAGGCGGCAGCCTTGCGGCGGTACATCTCGCGGTCTGCGCGGGCCATCGCCGCTTCGGGCGTGTCGTCGGCGTGGATCGGTCCGGCCCCGATCGCGACGCTGAGCGGCAGCGACTGCCCGCCATGGGTGAAGTCGGACCCGGCGATCATGTCGATCAAACGGCTCGCGGTCTCTCGCGCCGATTCCTCGTCTGAATGGCCGAGCAGGATCGCGAACTCGTCCCCGCCGATGCGCGCGACCACGTCGCTCTTGCGCACGCCGCCGACCAGCAGCGCGGCGACCTTCATCAACGCCTCGTCGCCGGCCTGGTGTCCGAAACTGTCGTTGATGACCTTAAGGCCATCGACGTCGACGAACAGGAGGGACGCCTTTTCCTGATAGCGCGCGACCCGGTCGATCAGCCGCCCGAGCGCGCGCGTGAAGCCCCGCCGGTTCGGAAGCTCGACCAGGCTATCCTCGTGCGCGAGCATGTCGAGCTGCTCGACGCGCTCCTGAAGCTGCGCGACCTTGCCGCGAAGCATGCCGATCTCACTGACCAGCTGTTCGACGTCGGTGACGTCGGTCACATAATCAGACATTGCCCCCGAGCCCCTGCTCTTGTCTGCGATGCCTGACATAGCGCGATTCCAAAGCCTTGAAAATGCAGCAAGTTGAGTGCGGCGGCCGGGAACAGCGAGTCGCCTTCCCAGCCCCACGATTGCCTAGCCCGAATCGGCACCCTAAACGAGCCCGCTCACAGGCATTGCATCAAGGCGGGACGATGGCTGAGCCGCTTGTCGGCATCATCATGGGATCGAGCTCCGATTGGGAGACGATGCGCCATGCCGCCGAAACGCTCGAGCAGCTCGGCATCCCGCATGAGATCAGGGTCGTCTCCGCGCACCGGACGCCGAAGCGGCTGTACGATTATGCCGGTTCGGCGAAGAGTCGCGGCCTGAAGATCGTCATCGCAGGCGCCGGCGGCGCTGCGCATTTGCCCGGCATGACGGCATCGATGACCGCGCTTCCGGTGCTCGGCGTTCCGATCGAAACGCACGCGCTCAAGGGCATGGATAGCCTGCTCTCGATCGTTCAGATGCCCGCTGGCGTACCGGTCGGCACGCTCGCGATCGGTAAAGCCGGGGCGATCAATGCGGCGCTGCTTGCCGCGGCGATGCTCGCGACGGAGGATGAAGCGCTCGCCGGCCGGCTGGAGGCGTGGCGCGAGGCGCAGACGGGGTCGGTTGCCGAAGCGCCCGAATGACCGTCGCTCCCGGAAGCACGATTGGAATCATCGGAGGCGGCCAGCTCGGCCGAATGCTTGCGATTGCCGCGGCCGAGCTCGGTTACCAATGCCACGTTCTCGACCCGAACCCGCACGGACCGGCGGCGCAAGTGTCGGCGCATTTCACCCGCGCGGCGTACGACGACGTCGGCGCGCTTCGCGAGTTCGGCGCCAGCGTCGACGTCGCCACCTATGAGTTCGAGAACCTGCCGGTCGGCCCGCTTGGCGTACTCGGCGACAAGCTCAAGCCTTCGACGCGCTCGCTGGCGATCGCTCAGGACCGGGCGCGCGAAAAGGCGTTCATCGAGGAATGCGGCGCGCGCGTGACGCCATGGCGTGCGATCTCGACCCTCGACGAAGTGAATGCCGCGGCTGCCGAGGTCGGCTGCCCGCTCGTGCTGAAAACACGGCGCTGGGGCTATGACGGAAAGGGGCAGGTCTGGGTGCGCTCCGAAGCCGACGCAGCGCAATCGTGGAGCGCGATCAGCGAGGAGCCGGCGGTCGCCGAGGCCGGAGTCGACTTCTTCGCCGAATTCTCGGTGATCGTCGCGCGCTGGGCCGACGGTCGGCACGCGCTCTGGGGTTCACCTGAGAACCAACATCGCGAAGGGATCCTTCGCCGCTCGACGGTCCCGTGCAGCGAAGCCGTGGCCGCCCAGCTGGACGAAGCCCGCCGCGCGGCGGTCGAGATCGCCGGCGCGCTCGGCCATGTCGGTGTGCTCACGGTCGAGTTCTTCGCCTCGCGCGACGGCCCGCTGGTGAACGAGATCGCGCCCCGGGTGCACAACAGCGGGCACTGGACGATCGAAGGCGCGGTCACCTCACAGTTCGAACAGCACATCCGCGCGATCTGCAGCCTTCCGCCTGGCCCTACCGCGCTCACCGGCAGCGGCGCGGTCATGGACAATCTCATCGGCGACGAGGTCGACCGCTGGCCCGAGCTGGTCGGGGACCCGGGGCTTCACGTCCACATCTACGGCAAGGGCGAGGCGCGCGCCGGCCGGAAGATGGGCCATGTGACGCGGGTGATTGCCTAAGTTCCTCCCTGTCGCGAAGCGATGGGGACGGGAACCATGCGGAGCATGGTGGAGGGGTGACTGACTCGGCGCGAAGACCCCTCCACCATTGAATCTTCGTTCAATGGTTCCCCTCCCCATGAGCTTCGCTCACGGGGAGGAACGAGCTATTTCGCCCCCACCACCTCCACCGGGATCCCGAGCGCGTCGAGCTGCGGCTTCACCTTGGCCGAATCGCCGATCACCACCCAGGTGAGCTTGGCCGGGTCGATCGCCGCCTTGGCCGCCGCGTCGAGCTCGGCGGCGCTCAGCGCGCGATAGCGGCTCGCGAGGGTTTCGTAATAATTGTCCGGCCGGTGATAGAGCGTGTTCGATTCCATCCCGCCCATCACCGCCGCGCTCGTCTCGAAGTCGCCCGGCAACTCGCGGATCGCGCCGTCGATCGTCCGCGTGAGCTCGTCCGGAGTCACTCCCTTGGCCGTCAGAAAAGCCGTCATGTCGGTGCGCATGGCAGCGATCGAGGGGCCGGTTTCATCGGTCTGCACCGGCGCATAGATCAGCAGCGGCACCTGATGCTGCGGATGGCTGATCAGCGTCGCGACGCCGTACGACCAGTGCTTGGTTTCACGCAGGTCCGAGTTGAGCCGCGACAGGAATGCGCCGCCGAGCACGTCGTTCGCCTCAGTCAGTGCGATCATATTGTCGGTGCCCTGCACCGGCAGAAGCTCTCCGCCGAAGATCAAGGACTGCGGCGTATTCGGCCGATCGATCAGCATGATCCGCCCCGCCTGCGGCGCCGTCGCCACATTGAAGTCCTTGACCGGCTTGGGGCCGGTCGCCCGCCAGTCGCCGAAGCTCTTTTCGAGCAGCGGCATGATTTGGGCGAGAGTTGTGTCGCCAACCACGAAGACGGTCGCGTCGTCGGGCCGCAGCCAGGTATTGTGGAATGCCGCCAGATCGGCCGGAGTCAGCTTCGCGACCGCCGCCGGATCGCCGCTGCCGCTGAACGGCACGCCGTACGGGTGGGCCTTGCCGTAGAGGATCGGCGGAAGAGTCCGGAGCGCGATTCCGACGGGCTGCTTCGCCTCCTCGGCAATCGAGGAGAGCTGCTGCGCGCGCACGCGGTCGACTTCCGACGGCGCGAACGCGGGATGGCGGACGATGTCCGACATGAGTCCGAGCGACTGCGGAAGATTGGGCGTCAGCGCGGACAGGTACACGCTTGACCGGTCCATGCTCGGAGCCGCCGAAATGGAGGCGCCGAGATTTTCCTTGGCTTCGGCGATCTCGACCGAATTGTACTTGTCGGTTCCCTCGTCGAGCATCGCGAGCATGAACGATTGCGTGCCGAGAGCGGTCTTCGGATCGGCCGCATTGCCGGCGTCGAAATCGATCGCCACGCGGACGACGGGAACGCCCGAGCGGTGGGCGAACAGGACGGGGATGCCGTTCGACAAGGTCGCATGTTCGACCCTGGGGAATTGCAGGTCGGCAATCTGCCCGATCGGCGGAAGCTGCGACCGGTCGACACCGGCGGTCGTGCTCGCTGCAGCCGACTTCGGCGCGGCGGTCACCTTCGCGCCGCCGCCCGCTGCGGCAGTGTCGCTGGCGAGCTTCGATTCTTCGTAGGGCTCGCGCTTGCCCGGCTCGAGCATCAGGGAGAAGACGGGGCGCGTCAGCCACTTCTTCGCGGCCGCCTGCACTTGCGCGGGCGTCAGCGCTGCTTCCTCGTCCAGCTCCTTTTTGTAGAAGCCGGGGTCGTTCGCGAACACCGCGCCGCGCGCGAGAGTCACGGCCTTCCCATCGAACCCGCCGACCGACTCCAGCCCCTTGATGGTCGAGGCGACGTCGTCGGTCTTGGCGCGCTTCAGCTCCTCGGCGGTGGGGCCGTTCTTGATGAAGTCCGCGACGACCGCATCGAGCGCCTGACCGACCACTTTGGGGTCGACGCCCGGCTTGACCGTCGCCTGGATCGTGAACTCGCCGACGCGCTCGTGCGGATCGACGCCCGCGGAGACGCTGACGGCGATCTTCTTGTCGCGGACCAGGATGTTGTCGAGGCGCGAGCTGGCGAGGCCGCCGAGGACGCTCGCGGCCATTTCGAGCGCCGCCGTGTCCTTGCCGGTGATTCCCGGCACCGCCCACAGTCGCGCGACATAGGTATTGGCGACTTCGTCATGGAAGACTTTGCTGACGGGCGCCTTCAAGGTCGGCACCGAGGCCGCAGCGGGGGTCGACTTCGGCCCCGCCGGGATGTCGCCGAAATATTTCTCCACGAGAGGCTTCGCCTCGGCTTCGCTGATGTCGCCGGCGAGCACCAGCACCGCGTTGTTGGGGCCGTAGTGGGTGCGGAACCAGTCCTTCACCACCTGAAGGCTCGCCTTGTCGAGGTCGGTCATCGATCCGATCACCGTGTGGTGATAAGGATTGCCGACAGGGAACAACGTCTGCTGGATCGAATATTGGAGCAGCCCGCCCGGCTGGTTGTCGTCGCCGCGCTTTTCGTTCTGGACGACGCCGCGCTGGATATCGAGCTTCTTCTGGGTCATCGCCGGAAGCAAATGGCCCATGCGGTCGCTTTCGAGGAACAGCGCGCGGTCGAGCGCCGCTTTCGGCACCGTCTCGAAATAGTTGGTCCGGTCGTAATTGGTCGTGCCGTTGAGGTCCGTAGCGCCCATTGCCTGCATCGGGCCGAACCAGCTGGTGTCGCTATGCTCGGACCCGCCGAACATCAGATGCTCGAACAAATGCGCGAAGCCGGTGCGGCCCGCGGGCTCGTCCTTCGAGCCGACATGGTACCAGACCGACACCGCGACGACCGGCGCCTTGTGGTCCTCGTGGACGACCACTCTCAGTCCGTTCTTCAGCGTGAAGGTCGAGTACGGAATTGAGACGTCCTTCACCAGCTGCGAGACGGGCACGCCTTGCGGCAGGTCGGCGGCGAACGCGGGCGGTGTGAGGATCGTTGCAGCGGTGAGCAGCGCGAGCTTGCTGAGGTGACGCATCAGCTTGAAATCTCCGGCTAATCCAATTCGGCAATAGCGGAGCTTAACGGCCGTTACGAACCATGCAACCTGAGCTGTTCCCCGGCGAAGGCCGGGGCCCAGGCCTGCGCGAGCCGGTCGAATAAGCGAAAGCGCATCTCAGGGATGCGCAATTGGAAGCCTTCGGCTCCTGGACCCCGGCCTTCGCCGGGGCACAGCTCACTCGAACTCGACGATGACCTGATCGACGGCGACGCTGTCGCCGGGCTTCGCCGGCGTCGCCTTCACGACCGCGGCTTTGGGCGCACGGAGGATGTTCTCCATCTTCATCGCTTCCATCACCGCGACCGGCTGGCCCGGCTCGACCTTTTCGCCGACTTCCACGTCGAGGCGCGTCAGAAGCCCCGGCATCGGCGCGAGCAGCAGCCGCGAGAGGTCCGGCGGCTCCTTCTCGATCATGAAATGCGACAACTCGGCGACGTGCGGGTTAAGGACCTGCACCTTGTGGGTCGCGCCGTGAGTCTGGAGCTCCCAGCTGCGGCCGGCGCGGCGCACCTGGACGATGCGGGTACGCCCGTCGACCAGCACCGTCAGCAGCCGCTGACCCGGCGTCCACCGTCCGACGACGTCGACCAGCTCGCCGCCATCAAGGATCGCGAGCGTGCCGCCCTTGTATGGCTTGATCCGCACCCGGTGCTCGGGACCGCCGTCGATCCGCACCACGCGCTCGCACGGGATATACGGCCGCTCGCCGAGCTGATCGCTGATCTCGAGCGCGTGCTCCTCGGTGATGACCGAGACCATGCCGGCGACGACGGCGATGTCCGCCATCAGCTGCGCGTCGGCAGGCGCGCCGTGGAAACCCTCGGGATATTCCTCGGCGATGAACCCGGTGGTGATCTCGCCCGAGCGATAGCGCGGGTGCTGCATGAGCGCCGAGAGGAAATCGACATTGTCGCTGATGCCGTCGATCACGAACTGGTCGAGCGCAGCCACCTGCGCGTCGATGGCTTCAATCCGCGACGGCGCCCAGGTGATCAGCTTGGCGATCATCGGGTCGTAGAACATGCTGACCTCGCCGCCGTCGGCGACGCCGTCGTCGACGCGGACGATGAGGTCAGTCGAGCCAGACCCTGGCTCGTTCGTCCTGAGCGAAGTCGAAGGGCGTTTCTCCGACGCTCGTGCAGAGCGCCCTTCGACTTCGCGCTCCGCGCTCCGCTCAGGACGAACGGGTCCAATTTGCACCGGCGGCCGGTATCGCACCAGCCGCCCGGTGCTCGGAAGGAAGCTGCGGTAGGGGTCCTCGGCGTAGACGCGAGTCTCGACCGCCCAGCCGTTGATGCCGATGTCGGCTTGCGTGAACTTGAGCTTCTCGCCCGCGGCGACGCGGATCATCTGCTCGACGAGGTCGAGGCCGGTGATCTCCTCGGTCACCGGATGCTCGACCTGCAGCCGGGTGTTCATTTCGAGGAAGTAGAAGCTCTTGCCGCTCGGGTCCGCGCCGTTGACGATCAGCTCGACCGTGCCCGCTGAATAGTAGCCGACCGCTCGAGCCAGCGCGACGGCCTGCTCGCCCATCGCCTTGCGCATCTCGGGCGTAACGAACGGCGACGGCGCTTCCTCGACCACCTTCTGGTGGCGGCGCTGGATCGAGCATTCGCGCTCGTTCAAATAGAGGATGGTGCCGTGCTGATCCCCGAGCACCTGGATCTCGATGTGGCGCGGGGATTCGATGAACTTCTCGATGAACACGCGGTCGTCGCCGAAGCTCGCAAGCCCTTCGTGCTTCACGCTCTCAAAGCCTTCGCGCACGTCCTTTTCCGACCAGGCGAGCCGCATGCCCTTCCCGCCGCCGCCGGCCGACGCCTTCATCATCACCGGAAAGCCGATGTCGGCCGCGATCTTCACCGCCTCGTCGGTGGTGGCGATGTCGCCGAGATAGCCGGGGACGACGTTCACGCCCGCTTCCTTGGCGAGCTTCTTCGATTCGATCTTGTCGCCCATTGCCGCGATCGCCTTGGGCGGCGGGCCGATGAAGACGATCCCGTTCTCTTTCAGCGCCTCGGCAAACCCTGCGCGCTCCGAAAGAAACCCGTAGCCCGGGTGCGCCGCCTCGGCGCCGGTCGCCTTGCACGCGTCGATGATCAGCTCGGCCTTGAGGTAGGATTCGCTCGCCGGCGGAGGCCCGAGCCGCACCGCCTCGTCGGCCATCTTCACGTGCGGCGCCCGCGCATCGGCGTCCGAATAGACCGCGACCGTCTTGATCCCCATCCGCCGAGCGGTGCGGATCACCCGGCACGCAATCTCCCCGCGATTGGCGATCAGGATTTTCTTGAACATCAGTTGCTATCGCCCTCAATCTTCCACGGCCGCACGATTACGAGCAGCACGAAGTAAGCCACGGCGCCGATCGAGAGGCCGATAATCGAAATCCATCGCTTCTGTTCAACGCATTGCTGATCGGCAAAGCAGTCGCCGTGAATGACTGTGACCAACCCGGTCAAGAATGCCACCAGAAATATGAATCCCACCGTGAAACCGATGGTTCGAAGGACCGGTTTCACTCAGCCGCCTCGTCGAGCGGCGGGCGGTTGTGGCCGAGGAGGCGGAGCACCTCGTCGGCGGCATCCGCGAGGTTCGTGCCGGGGCCGAAGATCGCCTGCACGCCCGAGGCTCGGAGCGCGGCATAATCCTGCGGGGGGATGACTCCGCCTGCGACCACCTTGATGTCGGCTCGGCCCATCTCCTTTAAGGCCTCAATCATCTCGGGGATCAGCGTTCGGTGGCCTGCGGCGAGCGAGCTTGCGCCGACCACGTCGACGTCCTTCTGGACCGCCATTTCGGCGGTCTCGCGTGGGGTTTGGAACAGCGGACCGGGGATCACCTCGAAGCCGAGGTCGGTGAAGGCGGAGGAGACCAGGTTCGCGCCGCGGTCGTGGCCGTCCTGGCCCATCTTGGCCACGAGAATTCGCGGCTTGCGGCCGAGCCGGTCGGCGACGGACCGCGTCCCCTTTTCCGCCGCTTTCCAGCGCCCGTCCTTGCGCGCGGTGCCGTAGATGCCGCGCACCGGCTCGGGCTTGGTGCCGTAGCGGCCGAACGCGCGTTCCAGTGCATCCGAGATTTCGCCGAGCGTGCAGCGCGCTCGCGCCGCTTCGACGCTCAGTCCGAGGAGGTTCGCTTCTCCCCCTCGGGGGGAGATGTCAGCCGCGTCAGCGGCTGACAGAGGGGGTGCGGATGAAGACTGGCCCCCTCCGCCGCTGCGCGCCGGCTCCCCCAGAGGGGGAGTAGCTTTGGCGGCCGCCGTCAACGCATCGAGCGCCGCTCGCACCCTCTCCTCATCACGCCCGGCCCGCACCTGCTCAATTCGCGCAATCTGCTGGGCCCGCACCTTCGCGTTGTCGACTTCCAGGATGTCGTGCTCGGGCTCGCTTTCGGGCTGGTAGCGGTTGACGCCGACGATCACCGTGTCGCCGGTGTCGACCTTCGCCGCACGCGCCGCGGCAGCTTCCTCGATGCGGTGCTTGGGCAAGCCCTCCGACACCGCCTTGGTCATCCCGCCCCGCGCCTCGACCTCTTCGATCAGCGCCCAGGCCTTTTCCTCGAGCTCGCGAGTCAATTTCTCGACGTACCAGCTCCCGCCCAATGGATCGGCGACCGCGGTGACTCCGCTTTCCTCGGCGAGGATCAGCTGGGTATTGCGGGCAATGCGCGCGGAGAAATCGGTCGGCAGCGCGATCGCTTCGTCATAGCTGTTGGTGTGCAGCGACTGCGTGCCGCCGAGCACCGCCGCAAGCGCCTCGATCGTGGTGCGGATGATGTTGTTGTACGCGTCCTGCTCGGTGAGGCTGACGCCGCTGGTCTGGCAGTGGGTGCGCAGCCTTTTGGACTCGTCCTTCTTCGCCCCGAGGTCGGTCATGATCCGGTGCCACAACGTCCGCGCCGCGCGCAGCTTCGCGACCTCCATAAACAGGTTCATGCCGATGCCCCAGAAGAAGCTGAGGCGCCCCGCGAAATGGTCGATGGCGAGCCCGCGCGCCTGTGCCGCACGGACATATTCCATCCCGTCGGCGAGCGCGTAGGCGAGCTCCTGAACCGCCGTCGCTCCGGCCTCGTGCATGTGGTAACCGGAGATCGAGATCGAATTGAACTTCGGCATTTCGGCCGCGCAATAAGCGATCACGTCGGCGACGATCCGCATGCTCGGCTCGGGCGGGTAGATGTAGGTGTTGCGGACCGCGAACTCTTTCAAAATGTCGTTCTGGATCGTGCCGGTGAGCTGCGCGTGCGGGACGCCCTGCTCCTCGCCCGCGACGATGAAGAAGGCCATGACCGGAAGCACCGCGCCGTTCATGGTCATCGACACGCTCATCTTGTCGAGCGGAATGCCGTCGAACAGCAGCTTCATGTCCTCGACGGTGTCGATCGCGACACCCGCCATGCCGACGTCGCCCGCGACGCGCGGGTTGTCGCTATCGTAGCCGCGGTGCGTCGCGAGATCGAACGCTACGGAAAGCCCCTTCTGCCCCGCCGCGAGGTTGCGGCGGTAGAAGGCGTTCGATTCCTCGGCGGTCGAGAAACCCGCGTACTGCCGGATGGTCCACGGGCGCCCCGCGTACATCGTCGAATAGGGTCCGCGGGTGAAGGGCGGCAGCCCCGGCCAGCCGCTGTCGATCCCCGCCGCATCCTCCGGGCCGTAGACGTTGTCGAGCCTGATCCCCTCGACCGTCTCGCGCGACAGGTCCTTGCCGCGCGATTCCTTCTCCGCGCGCTTTTCCCAGTCGGATTTTGTCGGTCTGTCGGTCACGGACGAGCGCACTAGCGCGGAACCGCTTTTGGCCCAAGCCTCCGCTGCGTGGCTAGAAGTCGCTGGCCAGGGTGATCGCTGGTCCCGAGCCCGGCTTCGCGTTGCCGGCGAGCCGCTGCCGCCAGTCCAAATGGACCCGGATGTTGCGCTTCACACGCATGGTCACGCGCGGCCCGGCGTCGACGCGGTAGAGGCCGGGCTGAGCGCCGCCCCACACTCCGAAGCCGGCGGAGAATTGCTTGTAGACCGGCCGCGTGAGCGTGAGGCCGCCGTCGATGAACTTGTCGCGGCGGCGAAAGCCGACCACCCCGCCCTGAAGATATGCATCGAGCAGGAAGTGCAGCGGCATCCGCCGGTCGTAGACGCCTCCTTCGAAGAACAAGGCGAACGCGCTCCGGCCTCCGCCGTAGCGGCCGACGCGCTGGCGGCGCTCGGCATCGATCCACAGCGGAATGGCGCGCGCGGGCTGGATCCGCACGCCCGCCGCGACCTCGCCGCCGCGTCGGCCGACATCCGAGCTGGTGCGGAACGTCGCCGCGATCTGGCGCGTGAAATTGTAGGTCAGCCGGGCGCCGGCCTGGCTCGCGCCGAGCGAACCGCCGCTGGCAAGCGACTGGCTGCCTGCGACGCCGGCCGATTGTGCGCGAAGCAGCGCCCATGCGGTGAGCTGCACCCGGTCGATCCCGCTCCGCTTCGATGGGGCGGGCAGGCTCTGCGCGGGCGTGACCACGCGCGATTGCAGCGGCGGCATCGAGCTCGCGGCGATCCGCGAGAGCGGCCATTCGTCGAGCACCGGGATCGGCCCGAACAGCTGGCGCCGGGGCTCCGGCAGCACGTTCGCCAGCGCGGTCGGCGATCCGCTCGCTGCGGCCGGCGCTGCTGCGGCCGGGTAATAAACCGGAACGATAATTGTGCGCTGAGCCGATGGTAGAAACGGCGCCTGCGCATAGCTGAGGCCGGCGCCGCGCAGGTCGGCAGAAGCCGGGTAAGCCGCGGCCGGAGCGACCGGCTCGATCGGCGGAAATTGCGTCGGGACGATAGGCGGGGGCTTTGCCTCGCTCGGGTCTATCTGGAAGATCTCCGCGCCCGGAAGCGCGCCGAGCGTCGCCGCCCGGAATGCCGTCCAGCCGAACACTGCAACGGCGAGGAACCGCAGCGATGGCCTCACTGCGGCAACTCCGCCGGAAAGATGTGCCGGGTCTTGTCCCAGCGGGTTGCGCCGCCGCCGAGGTGGATGGCGATCGCACGTCCGGCGGCAAGGATCGCGATCGCATTGCCGACGACCAGCCGCGGGATCGACAGCAGTCCCTCTCCCACGCCGTATGCCACCGTCGTGAAGCAGCCGCGCATCAGCACGCGCCACGCGAGGAGCCACGCGTTGATCGTGAGCAGCGTTACCAGCACGGGATCGAACCGCGCGTGGATCGGCGCGCCGAGCGTTTCGGCAAGCCAGATCTGAGACCACAGGAACGCGGCGCCGTACGCGGCGATTAGAAGCAGAGCGGCGAGCGGGCCGCGCCGATCGCGCATGCGCATCCAGCGTTCGCCGATTCCGCCGCTCCAGCCGAGACGGTCCCACCCGGCAAGCGCGATACCGCCAAGCCAGCGCGCTTTCTGCCGCACCGCGCTCCCGAGCGTCGCCGGGAAGTGCCCCCGGCTCGCGACCACGCCGCGCTCGCCCGGCCGCGCCGGCAAGCGCACGAACATGGTCTTCAGCCCCAGCGCGCCGATCCGCAAGCCGACCTCGTAATCCTCGGTCATGCTGCTGCCGGCGAACGGCTTTCCATCCTGCAGCGCGGCGAGCTGCGCGAGCGGCTTGCGGGCGATGGCGCAGCCGACGCCGGCCAGCGGGATCGCCGCTCCGACCGCCTCGCGCACGACCAGCTCCTTGATGTGCGCCTCGGCGAACTCATCACAATAATGCCCGCCGATCCAGCGCGAATGCGGGTCGGGGAGCGGAAGCACCGGAAGCTGGATCACCGCCGCGCGGCCGATCAGCCGGTCGAACACCGTGAACTCGAGCGGGTGGACGAGGTCCTCGGCGTCGTGAAGCGCGACGGCGGCCGCCGAGCAGCCGGTCTCCGCTTCGTAGGCGACCAGCGCATCGTAGAGGTGGTTGAGGCAGTCGGCCTTTGTCGTCGGCCCATCGCAGTCGACCTCGACCGCCTCGATCCGCTCGTCGCCCACGGCTGCGATTGCAGCGGCAGTCGCGGGGTCGTTGCGGTAATGGCCGACGAAAATGCGGTAGTTCGCGTAATCGAGCCGATCGACCGTGGCGCGCAGCATCGACGCGATCACCGCCGACTCGTCCCATGCGGGGACGAGCATCGCAATGAAGGCTGGCTCGGGATTGTCGGGAAGCGCGCTCGCGAACGCGCGGGGATAGCGCGTGTAAACGGTAAGCGAACGCCATAGCGCGCGGGCGAAATAGATGATGTCGACCATGAGGTCGTTCACGGCGAACAGCAGGAATCCGGCGCCGGCAAACAGCGCCAGCTCCGCCGCAATGCGGCTGAGGATGTCGGCCAGAGCCATCGCCGAGAGCGGCGGCTAGCGAATCATTCCGGAATGGTTCGGATGTGCTCGGTTCATTGCGCCCTCCCGTGGCAGCGAATCATCCAAAACCGAGCGAGCGGACGCATGACATAACGGAAGTTAAACAACAAGCGCGCTTTTCGGACGCCCGCGCGGGCCGCTCTGAGATGCCGCATATACCGAACAGCCGTTCGTCCGCTGGTCGAACTGCCGTTTGCCGTTCGGCGGCCGCTCGCCTAGGCATTGCTCCGCCAAGGGGGGCATGATGCTCGAAATATCCAATCTCTCACACACTTACGCCAACGGCACGGTCGCGCTCGACGATGTCAGCCTGTCGATTCCGCGCGGAATGTACGGGCTTCTCGGGCCGAACGGCGCCGGCAAGTCGACGCTGATGCGGACGGTGGCGACGCTCCAGCAGCCCACATCCGGCACAATTCAGTTCGGCGACATCGACGTGCTCGCCGAGCCGCAGCGGCTTCGGCGCACGCTCGGCTATCTGCCGCAGGACTTCGGAGTCTATCCGCGGGTCTCCGCCTACGCCATGCTCGACCAGCTCGCGCTGCTGAAGGGCATCACCTCGGCGGGCGAACGCAAGAGCGTGGTCGAAACGCTTCTCAACCAGACGAACCTGTGGGCGGTTCGCAACAAATCGATCGCGGGCTTCTCGGGCGGCATGCGGCAGCGCTTCGGGATCGCCCAGGCGCTGATCGGCAACCCCGAGCTGATCATCGTCGACGAGCCGACCGCCGGGCTCGACCCCGAAGAGCGCAACCGGTTCCTCAACCTGCTCGCCGCGATCGGCGACAATGTCGTGGTGATCCTTTCGACCCACATCGTCGACGATGTCGCGGATCTCTGCCCGCTGATGGCAGTGCTCGCCAACGGCAAGGTCCAGCTGCAGGGCAAGCCGGCCGAGTTGATCGCGTCGACACGAGGCAAGGTGTGGCGCAAGGCGATCGCCCATTCCGAGCTCGAGGATTATCAGCAGAAATATGAAGTGATCTCGACCCGGCTGTTCGCCGGCAAGACGATCGTTCACGTGCTCGCCGACAAGAAGCCCGCCGGTTTCGAGCCGGTCGAGGGCGGACTCGAGGACGTCTATTTCACGACGCTCTCCACCGTCCGCCGCGCCGCCTGACGGAGGACTCGGATGTTCCTCGGGATCGCGCGGTTCGAAATCCGCTATCAGCTGAAGAACCCGGTCTTCTGGGTTTCGATCGTCATTTTCTTCCTTCTCGGCTTCGGCATCACGGCGAGCGAGAATGTGAGCATCGGCACGCCGGGCGCCGTTCATCAGAATGCGCCGTACGCGATTGCCATCGCGACTGCGGTCATCAGCCTGTTCTACATTTTCGTGGTCACTGCGTTCGTCGCCAACGCGATCGTTCGCGACGACAGCAGCGGCTTCGCGCCCATCGTCCGGGCGACGCGGGTCAGCGGGCCGCAGATCGTCACCGGCCGGTTCGTCGGCGGGTTGTTCGTCGCCTGGATCGGCTACCTCGCCGTTCCGCTCGGAATGGCGATCGGGTCGATGATGCCGTGGGTCGATCCCGAAACCGTCGGCCCGCAGAAGCTCGCTTATTACCTGTGGAACTACGCCGTCTTCGGCCTTCCCAACGTGCTGCTGCTGTGCGCGGTGCTGTTCGCACTGGCCACCGTCCTTCGCTCGATGATGGCTGCGTACATCGGCGCCGTGCTGCTGGTGATGGGCTATCTGATCACCGTCAGCACGGTCGGCCAGAAAATCGAATATCGCGATGCGTTCGCCCGCTGGGAGCCGCTCGGCAACGGCGCGCTCCGCGAGGCGACGCGCTACTGGACGCAAAGCGAGATGAACAGCCGGTTGGTCGACCTCAGCGGCGCGCTGCTGTTCAACCGCATCTGGGCGGTCGTCCTCGCGCTTCTGTTCCTCGGTCTTGCGGTGTGGCGCTTCTCGATGACCGAGCGCGCGCCGTCGAAACGGCGGCTGCGCAAGCTCGCCAAACGCCAGGCGCGCGAAGCTCGGATTGCCGCGATCACCCCGCTGCTCGACGGCGGCGCGATCGTCGCGCGCGACTGCCGCTCGTCAGCCTGGGCGCAGTTCGTCGCCCGGCTTCGCATCGAGACGCGGCTGGTGCTGACCAGTCCCGGCCTCATCGTCCTCGTGCTGTTCGCGATCGGCAACACGGCTGCGGCCTTGTGGCTCGGCCAGTCCGCCTACGGGACGTCCGACCATCCGACGCTTGCTGCGACCGTCACCACAGTGCGCGGCGGGTTTTCGATCATCCTCCTGATGATCGCCGCATTCTACGGCGGCGAGCTGGTGTGGCGCGAACGCGACCGCAAGCTCAACGAGCTGATCGATTCGACCCCGGTGCCGAGCTGGGTGATCACCGTTCCGAAGGTCCTCGCGATCTTCCTCGTGCTGCTTGCGGTGAACCTCGCGGCGATGGTCACCGGTCTCTTCTACCAGCTGGTCGAGGGCGCGCGTGTCATCGGCATCCCGCAATATCTCGGCTGGTTCATCGTGCCCGCAGCCATCGACGGACTGCTGATCGCGGTGCTCGCCGTGTTCGTCCAAGTGCTCAGCCCGAACAAATATGTCGGCTGGGGAATCCTGTTCGTCTGGTTCGTTGGCGGGATCTTCCTCAACAACATGGGCTATTCGAACCCGCTCTACACCTACGATTCGTCGCCGAACGTCCCGCTGAGCGACTTCGGCGGTGCCGGCAGCTTCTGGAAGGGCGCGGCGGTCCTCCAATTCTATTGGGTCTGCTTCGCCGTGATCCTTGCGGTTGCGGCGCACTTGCTGTGGCCACGCGGAACCGATCTCGGCCTTCGGGTGCGGTTGAGGCGAGCGCGCCATTTCGCGACCGCGCCAGCGATTGCAATCGCCGGAGCGGCGCTCGTCGCAATGGCCGCGACCGGCGCCTACGCCTGGCACAGCTTCGCCCAGCTCAACCGCTACGAAACCGCCGACGACATCGAGAAATACCAGGCGGAATATGAGAAGAAATATCTCAAATACGAAAACCTGCCGATGCCGGAGGTCACCCGCGTCACGCTAAACGTGCAGCTCTATCCGAAGCAGCGGCGGATGGTCACCGTCGGCCGCTACGAGCTTCAGAACAAGACCAACGCGCCGATCCGCGACGTCCATGTGCGTCGCGGCGACCGCGATACGCAGTTTCTGAAGCTCGCCGTCGCCGGCGCTCGCCTGGTCTATGATGATCCCAAATTCGGCTATCGCATCTACCGCTTCGACACGCCGCTCGCACCCGGCGCAACCGCGGCGCTCACCTTCACCTCGCAGATCTGGCACCGCGGATTCCGCGCCCAGTCGCCGGCGACCGACGTGATCGAGAACGGCACCTTCGCGAACAATTTCGACTTCGCGCCGATCATCGGCATGGACCGTAACGGGCTTCTCCAGGACCGCGCCAAGCGCCGCCGGCAGGGCCTTCCGCCCGAGCTTCGCCCCGCCAAGCTCGAGGACATGGCGGCGACGCGCGAGAACTACATCCACGCCGACTGGGTGATGAGCGACATTACCCTCTCGACCGAGGCCGACCAGACGCCGATCGCGCCGGGCAACCAAGTCTCGGACGTGACCGCCAACGGCCGCCGGACCGCCCGGTTTGTCAGCCCCGCGCCAATCCTCAACTTCTTCTCGATCCAGTCCGCCCGCTACAAGGTGGCGAGCCGGATGCACAACGGGCTCAAGCTCTCGGTTTATTACAACCCCGGGCACGACTGGAACGTGCCGAAGATGCTGAACGCGATGGGCGCGGCGCTCGATTACTACCGCGCACACTACGGCCCCTATCAGTTCAATTATGCGCGGATCGTCGAATTTCCCGGCTATGCGAGCTTCGCGCAGGCGTTCGCCGGAACCATGCCCTATTCGGAATCGATCGGCTTCAACGCCAACACCGACGACCCGACGAAGATCGACTTCACCAGCTACGTCGTGAGCCACGAAATGGCCCACCAATATTGGGCGCACCAGGTGGTCGGCGCGGACATGCAGGGTGGCACGAGCATGAGCGAGACGCTCGCTCAATATTCCGCACTGATGGTGATGAAGCACATGTACGGGCCGGACAAGATCCGGCGCTTCCTCAAGTACGAGCTCGACTCCTATCTCAGGAACCGCGCCGGCGAAGCGGTCGAGGAGCTTCCGCTCGATCGCGTCGAGAACCAGCCGTACATCCACTACCGCAAGGGCTCGCTGGTGATGTATTTGCTTCAGCAGCGCCTCGGCGAAGAGGCGGTCGATCAGGCGCTTGCCCGATTCCTCGCGAAGTGGCGCTTCAAGGGACCGCCCTACCCGCGTTCGGTCGACCTCATCACCGAGTTCCGCAAGGAAGCGAAGACGCCTGAGCAGCAGCAGCTGATCACTGATTTGTTCGACAAGATCACGCTCTACGATCTCAAGGTCACCAACGCGGTGACGAAGAAGGACGCGAGCGGCTGGACGACGACGCTGACGATCGGCGCCGATAAATATTATGCCGACGGGAAGGGCAACGAGACCAGGGTTCCGCTGAAGGAGCCGATCGAGGTCGGCCTGTTCACCGCACGCCCGGGGCTCGGGGAATTCTCGCAGAAGAACGTGCTCTTCTTCGCGCTCGAGCCGATGCACAGCGGGGTGCAGAAGGTAACGCTGCACACGACCGCGAAGCCGACGTTCGCCGGGGTCGATCCGTACAATTTCTACGTCGACCGAAACAGCGACGACAATGTGCACGAGGTGACCGCGAGCTGATCAAGCGAGCGGTCACGAGCTGACGGGTTGGACCCCGTCAAAGCGAGCGGTCACCGCTGAGCCGCCTCACACCTCGAGCCGGTCTCCTTCGCGCGCGACCATCGTGTAAAGCGCGGGCATCAGGAAAATCACGATCGCGAGGCAGGTGATGAGGCCGCCGACGATCACCACCGCGAATGGCCGCTGCGTATCGGTGCCGACGCCCGTCGCCAGCGCCGCCGGAAGCAGCCCGAGCGCAGCGACGAGCGCGGTCATCATGATCGGCCGAAGCCGCAGGATGGCGCTCTCCCGAATCGCTTCGTTGAGCGGCATGCCGCCGAGGCGAAGCTCGTTGACATAGGAAATGTAGACGAGGGCGGTCTGCACCGAGACCCCGAACAAGGCGAGGAATCCGATGCCCGACGAGACCGAGAACGGTGTGCCGGTGAGCCATAGCGCGAGGATGCCGCCGACCGGTGCCGACATCAGCACGCCGGCAAGCGCGATCGCAGGGAACTTGAAGTTCCGGTAGAGGAAGAACAGCAGCAGGAAGATTAGCAGCAGCGTCAACGGCACGATCGCCATCAGCTGCGCCCGCGAGGCGGTATATTCGCTATACTCGCCGCCCCAGTCGGCGCGGTAACCCTGCGGCAGGCTGACCTTGCGCGAGACCTGCGCCATCGCGTCCTGCACCGCACCCGCGAGGTCGCGCCCCTCGACCGAGAATTGCACGCCGATGAAGCGGCTGTTGTTCTCGCGGTATATGAACGACGCGCCGTTGCTGACCGAAATGTCGGCGAGCTCCTTCAGCGGAATGTGCTGGCCGTCGGGCGTCGCGACCAGGATGTTGCCGATCGCGACCGGATCGTTGCGATATTGGCCCTGAAGCCGGACGAGAAGATCGAACTCCTTCTCCTGCTGGACGACTTGAGTGGCGACATCGCCGCCGATCGCGGTCTGGATCAGGCTATTGATGTCGTCGACGTTGATCCCGTACCGCGCGATCTTGCCGCGATCGATCTTGATCGTGAGGCTCGGCTGGCCGAGCTCCTGGACCAGCGTCACGTCCTTGATCCCGCGGACATGCTCGAGCACGGCCTTGATCGCCTTGCCCTTCTGTTCGAGCGTGTTGAGGTCGGGACCGAACACTTTTACCGCGAGCGCGCTCTTGAGGCCCGTTTCCGCCTCGTCGACCGCGTCCTCCGCCGGCTGGGTGTAGTTGAAGGTGATCCCCGGGAACGTCTCCAGCTTGTCGTTGATCGCGGCGATCAGCTGCGGCTTGGTGCGGATGCTCCCGCGCCACTCCGAATAGGGCTTCAGACCCACGTAGAACTCGGCGTTGAAGAAGCCGGTCGCATCGGTGCCGTCATCGGGCCGCCCGTGCTCCGACGCGACCGTCGTCACTTCGGGGAAAGAGGAGATGATCGCGCGGATCTGCGGCACGACCTTGGCCGATTCATCGAACGAGATGGTGTACGGCATGGTTGCACGGACCCACAGCGCGCCCTCGTCGAGGTGCGGCATGAACTCGGCGCCGAGGTTCGCTCCGATCACCAGCGACAGCGCGAGGATAATTGCGGAGACGGCAACCGTCCCGCGTGGACGCGCCAGGCAATGGTCGAGTCCACGCGTGTAGGACGCCTTGATCCGCTCGAAGATTCGGTTGCGCCGTTCGCGCACGCCTCCGCGCATGAGCCAAGAGCAGAGCACCGGAAGCAGAGTCAGCGTGACGATCAGCGAGCCGATCAGCGCGAAGATCATGGTGTCGGCCATCGGCTTGAACAGCACGCCCGACGGTCCCGACAGCACGTAGATGGGCAAGAAGCTGACGACGATCACGAGCACCGAATAGAATAGCGGCCGGTCGACCTCCGCGGCCGCATCGCGGATGATGGTCATGAGCCCCGCAGGCGACTCCTCGCGCTCGGCAAGCCGCCGGTAGATGTTCTCGACCATGATCACGGCGGCATCGACCAGGATCCCAAAATCGATCGCGCCGATCGACAACAGGTTGGCCGACGCACCCTGGAGATCGAGACAGGCGAAGGCGAACAGCAGCGACAACGGAATCGTGACCGCGACGATGAGTCCCGAGCGGATGTCGTAGAGGAAGAAGATCAGGACCACGACGACCAGCAGCATGCCCCGGAGCAGGTTGTTCTGGACGGTCACCACCGTCTCGTGGACGAGGTCCGACCGGTCGTAGAACGGAACCACCTTCACGTCCTTTGGAAGGACGCTGGTGTTGAGCTCCTGAGTCTTCGCCTCGACGCGCTTCAGCACATCCTGCGTCTTGTCGCCGGTGCGCAGCATGATCACGCCTTCGACGGCGTCGTTCTGCTTGCCGATCCCGAACTGGCCGAGACGCGGTGCAATCCCAGTCGTCACCTGGGCAACGTCCTTGACCAGCGTCGGGATTCCATCGTGAACGGCGACAACGACGTTGCCGATGTCGTCGAGCGACTGCAGCCGGCCGAGCCCGCGAACGTAATAGAATTGGCCGCCTTCGGCGTAGAACCCGCCGCCGCTGTTGCCGTTGTTGGCACCGAGCGCGCTCTCCACTTGCTGCGGCGAAAGGCCGGCGCCGGCGAGCCGATACTCGTCGAGCAGCACCTGATATTGCATCGTCCCGCCGCCGAACCCGGAATCGTCGGCGACCCCGGGGACGGAGCGGAATTGCGGCTCGACGGTCCAGTCCTCGAAGGTCTTGAGCTCGGTCGGGGAGCGGTCCGGGCTCTGCAGCGTGTAGCGGTAGATCAGCCCGGACGGCGATGTCAGCGGCTCGACCTCGGGCGCAACCCCGCTCGGCAGGTCCAGCCCGGCAAGCCGATTGAACACCTGCTGTCGCGCGAAATTGCGGTCGGTGTCCTGATCGAATGTCAGGTCGATCGAGGACAGAGCGTAGAGCGACACGGACCGGAGATTGTCCTCTTTCGGAATGCCGTTCATTTCCCGCTCGATCGGGACGGTGACCAGCCGTTCCACCTCTTCAGCCGAGTGGCCCGGCCATTGCGCAGTGATCGACACCATCGGGGGCGACAGGTCCGGGTAGGCGTCGACCGGCAGGCGATTCCATGCGCGGATGCCAACCCCGATCAGCAGCACCGTGAGCAAGGCGACGAGCAGCCGCTGCTCGAGGCTGAGCGCGACGATCCGGTTGATGAAGGAGGACCCGCGCGGCGGCTCCGGAGCGGGTTCGTCGCTCATTGGCTCTGCATGAACTGCAGGAACAGCGCCCCGTTCGAGACAATCCGGTCGCCGCTCTCGAGTCCGCTCGTCACGTCTTCGTTCTGGCTGTCGCGATAGCCGAGCGTCACGTGTCGTCGGGCAAAGCTGCCGTCGGGCAGCGCGAGATAGACGAACGGCAGGTTCTCATCGTCCCGCAGCACCGCGGAGACCGGGACCAGCAGTCCGGTGCTGACCCTGCCGGACTCGATCGACACGTCGACATACATCTGCTTCTTGAGCAGATCGGCTGGATTGGGCGCGACGATCCGGGCGACGATCGCGCGGGTGTTGGGATCGACCGACGCGCCGATGTTCTCGACGGTGCCGTGGAACGGACCGGTTCCGTTGCCAGGCTCGATTACGGCAGCATCGCGCACGCCCACCTTCGCGAGGTCGCTCGGCGCGATTTGCGCGAGCACCCACACCTGCGACAAGTTGGCGACCGTGAATGCCGCAGACGAGCCCGCCTGGAGCAGCTGGCCCGGAGTCACCGCCTTTTCGGCAATCACGCCGGACACAGGCGCGCGGATGATTCCGTTGAGGCCGGAGCCGGGGCCTGCGCCCATCGACGCCAGCGCCTCGAGCGCTGCCACCCGGTCGGCTTCGGCGCTCGCGGCATCGGTCTGGGCCTGTGCGGCTTCGCGCTCGGAGATGCCGTTGTGCGCCGCAAGATCGCGGTCGGCCGCTGCAACGCGCCGAGCGTTGGCCGAGGTGACCGCCGCCTTGCGGTAAGCCGCCACGGCGTTGGCCACGTCCGCCGAAGCGACGGCTGCGAGCGGCTGGCCCTTGGCGACGTGCTGGCCGAGCGTCACGAAGATTCGCGTCACCGGGCCCGTGAAGGGTGAGACGACCGAGGTTGCCTGGTCGTTGTCGAAGTCGACGGTGCCGGGAGCCTCGATCTTCTGTCGGTAACCGACCGGCACGACGGTGTAGAGCTGGATGTGCTTGAGCTGGGCTTTGGTCAGCCGGACGTTCGAAACCGCCGAAGCGGCACTGCTGTTTTCGTCCGGCGAGGACGAGCATCCGGCGAGCACCGCCAGTGCTCCGGCCGCAGCCAGGCCTCTGAAGAAATGCTTAGCGCGCATCGGCAGCACTCATGAGCTCGGGTTGGTGCCACCAGCCGCCGCCGAGCGCCTGGAACAGCGCGGCGGTATCGGTGAAGCGGTCGGCTTCGGCCTGCACCTGCGCGAGCCGTGCCTGCTGATACGCCTGGTCGGCATTGAGCACGGCCAGATAGGCCGCATAGCCGTCCTTGTACTGAAGCCGCGAGAGGTCGAGACTCGTCTTCGCCGCGTCGGTCGCGGCAGCGCTCGCCTTCAGCGTCTTCGCATCCTGGTCGATCGCGACCAGCGTATCGGCGACGTTCTGGAACGCCGTGAGCACGGTGTTTCGATATTGTTCGGCGGTCTGGGTGTAGGTCGCGCGCGCCGCCCGCTCCTGGTGCAGCTTGGTCCCGCCGTCGAACAGCGGCGCGAGCAGGGCTCCGCCGATGTTCCAGAAGCCGGTGCCCGGCCCGAAGATCGAGCCGATCGCAAGCGCGTTGGTCCCCGCGTTCGCGCTCAGGCTGATGTTGGGCAGACGGTTGGCCCGGGCAACGCCGATCTCCGCGCTCGCCGCATGCATGTTCGCTTGGGCCTGGAGCACGTCGGGTCGCTGCTCTACCAGCGCCGACGGCAGGCTGAGCGGCAGGTCGGCCGGAAGCGTTAAGCTCGCTAGCGTGAACTTCTCGCCCGCGCTCTGTCCCGGGTAGGTCCCGGTGAGCACCGCGACCAGATTGTTCTGCTGGTCCCGCTGTTTGACCAGCGGTGGCAGCGACGCTTGGAGCTGCGCCAGCTGCGTCTGCTGCGCGGCGATATCCGCACCGCCGATATAGCCCTTCGACTTCTGGAACTGCAGCAGGCTGAGGATCTGGCGGTCGATCCCGATCAGCGCGTTGGTCGTGTCGATCTGGTCTTGGAGCGAGGCTTCGGTGATTACCGCGAGCGCGACGTTCGCGCTCAGCGTGATGTCGACCGCGATCATCTGATACCGGCTCGCCTGCTCGTTCGCGGCGGCAGCTTCGACCGTCCGCTTGTTCAGCCCGAACACGTCGGGGACGTAGGACACGCTGAGCTGGGGCGTGATTAGGGTGTATGCGAACGAATTGTTGGCCGGCACCGGCGCGAGGGTTGCCGACGGATCCTTTTCGCGCGTGATGCTCGCTTCGGCGCTGACCTGCGGCGCATAGGCGCCGCGCTGCGCCCGCGTCTGTTCATGCGCGGCGAGCAGCGCCGCCTGCGCGGCCTTGAGGTCGGGATTGTGCGCAAGCGCCTGTTCGATGAGCCGGTTGAGCTCCTTCGAGTGGAACAGCGTCCACCAATCGGCGGGGATGTCCTCGCCGGCGACGAAATGCTGCGCTTCGCCTCCGGGAACGCCGGGCGTTGCCTGCGTCGGCTGCGGCGGCGTTGTGGTGTAGGTCGAGACCGGCGGCGGTGCGGGCGGCTTGAAGTTCGGACCGACGACGCACGCGCTCGTCAGCAGCGGCGCCGCAAGCGCGAGCGCCCGCAGTCGACGCGGCGCGCGCATCATTGATCTTCGCCTTGAAGCAACGCCGTGCTTTCCCGATTCCGCCCTCGCGAGATGCAGGTAATAATATTACATCACACCCACGCGCAAGAGGGCCTAATCGGCGCAGGGGGCGCACGCAAATTACATCGCCGCAAGAAACCGGCGCCGCCCCGTCGCTCCAACCGCTGACACGCGCGACATCCCCTGCTAGCGCGCCCGGAACCTCCCCTAACGCGAAAAAATTACAAAAAGTGTCGAGCGATCCTGCAAATATCCGCAATTTCAGTGTGATTGCCCATATCGACCACGGGAAGTCGACGCTTGCCGACCGGCTGATCCAGGCGACGGGCGGCCTCTCCGAGCGCGAGATGAGCGCCCAGGTGCTCGACAACATGGACATCGAGCGCGAGCGCGGCATCACGATCAAGGCGCAGACGGTGCGGCTCGAATGGAAGGGCTACGAGCTCAACCTGATGGACACGCCCGGCCACGTCGACTTCGCCTACGAGGTTAGCCGGAGCCTCGCGGCATGCGAAGGCGCGCTGCTGGTGGTGGACGCCGCGCAGGGGGTCGAAGCGCAGACGCTCGCCAACGTCTATCAATCCATCGAGCACGACCACGAGATCGTGCCCGTCATCAACAAGATCGACCTCCCCGCAGCGGACCCGGAAGGCGTAAGACAGGAAATCGAGGAGATCATCGGCCTCGACGCATCGGACGCGGTGCTCGCAAGCGCCAAGACGGGCATCGGGATCGAGGACGTGCTCGACGCCATCGTCGCAAAAATCCCCCCTCCGAAGGGGGATCGGGACGCGCCGTTGAAAGCGATGCTGGTCGACAGCTGGTACGACCCCTATCTCGGGGTCGTCATCCTCGTCCGGGTGATCGACGGGAGCATCCGCAAGGGCAGCCAGGTCAAGTTCATGGCCGCCGGCACGACCCACCTGGTCGACCGCGTCGGCTGCTTCCGCCCGAAGATCGAGCAGCTGAGCGAGCTCGGCGCGGGCGAGATCGGCTTCATCACCGCGCAGATCAAGGAAGTCGCCGAGACCCGCGTCGGCGACACCATCACGGATGCCAAGCGCCCCGCGGCCGAAGCGCTGCCCGGGTTCAAGCTCGTCCAGCCG
>JAICXO010000106.1 GCA_025980335.1 Sphingomonas sp. | reverse complement strand
CGCGCGGTCGCGCGACAGCATCGCTTCGCCCTGGCTGTTCTCGACGCGGTCGACATAGACTTCGACCTCGTCGCCGATCTTCAGGTCGGCCCTCTGCCCGGGCGCGGCGAACTCGCGCAGCGGCACCCGGCCCTCGCTCTTCAGGCCGACGTCGATGACGGCCATGTCATTCTCGATGCCCGTGACCTTGCCCGTCACCACCTTGCCTTCAAAGGCTTCGTTCTCGCCGCCGAGGCTTTCATTGAGGAGGGCCGCGAAATCGTCGCGGGTCGGGAATGCGGTGGTCGCCATGTATATTGTGTCTTTCGTCTGACAAATTCGCTTGCCGCGCCGCGCCACCATGGCGAAGCTCCTGCATGCGGACCTGGTTTCCTGTCGTGCCGCCAGCGCACCATGCGCTGGTGGCGTCCTTCGAAGCGGAACTCCGGCAGCGGTTTTCGACGCGAAAAAGCGCGTCGCGGTGCCGGCCGGAATCCGGAACACCGTACGCGCTCGCCGAAGACGGGCTGTCCGGAGCGGGTTGCCGCCCTCAAAGGACGGCGGCGCCTCTAGCTTAGACGGAACGCGGGAGCAAGCTGTCGCGGCTGCGTGGTGAACCCGCCTGCGCACGCCAAACTGCTTTTGTCCGCGCGCCAAGCCTCCGCTATTGCGGGGCCCATGCAGGGCTGGAGCGACTATTTCTTCATGATCGGCTCGTCCGCTGCGGCGCTGATTGGGCTCATGTTCGTCGTCGTGACTCTGACCGCCGGACGCGACCGGGAGGAAGTCGAGCGGGGCAAGCACCTCTACACCTCTCCGATCGTATGGCACCTCGCCGTGGTGCTGGTGCTGAGCGGGGCGGCGGTCGCACCAGGGATCGATCCACGGCTCTTTGCCGCAGTGAGCGGCGCCCTCGCCGTGCTCGGGATCGGCATCGGCCTGCGCAGCGCGCTCGGGATTGCGCAGCGGCCCGGAGCGCCCGGCGCGGCGGCGTTCGACCTCTTCTGGTACGGCCTTGCGCCAGCCATCGTTTACGTCGGGCTCGCAGCCGCGGCTGTAGGGATGTTCACCGGGCAGCGCTGGGGCGCGCCGGCCGTTGCCGCGGACCTCATGGCACTGCTGCTGGTCAGCATCCATGCCGAATGGGATCTCGTTACCTACCTGGCGCCGATCGCCGGCCCGCGCGACCCGGCATAGGCCGCGGCTAAAGCTCGCGAGTCATCTCGATCATCGTGCGACGGAATCCGGCGCCGGCGAACATCGCCTGCGCGGCATGGTTCAGTTCCGCAGTGAACAGCAGGACGCGGGGCGCCCCTAGCCTGCCGAGCGCCTCGAGCGCAGCTTCGAGCAGCGCGGTCCCGATCCCCTCCCGCCGATGGGCCGGGTCGACGATCAGGTCGTAGAGCACGCCCGCGGGCCCGCGGAGCGCCATGTAATCGCTGCCCTCCATTCCGCCGAACGCATAACCGACGACCTCTTCCTCTCGCTCGGCGACGAGCACGACCATGTCGGGCCGGCCGATCCGCGAAAGGAGGAACCCGCCGTAGCGCTCGGCAAGCTGCGGAGCCGGCGCGATGAAGCGCTTCGGATCGAATTCGTGATGCTCTTCGACGAGCATTGCGCCGAGCCGTCCGACGGCGGCCTTGTCTTCGGTCCGCGCTTTGCGGACGGTCACGGGAGCGCTCATGAGCGGCTTCTCGCAGCAGCGGCCACCCTCGGCAATGATGCCGGCCCGTGACCCACGTCAAAGTTGAACAAAGCGCTTCCCGCGCAAGGACTTGTTAGGCTAATCGGAAGAGGTTCTGCAAAAAGGGTGGACAGGGGACAAGCGATGCGGTGGGGTCTACTATTAGCATCGGCGACTCTTCTCGCCGCGCCCGCCTTCGCACAGGAGGCCGACGTCGCGCCGGTCGCGGTCGCCAAGCCGGCGGCGCTCGCCCCCGCCCCTGCCCCCGACAGCAATGTAGCCCCTTTCTACGGAGCGCATCCGGGCACGCTGGTGTGGTTGCGCGACGCTGACAGCCGCGCGGCGGCGGCGAAGCTCGCGGGAATCCTCAAGCGTGCACCGATCGACGGGCTCGCCGATGGACCGGTGCTCGCCGCGTCGGTCGAGGCTGCCCTCGCCAGCGGCACTCCGGCGGACGACCAGATCATCTCGACCGCTTGGGTGCGCTACGTCCAGGCGCTCGATCGGCCGGTTCGTGGAGTTGATTTCGGCGACCCGACGCTGCAGCTCGCACCGCCCTCGGCGAGCGCGGTGCTGGCCGATGCGCTCGCCGCACCTTCGCTGCCCGCGCACATCGACGCGGTCGCAGCGGTCAATCCATTCTACGCTGCGCTTCGCGACAATGCGGCCGCGGGCGGGCAGCAGGACGACCCGCATGTCCGGGCCACGCTCGACCGGCTTCGGCTGATCCCGGCGAAGGGCCGCGCGATTCTCGTCGATGTCGCAAACGCCGAGCTCATGGAGCTCGAGGACGGCAAGGTCGTCGACACGATGAAGGTGATCGTCGGAAAGCCCGATTTCCCGACGCCGCTGCTTGCCGGGAAAATCTGGTATGTGACTCTCAACCCGTATTGGCACATCCCGCCCGACGTCGCGAAGCGCAAGGTCGCGCCGATCGTGCTGAAGCGCGGCGTCAAATATCTGAAGGCCGCACGATACCAGACCGTCGCCTCGTTTACGACCGGCGGAGAGGAGCCGATCGATCCGACAAGCATCGACTGGAAGGCGGTCGCCGCGGGCAAGGTCGAGGCGCACATCCGTCAGCTTACCGGCCCCTACAACATGATGGGCAAGATGAAGTTCGGCTTCGTCAACGACTATGGCATCTTCCTCCACGACACGCCCCACAAGGACCTGTTCGCGAAGGCGAAGCGCAACCTCAGCCTCGGCTGCGTGAGGGTCGAGCATCCCGAAGCGCTGGCCGAGTGGCTGTTCGGGCACGACGTGCCGGTCCCGGGCGACGATGCCGAGCAGAATGTCCGCATCGGCGAGACCGGCGTCCCGATCTACATCAGCTACCTGACCGCACGCCCGGACGGCGACAAAATCGCCTTTGCCGACGACGTCTACAAGCTCGACGGCGCAACCGACGGCGGGAGCACCGCAACGGTGGCGGCGGCGAAGAGGTAGCCCGGTTCTGCCTCCTGGACCCCGCGTGTTGCTGGTCAAAACGGCGGCGCCAGTGGCGGCCTCAACCGGCAGCGGCCCACCTCGGCGTCCTGCATCTCCTGCGCCCACACCGCTTTCACCTGCGCTAGTGCCCAGCCGAGCGGATAATCGGCATCGATCATCAGCGCGGGCGGACTTCCTTCAGGCTCTGCAAGCGTAAAGCGGAGCGGCCCTCGCTCGATCAGTTCGCGCATACAGCGCTGTTCCGGCTGGCCGAACCACGGCGTACCGAAGAAGATCGGCCCGCGCGGATCAGTGACGGTGCTGAGCTCGAATCGGTTGCGCAACACGGTGCCGCCGCCGCAATCGAGCGTGAGCGTGCCGGTGTAAGGCTTTCCCGCGGGCGTGCTCAACCCGAAATAGTAGAGCCGAGATGGGGACCGTTGAGCGATGTCCGCGCGCCGACGACGTCGAAATCGTCGACAAAAGACGTCAGCAGCAGCTCGAAGGGCCCGTCCAGCTTCACGCCATTCGTGCGGGTCGCGGCAGCCGGCGGGCGAAAACGCAGCTCAAAGTCCCGCGTGCCGCCGTACATCCGCTGCGTCAGGATGAACCCGCGTCCGATGTTGCGGTCGATACTGCCGCAGTCGCGCGCTTCCGCGGAAGGCTTGGCAACGGCCGCCTGTACGATCAGAACGCCGGCAAACAAGGGCATCGCGCGCATCGTGGCCTTAGTACGAGGAAGGCCGCTCAGGTGACAGCTGCACGTGTTGGCGTCAGGGTCGAACAGAAGAGCGGCCCGCGCGTCGCCGCCGGGCCGCTCGATCTTCCACCGTCAGCGCTAAGCTCAGCAGACCCGGGTGTAGTACACCACGCCGTTCCGGTGATGCCTCCGCAAGCAGTCGTTCGACCGGTAGCGATAGCTCGGGTAAGTGTAGGTTCCGTAGCCGTAACTGTAGCTCGGATAGCTATAGCCGTAACTGTAGCTCGGGTACGTATTGCCATAGCTATAGCCCGGATAGGTATAACCGTAGCTCGGATACGAATAGCCCGAGTAGGCGTTGCCGTAGCTGTACGGGCTGTAGCTGTATGGGCTGTAGCCATAGGAGCTGTAGCCGTTGCTGTACGGCGAATAGCCGTAGCCGTAATATTGGGCGGCAGCCGGCGTTGCGGCCATTGCGATGGCGATTGCGGCTGCCGATCCGATGAGCATTCTGCGCATTGGAACTTCCTTCGATTTGTCCGCGAAACCCGATGCTTCGCGCCAATTGTGGTGAACAACGAAGCGAAATGACCGATGTTGCGCGCTGCGGGGCAGAGCGGCGCATCGGAGAGGCGGAATGACGGTCAGCGGTTGCGGCATCACGGAACAGCCTTAAGGTAAGCCGCCGAACGGGTGGGGAGACTTAAGTTTGAGCGTATTGAGGCTGGAGCGCGTGACCAAGCGCTTCGACCAGGTGGTGGCCGTCGACGATTTGAGCTTCGCCGTCCAGCCGGCAACCGTGTTCGGTTTCCTTGGCGGCAATGGCGCGGGGAAGACGACGTCGCTGAGAATGGTGCTCGACATCATCCGGCCGACGAGCGGCACCATCGAAGTGCTAGGGCGCAGCCCGGGACGCGCCAACGCGCCGGAGATCGGCTTCCTGCCGGAGGAGCGCGGGCTCTACCGGCAGATGACCGCGCTCGACACGATCGCCTATTTCGGCCGGCTGAAGGGCATGCCTGCGGCGGACGCGAAGCGGGAGGGCACTGAGCTTCTCGACCGGTTCGGACTCGCAGCAAACACGCGCACGACCGTCGACAAGCTGTCGAAGGGCATGGCGCAGAAGGTCCAGCTGGCCACAGCGTTGGTCAACCGGCCGCGGCTCCTGATCCTGGACGAGCCGTTCGCGGGCCTGGACCCCGTCAATCAGGGCCTGCTCGAGGAAGAGATCCGGCGCATTTCGGCCGGCGGCTCGACCGTGGTCTTCTCGACCCATGTCATGCAGCACGCCGAGCGATTGTGCGACAAGCTGCTTCTGCTCGCGCGCGGGCGCAAGAAATTCGAAGGGACTCTGGAGGAAGCCCGAGCGGAGATTCCTGCGCGGCTGACGGTGGTCGCGAAGAGCGACCCGTCAAAGATCGTAGGCATCGAAAGCGCGACCGACTGCGGCGATGCCGAGCCAGGGTGGCGACGCTGGGACGTGCGGCTCGAGCCGGGGGTTGCTCCCGGCGACGTGCTCGAGCGCTGCGTCGCCGAGCGCTTCCCGCTGCGGCGGTTCGAGCAGCTGCAAGCAAGCCTGCACGACGTGTTCGTGCACATCGTCGGAACTCCGGAGACGGCCCAGTGAAGAACGTGCTCATCATCGCCGCCCGCGAGTTCCGCCAGATCGCGAGCATGCGCAGCTTCTGGCTGACCTTGTTCATCCTTCCGTTGTCGATGGTGATCGGCGGCCTCGCGCCGACGCTGTTCAACAGCGACCAGCCCGACCGGGTCATGATTATCGACCGCAGCGGCGGCGGAGAGGCGCAGGCGCTGCAGCAGCGCTTCACGCTCGACCACGACCGCGACGTGATGACGGAACTGTCGCGGTACGTGCAGCGGCATCATCTCGAACGGGCCGACCCCGGCGCGATGTGGGCGCAGCACGATCGCTGGTACAGCGATGCCGACGTCGCGCAGTTCGCGGCCGACGGCGGCGCCGGCGCTGCCGAAGCGAAGATCGCGGCCGTGAAGGACAAGGACACGCCCGATTTCGAGGCGCCCAAGGCCGACTATCAAGTGGTGCCGGTGCCCGCGTCGATCGCGAGCGCGCCCGACGCAGGCCTCGACAGCGCGCTGAAGACGGTGCTCAAGCCGCAGGCGAAGGGCGCGCAGCCCGTCGACTATGTGCTTCTCGTGCCGGCAAGCTTCGGCGCGAATCCGGTCGTTCGGCTGTGGGCGAACCGGCAGCCTTCGCCCACCTTCGTCAGCAAGGTGCAGGACGTGCTGACGCGCGATCTCAGGACTCGATACCTTGCCGCGCAGGGCGTCGCGCCCGAAGCGGCCGCGAACGCGAGCACGATCGCACCGGCGCTCGCCATCTCGACTCCTCCGCCCGGCGGCGGCGCGCGCGAGGCGATGCTGGTCCGCTCGATCCTTCCGCTCGCCGCCGCTTACCTGCTGATGATCAGCCTGATGCTGTCGGGAAGCTGGATGCTTCAGGGCACGGTCGAGGAGCGCTCGAACAAGCTTCTCGAGACCGTGCTCGCCTGCGTCAGCCCGGAGGAGCTGATGTACGGCAAGCTGATCGGCACCGCCGGCGTCGGCCTGTTCATGATCGCCGTGTGGGTCGCGTGCGGGGTGTTCGCGGCTTATGCGACGCAGGGCGCGATCGCCGACCTGATCCGTCCCGCGCTGGACCCGCTGACATCGCCAGGGACGATCCTGGCGCTGATCTATTTCTTCGTGGTCGGCTATCTCGCCATCGCCGTTCTGTTTCTGGCAATCGGAGCCATGAGCGATTCCATGCGCGACGCGCAGGGCTATCTGATGCCGGTGATCCTCGTCATCCTTCTCCCCATCTCCATTCTGATGCAGGCGGTGCTCGGCGGCAGCACCGGCGGCGTGCTGCTTGAGGTGCTGACCTGGGTGCCGATCTGGACTCCGTTCGCCGTTCTTGCGCGGCTCGGGCTCGGCATCCCGACCTGGGAAGTCATCGGCACAGCGGTCCTCCTCGCCGCCTTCACCGCCACGGAATTCGTGCTGCTCGGCCGGCTGTTCCGCTCGAGCCTGCTGGCGCAAGGCCAGCGCCCGAACCTGCGCGAAGTCGTCGCAAGGATGCGCGCAGTCCAGAGCTAACGTGCGCCGACCGGGCGTGCGCCCGAGCGCCAATGTCCGCTTCGGCCATTGCGGACACTAGCCCTTCTGTTAGGCTCCGTTCGTCGCTGGGGGGCCGGCCGCATGCACGTCCATCTTCCAAAGCCGCTGCACGGCTGGCGCGAGTTCGCCGGCGAGGTGGGGATCATCGTCTTCGGCGTCCTGATCGCGCTCGGCGCGGAACAGATCGTCGAGACGGTTCACGGCAATGCTCAAGTTCACGAATTTCGCCGGGCGGTGAACGATGAACTGGCCTACGACTTAGGTTCCTACAAGCAGCGGCTGATGCTCGGCCCGTGCGTTCGCGCACGACTTGCCGAACTGGATCACGTCATTGCGAGCGATCGCGCAGGCCGGCCGATACGAATGCACGGGCTTTCGCGCTGGCCGGTTTCGTTCTCGCTTCGAACGAGCGTGTGGAACGGGCGAACCGGCGACCTGGAGACGCGAATTCCGCTTCAGACCCGGCTTGCCTACGCATCGATCTACGACGATCTCGCCAACTACGACGTGCACCGCGTCGACGAGCGCACCGGTTGGCAGGAGCTTGCCGACTTCGACGATGCGGACGACCTCAGCAACGCTGACCTCATGCGCCTGCGCGGACTGGTCACGAAGCTGCGTTGGCTCGATGCGATCATCCTCGCGAACTGGACAGAGGAAGCCGAGCGCGGCAAGGCGCTCGGCATCTTTCCCAAGCGCGATCGTCGCGACCCACCGCTAAACCGCGGCGTCTGCTCGACTTTCCTGCCCCGGAGCGGGTGACGTGCGCAAGCTGAGCAGCGGGTGAGACCGGCATCTCCGATTGACGTGCGTTGCGGAAATAATCGCTTCTGTTAGGCCCCAGGCCTCAGCCGGCATTCGCGCCCTTTGTTTAGCGACTCCGGCGGAGCTTCGAGGGGACCGCGCCTGCCTGGCCTTCCTCGGGTCCGACGCCCGCTTCGCTCATTCTAAGGAAGGTCCGCACCGCATCGCCGGAGACGGCGCGGCCGAACAGCCAGCCTTGCGCTTCCGAACAGCCGAACTGCTCGAGCGCCGCACGGATCTGCTCGGACTCGACGCCCTCCGCGCTGATCGGCACGTCGAGCGTGTGCCCGAGCGCGGCGATGGTGTTGACGATCTCGGCGGTGCGCTGGCTCTTCACGATCGTGGTGATGAAGCTCTTGTCGATCTTGATGCGGTCGAGCGGCAGGCGGTTGACCTGCGCGAGGCTCGCGTAGCCGGTGCCGAAGTCG
>JAICXO010000037.1 GCA_025980335.1 Sphingomonas sp. | reverse complement strand
AGAGGGCGGTGCCTGCGATGCGCCCCCGTGGCGCTCGATCAGGTCCGGCCGCCTTAGCCGTGTATCTTCGACCGCGCGTTCGTGTCGCCACGCCGCGATCTTCGCATGATCCCCCGACCGCAGCACTTCGGGGATCGTGCGCCCTTCCCATGTTTGAGGTCGGGTATAGTGCGGATATTCGAGAAGCCCCTCATCGAAGCTCTCCTCCTCTCCGCTGGAGGCCGCGCCCATTACCCCGGGGAGCAGCCTTACGCAAGCATCGAGGATGACCATCGCGCCGAGCTCTCCGCCCGAGAGGACATAGTCGCCGACCGACACCGGTTCGAGCGGCCGCGCCTCGAAAATCCGTTCGTCGAATCCCTCGAAGCGGCCGCACAGCAGGATGACGCCTTCTCCTCCCGCGAGCTCGCGCACACCGGCTTGCGTGAGCGGCGCGCCGCGCGGCGTAAGCGCAAGCATCCGCCGCCCATCGGCGACGCTGTCGAGCGCGGCCGCGAGCACGTCGGCGCGCAGCACCATCCCCGCCCCGCCGCCCGCCGGCGTGTCGTCGACGCTGCGGTGCTTGTCGCTCGCGAAATCGCGGATGCTCCTGGCGTCCAGCGACCAAATGCCCTCCTCGAGCGCCCGTCCGGCGAGGCTGATGCCGAGCGGCCCAGGAAACATCTCGGGATAGAGCGTCAGCACGGACGCTCGAAAGGTCACTTGGTCCAATCCTCGACCCGAAGGTCAGGAATATCGCGGAAGTCGCGCGGATTGGCCGTAACCAGGGTGAGGTCGAGCGCGAGCGCGTGAGCGGCGATGAGTTGATCGAATCGGTGCCGCTTGAAGGGCAGCTGCGCATAGCGAATCGCCGCCTCTTCGTCGAACGGAAGCACGGCCATCCGTTTGCTGACGCGTTCCATGACTTCAAGCGGCGGAGGCTTGCCAGCGGCAGAGCCGTGAAGCACCTCTGCGAAACAAATCGAAGACAGGCACAAGTCGTTTTCAGCGCACTCGCTTGCGCGATTTACTACGCGTTCATGACCGCCGAGCAGCAGAATGAGCGCGTTGGCATCGAGCAGGAAGCGCACTAACGGGCCTTGTTCCAGCCGACCTTTCTCATCAGCTCCTCAATGCCAGGGCTGGGCTCGATCTCGCGCTCGGCGGACGTCAGCGGTTTAAGGCCCGGGCACGCTCCGGCGATTCCGGTGAGGTCGATCTTCTTCGGACGAGTCTCGACCGGCTCCACGACGTAGCGCCCCTGCTCCTCGCGCACCTTCATTTCGACGCCTTCCTTGATCCCGAGCGCTTTCGGAAGCCGCAGCGCGACCGAATTGCCGGATTTGAACGTCTTGGCGCGGACTTCCTTCGTCATCATCTGCTCCATGTATATACGGGATGTATATACATAACTCTTCCCGTGCAAGTGCTGGAACTCGGTTATCGTCCGCTCGCTTTGGGACGCATGGACGAGCCGCTCCTCGATTGCCTGATCATCGGCGGCGGGCCGGCTGGCCTGACCGCGGCCATTTACCTCGCGCGGTTCCACCTCGACATCATGGTCGTCGATGCGGGCAAGAGCCGCGCCTCCTGGATTCCCTGCACCCGCAACGTTCCCGGCTTCGCCGATGGAATCGAAGGGACCGAGTTGCTCCAGCAGATGCGCGACCAGGCATGCAAATATGGCGCGGCGATGGAAACGGAGTTCGTGACCAAGCTAGAACGCGATGCGGGCACCGGCCTTTTCACGGCGACATGGGGCTCAGGCTGCGCGACCGCCCGCACCGTGCTGATCGCCACCGGCGTCACCAACCGACGGCCCCCGATGGATGAGGATTTGCACGACGAGGCGCTCGCGCGCGGGCTTGTTCGCTATTGCCCCATCTGTGACGGTTACGAAGTCACGGACAAGCGCGTCGGAGTGATCGGAAGCGACCACCACGGCGTCGCCGAGACCCTGTTCTTGCGCAGCTACACCGCCGACCTCACGCTGATCGCGCCAGACAAGGCGATGCACCTCAAGCCCGACGACCAGCAGAAGCTCCGCGAAGCCAGCGTTGAGACAGTCGATGGACCAGCAAATGCAGTTGCAATCACCGGCGCGTGCATCATCGTCGAAACGGCAGAGGGCACCTACAGCTTCGACAGCATCTACCCGGCTCTCGGGTCGGATACGCATACGCAGCTCGCCGAGATGGTCGGGGCCGAGCTCGGTCCGAAGGACTGCATTGCCGTCGACGCGCACCAGCGAACGAGTGTGCCCGGGCTTTATGCCGCGGGAGACGTCGTCATCGGCCTCGACCAGATCAGCCATGCGATGGGCGAAGGCGGAGTCGCGGCGACGACGATCCGCAACGATCTCAATTCCCAGCAGCCTTTGTGGCGGGAGCCGGTGCGGACCGATGCGGAAGCCGCGGCCTAGGCCAGGAACTCCGGATCGAGCACGATGCGGTCCCCTTCCAGGTCGGCGATGCCGCCGCGAAAGGGAATGAGCGATCGCTTGCCGTTTGCGGCTTCGATCTCGAGCAGGTCGCCGGCGCCGTAATTCTCGACAGCCGTGACGGTCCCGACCGGATTGCTGTCCCGATCGACGGCGGGCAGGCCGATCAGATCCGCGTGATAATATTCGCCTTCTTCAAGCGGCGGCAGGGCTTCGCGATCCACCTCGACCAGCGCGCTGCGGAGCGCCTCGGCGGCGCCGCGATCTGTTATCCCTTCGAACCGCGCGACGGCGGCCTTGCCACTCTCCCGTATCTCGAGGAGGCGCCGCTGGGCACCTCCGACATACAGCTTCTCGTGGCGCGAAAGGCTGTCGATGGAGTCGCTGAAAAGCTTCAGGCGAACGTCGCCCTTCACTCCATGCGCCCCGGCAACCGCGGCGAGCGCGATTCGACGCTCGCCGCGGTGTTCCATGGTCAGGCCTGCGTCGGCTCGGGCGAGCCTTCGGTCGGCGGAGCGACGTCGTTGGCGCCCTCGGCAGGCGCTTGCGCGGATTCGCCGACGTCGGTCGCGTCCGGCTGCTCGTTGGCAGGCTCTTCGGCCGGTGCCTCGGCTGCAGCCTCGCCGACGGCATCTTCGCCGACCGGCGGAGTCTGCTCGGAGACTTCGTCACCGACCTTCTCCGCCTCGGGAGTCGGCTCTGCGGTCGCCGCCTCGACCTCGGCAGCAACAACGGCCTCGGCTTCCTCCTGCGGCGCGGCGGCAGCTTCAGCGGCTTCGGCCTCCTTCGTCGCGCGAGCCTCAGCGCGCTCCTTGGCCTTCTCGCCCGGCTCGGCTTTTTGCGGGTTGCTGCGCGCGGTGCGCTCGCGAATGCCTGCCGAATCGAGGAAGCGTAGGACCCGGTCCGACGGCTGCGCGCCGACTTCGAGCCAATGCTGGATGCGGTCGGTGTCGAGCTTCACCCGCTCGGGCGAATCCTTCGCCAGCAGCGGGTTGTAAGTGCCGACCTTCTCGATGAACCGTCCGTCGCGCGGTGAGCGGCTGTCGGTGACGACGATGCGATAATAAGGCCGCTTCTTCGCGCCGCCGCGCGAGAGACGAATTGCTAGAGCCATTTCATTATTCCTTCTTCTCGTCATTCCCGCGAAGGCGGGAATCCATTTCCTCAATATGGATCCCGGCCTCCGCCGGGATGACGGGCTGAGGGGCCCGTCATTTCTTTGAAAACTTGTCGAAACCAGGTGGAAGATTGAACGGCGCCGAGCCGCCAAGGCCCGGAAGCGCTCCGGCACCGCCGAGGCCGGGCAGACCGCCGGGTGAACCGCCGCCGCCAAGTCCGCCCATGCCGCCGAGCGCGCCTTCCAGGCCGCCTTTGCCGAACATCGCCGCGAGCTTGCCGAGGCCGCCCATCTTCTTCAGCCGCTTCATCGCGGTCGACATCTCCTGGTGCATCTTCAGCAGCTTGTTGATTTCCTGGACGGTCGTTCCCGAGCCCTTTGCAACGCGGATCTTCCGCTTGGCGTTGATGATTTCCGGCTTCGCCCGCTCCTTCGCCGTCATCGAGGAGAGCATTGCCTCCATGTGAACCAGCGCCTTGCTGTTCTGCGCCTGGTCCATGGCACCTTTCATGCCCTTGAGGCCGGGCATCATTCCGGCGAGCGCACCCAAACCGCCCATGCGCTGCATCTGCTGAAGCTGTGCCCAGAGGTCGTCGAGGTCGAACTTGCCCTTGGCCATCTTGGCCGCGAGCTTCTCCGCGTCCTCGACCTTGATCGTTTCCGCCGCGCGCTCGACGAGGCTGACGACGTCGCCCATGCCGAGAATTCGGCCGGCAACGCGGTCAGGGTGGAACGCCTCGAGCTTGTCGAGCGCCTCGCCGACCCCGGCGAACTTGATCGGCTTACCAGTGACTGCCCGCATCGACAGCGCAGCGCCGCCGCGCGCATCGCCGTCCATCCGGGTCAGGACGACACCGGTAAGCGGAACTTCGGCCGAAAATCCCTTGGCGACGTTGACCGCGTCCTGACCGGTCAGGGCGTCGACGACGAGCAAGGTCTCAGCGGGAGTGGACGCCGCCTCGACCGCCTTCATCTCGCCCATCAGCTGGTCGTCGACGTGAAGCCGGCCGGCGGTGTCGAGCAGGACAACGTCATAGCCCTGGAGCCTTGCCGACTGGAGGGCGCGTTTTGCGATGTCGACCGGCTGCTGCCCCGGGACGATCGGAAGCGTGTCGACGCCCGTCTGCCGCCCGAGCACCGCCAGCTGCTCCTGCGCTGCAGGTCGCGCGACGTCGAGCGACGCCATCAGCACCTTCTTGCGGTCGCGCTCGGACAAGCGCTTCGCGAGCTTGGCTGTGGTCGTCGTCTTGCCCGAACCCTGGAGGCCGACCATCATGATCACCGCCGGCGGGGCAACGTTGAGGTCGAGCTCGGCCGTCTCGGATCCCAGCGTCTCGACCAGCGCATCGTGGACGTATTTGACCACCATCTGCCCCGGTGTGACCGAGTGCAGCACTTCCTGTCCGACGGCCTTTTCCGTCACCTGCTCGACGAAGTCGCGCGCGACCGGAAGCGCGACGTCGGCCTCGAGCAGGGCGACCCGCACCTCGCGCATGGCCGAGCGCACGTCGGCCTCGGTGAGCGCCCCACGCCCACGAAGCCGGTCGAATACGCTGCCGAGCCGATCGCTCAACGTGTCGAACATTCAAATCCTTTCTTCATCCTGCCGTCGCTTTCGAGGAGAGGGGGACCATGTGAAACATGGTGGAGGGGTCTTGAGAGGCCAAGAGGCCCCTCCACCGCCTTCGGCTTTCCCCCTCGCCTGCAAAAGCAGGGGAGGATAAAAACGCAAAAACCGCCGGCGGACGAAACCTCGTCGGCCGGCGTGCGCCCGTGAGCGCTCAGCATCGATGTATGTCCTAAGACGCGGCGGCGCTTACCCGCTCCGCCAGTCAAGTTCAACCCAGGCGCGGCTTGCCCTTCGGCGGCTTGCGCGGGCGCGAGGGGCCGCCGGGACCGCGGGGCTTGTCGCCGCCTTCGCCCGGAGGGCCGCGCCGCGGGCCCCGCGGCGGACCACGGCGGTCGCTGGTGCGCTGCCGCTCGGGTACCCGATCGATCGGCCGCGACTGCTGCATCTGCTGGCGCGGTCCGACGGCGTAGCCTTCCTTCAGAAGCTGCGTGAACGCCGCCCGCGTGCTCTCCGCAATCGCGTCCTGCAGCTCCTTCGGCAGATCCGCGAAGGTGACGTTCGGATGGATCGTCTGGACATCGCGCAGCAGCTGGTTGGGCAGGCCGCCCGACCCGCGCTTCAGCGCAGCAATGCCGTCGAGCACCGCGGAGAAAATGATCGATTGCATGACGTCGCTGGCAGCTCGCGGCATTGGACCCTCGCAGGTGGACTAAGGTCGGCACGCTCCCTAAGTCACGCGGCCGATGCGCCGGCACTTCCACAAGATGCATGGGTTGGGCAATGATTTCGTGATCGTCGACGCGCGTGATGAGCCGTTCGACGTCACTGACGCACTTGCCCGCGCGATTGCCGACCGGCGCACCGGCATCGGCTGCGACCAGCTGATCATGCTCGAAGCGAGCGATAGCGCGGATCTGAGAATGCGCATCTGGAACAGCGATGGCGGCGAGGTCGAAAGCTGCGGCAACGCCACACGCTGCGTGGTCCAGCTGACCGGCGCCCGGACGATCGAGAGCGCCGGGGGGCTGCTCGAGGGCGAAAACCTCGGGAGCGAGGTCGAGGTTTCGCTCGGCGAACCACGTTTCGACTGGGAGGATATCCCCCTCGCCTATCCAATGGACACGTCCGCGCTGCCGATGGCGTGGGACCGCCTCGAGCATCCGCAGGCGCTCAATGTCGGCAATCCGCACATCGTCTTCTTCGTGGATGATATCGAAGCAGTGCCGCTGGAGGAGCTTGGCGCAAAGATCGAGTTCGATCCCGCCTTCCCCGAGCGGATCAATGTCAATGTGGCAGAAGTCGGAAGCGACGGCATCCGCCTGCGCACCTGGGAGCGCGGCGCCGGCCTGACCCTCGCCTGCGGAACCGGGGCATGCGCGACTGCAGTTGCAGCAATCAAGTCCCGGCGCGCGAGTTCGCCGCTGAGCGTGACCATGCCGGGCGGCTCGCTGACGATCGCATGGCAACCGGGCGAGCCGATCCGGATGCGCGGCGCCGCAACGCATGTGTTCGAAGGCGAACTCGATCTGGAGTCGCTGCAATGAGCATCGAGACGATCACGCTCGGCTGCCGCCTGAACTTCGCCGAGAGCGAGACGATCGCCCGGACCGCGCCGCCGGGCGAGGACTGGATCGTGGTCAACAGCTGCGCCGTCACCAGCGAAGCGGTGCGGCAGACCCGCCAGGCGATCCGCCGTGCGCACCGACAGCGGCCATCGGCGAAAATCCTCGTCACCGGCTGCGCGGCTGAACTCGAGCGCTCGTCCTTCGAAGCGATGCCGGAGGTTAGTCGGATCGTTGGAAATGCGGCCAAGCTCAACAGCCTGGCGGCAAATGACGCCATGGCGCCAGCTGGCTTTCACGGCCACGTCCGAAGCTTCGTCGCGGTGCAGACGGGATGCGACCATCGCTGCACCTTCTGTTCGATCTGGCAGGCGCGCGGTGCGAGCCGTTCTCTCCCCTTCGAATTGATCCGCGATGCCGTCGCACGCGAAATCGACCGCGGCGCGCGGGAAATCGTGCTGACCGGCGTGGACATCACCGATTATGACGGCGGGATCGGCGCGCTGTGCCAACGCCTGTTCGCCGCAGAGTCCCGCCTGAAGCGCCTGCGCCTGTCATCGCTCGACGGTGTCGAGATCGACGCCAAGTTGCTCGAGCTGATCGCCGGCGAGCCCCGGCTCCTGCCGCACTTCCATCTTTCGCTGCAGGCCGGCGACGACATGATCCTGAAGCGGATGAAGCGCCGCCACAGCCGCGCCGACGCGGTGCGCACCGTCGAACGGATCAAGGCCGCGCGAGGCGAAGCAACGATCGGCGCGGATTTGATCGCGGGATTTCCCACCGAAACTAAAGAAATGGCGCTGAACAGTCTGAAATTGCTGGACGACTGCGACGTCATCGCCGCTCACATCTTCCCTTTCTCGCCGCGGCCGAACACGCCCGCTGCGCGCATGCCGCAACTGCCGCGCGCGCTGGTGAAGGCCCGCGCCGCGCGCCTCCGCGAAGCCGCCGCCGAACGCCGCACCCGCTGGCTCGATGCGCTGGTCGGCAGCACACAAACGGTGCTGGTTGAAAATCACGGCAAGGGGCACGCCGACAATTTCGCGCCGGTGACCATCCGCGGCGCCTCCCGCGGCCAAATCGGTCTGGCGCGGATCACCGGCCGTGACGGCGACCACCTCAACGCGGTATGGGCATGAGCTGGCTCGACCGCCTGCGCGGCGGATTCCAGAAGACCGCGGACCGGGTTGCCGACAACCTGACGGGCATAACCAGCCGCGCAGCGCTCGATACATCCACTTTGGATGATATCGAGGAGGCGCTGATCGCGTCCGACCTGGGGCCCGAAGCCTCGCATCGAATCCGCGAGGCAATCGCCAGCCGGAAATTCGAGCGGCTGGACGAGCGCGGACTGCGCACCATCCTTGCGGAAGAAATCGAGAAAATCTTAGCTCCAGTCGCCAAGCCGCTCCAAATATGGGGTTTCCCGCGTCCGCACGTGATCCTCGTCATCGGCGTCAACGGCTCGGGCAAGACGACCACGATCGGCAAGCTCGGCCACTGGCTCAAGGAGCAGGATTATGGCGTCCTGCTGGCCGCCGGCGACACGTTCCGCGCGGCGGCGATCGAGCAGCTGAAGATCTGGGGCGACCGGATCGGCGCGCCGGTGATCGCAGGCAAGGAAGGCGGCGACGCTGCCGGAATCGTATTCGACGGGGTCAAGCAGGCGACGGCAGAGGGGATCGACGTCCTCGTCGTCGACACTGCCGGACGGCTCCAGAACAAGACGCATCTGATGGAAGAGCTGTCGAAGATCCGCCGCGTGCTCGGCCGCCTCAACCCCGAAGCGCCGCACGACGTCCTCCTCGTCCTCGACGCAACGACGGGCCAGAACGCGCTTGCTCAGGTCGAGGTGTTCCGCGAGAGCGCGGGCGTGACCGGCCTCATCATGACCAAGCTCGACGGAACCGCGCGCGGCGGCATCCTCGTCGCCGCGGCCGAAAAGTTCGGCCTGCCGATCTACGCCATCGGAGTCGGCGAAAAGGCGGACGACCTCAGGCCCTTCGATCCGCGCGCCGTCGCGCGCGCGATCGCCGGTCTCCCACCCGAATGAGCGGCAAGGCCGAACCGCAAGGGACGATGCGGCTGCTGGTCGATTTCGGGCCGCTGGTCGTGTTCTTCGCGACCTACAAGCTTGCCGGCGCCGGCCTGCACGCCGTGCTGGTCGCGACAGGCGCCTTCATGGCCGCGATCTTGATCTCCACCCTCGCGGCGCTGATCTCGTTCCGCAAGATCACGCCGATGCTGTGGCTGTCGACGATCCTGATCGTGAGCTTCGGCGCGATCACGCTGTATCTGCGCGATCCGCGGTTCATCCAGATGAAGCCGACGATCTACTATCTCCTGCTCGCCGGGTTTCTTTTCGTCGGCCTTTGGCGCCGTAAGCCCCTGCTTCGGTGGCTGTTCGGCCCGGTCTTCCCGGGCCTCAGCGACGAAGGCTGGCTCAAGCTCAGCCGCAACTGGGGGCTGTTCTTCATCGTGCTCGCGATCGCCAACGAGATCCTGCGCGCGAGCGTCGATTTCGATACCTGGCTTACGCTCAAGGTATGGGGCGTGACCCTCGTCTCATTCCTGTTCGCGGCGGCGAACATGCCAATGCTCCTCCGCCATGGCCTCGATCCCGAGAAGAAGGACTCGGTGATGACGGAGACTCCGGTCGAATGAGCGATCCGATCCTTTCGATCCGCGGCCTGAGGAAGACGTACGGCACGGGAGTCGACGCGCTGAAGTCCGTCGACCTCGACATCCGCCGCGGCGAGATTTTCGCGCTCCTGGGGCCCAACGGCGCAGGCAAAACCACGCTGATCAACATCGTCTGCGGGATCGTTACGCCGAGCAGCGGCGAAGTGCTGGTCGACGGCAGGAACTGGCAGACGGATTACCGGTACGCCCGCGAACGGATCGGTCTCGTCCCGCAGGAGCTGACCACCGAGGCGTTCGAGCCCGTGTGGAACACCGTGAGCTTTTCGCGAGGCCTTTACGGCAAGCCGCGCAACGACGGCTTCACGGAAGAGCTGCTGAAGCGCCTGTCGCTGTGGGACAAGCGCAAGACGATCATGATGCACCTGTCCGGCGGCATGAAGCGCCGCGTGATGATCGCCAAGGCGCTCAGCCATGAACCCGCAATCCTGTTCCTCGACGAGCCGACCGCCGGCGTCGACGTCGAACTCAGGCGCGACATGTGGGAGCTGGTGCGCAAACTCCGCGCCGGCGGCACCACGATCATCCTCACCACCCATTATATCGAGGAAGCCGAGGAGATGGCCGACCGCGTCGGCGTGATCAGCAAGGGCGAACTGGTCGCCGTCGACGAGAAGAGCGAGCTCATGGCGAAAATGGGCCGCAAGACGCTCGACATCGTGCTCGCCGAACCGCTGGGCTCCCTTCCCGCAGAGCTTTCCGACTGGAACCTCGAGGTCAACGACAACGGCCACATGCTGCGCTACCAGTTCGACAGCCATGCCGAGCGCACCGGAATCGCCTCGCTGATGCGCCGCCTGGCCGACCTCGGGATCGGCTACAAGGACCTGTCGACGCACCAGTCGAGCCTGGAGGAAATCTTCGTCGAGCTGGTCCACGGAGGTGCACAGTGAACGCCCACGGCATCGCCTCGATCTATCGCTTCGAAATGAACCGCTGGAAGCGGACCCTCTGGCAAAGCCTGATCACGCCGGTGATCACCACCGCGCTCTATTTTGTCGTGTTCGGATCGGCGCTCGGAAGCCGCATGACGACGATGGACGGAGTCAGCTTCGCGGCGTTCATCGTTCCCGGCCTGACGCTTCTGTCAGTATTCATGCAGTCGATCTTCAACGCCAGCTTCGGCATTTATTTTCCGAAGTTTACAGGAACAATTTATGAGCTGCTCTCAGCGCCGATCTCGAGCTTCGAAGCGGTGCTCGCCTACGTCGGCGCGGCCGTCACGAAGTCCGTCATCCTGGCGCTCGTGACGATTGCCACTGCGACCCTGTTCGTACCGGTTCACATCGATCACCCGCTTGCGATGATTCTCTTCCTCGTCGGAATCAGCGCCGGCTTCTGCCTGTTCGGGTTCGCGATCGGGGTGTGGGCGCAGAATTTCGAGCAGCTGCAGATCATCCCGATGCTGATCATCACGCCGCTGACCTTCCTCGGCGGCGCCTTTTACTCCGTCAAAGCGCTTCACGAGCCGTTCCGCACGATCACCCTGTTCAACCCGATCGTGCACGTGATCAGCGGGTTCCGCTGGAGCTTCTACTCGGTCCAGGACGTGCCGGTCTGGTCGAGCGTCGCGGTGACGCTCGCGATCATCATCGTCTGCATGGCGGTGATCGCCTGGATGTTCCGGACCGGATACCGGCTCAAGCAGTAACCGTTAGACGGTCGTTTCCGCCTCGCGCTGCGTGGTGGGCTGCTGATCGGCGCGATCGAGCCCGCGGCCGTCGAGGTTCTCGGCCACGAACTCCCAGTTGACGATGTTCGACAGCACGGTCTCGGCAAATCTCGGCCGCTCGTTCTTGTAGTCGATGTAGTAAGCGTGCTCCCACACATCGAGCGTGAACAGCGGGACCATTCCGTCGTGCACCACGGGCGTGTCGGCATCGTGGAGCGAGGTAATCCGGAGCGCGCCGCGATCGAGCACGAGCCATGCCCAGCCGCTTGCGAAATGGTTGACCGCCTCTTCCTTGAGCTTGGCGAGCATTGCGTCGGAATTGCCGAACGCGTCCGAGATCAAATGTGCGAGCTTGCCATCTGGCTTCTGCCCCTTGGCCGGCGCCAGGCACTGCCAGAAGAAGCTGTGATTCCACAGCTGCGCGCTGTTGTTGAACAGCTTGTTGTCGCCGCCGCGCCGCGCTTCGCGGACGACCTGGGTCAGCGACGCGCCGTTGAGGCCGTGCTCGCCCCCGATCAGCTCGTTGGTCTTGTTGACATACGCCTTGTGGTGCTTGTCGTGATGGTAATGGAGCGTTTCGGCCGACATGTGCGGTGCGAGCGCGTCCTCGGCATAGGGAAGCGGGGGAAGGACAAAGGCCATGGCTACGGCAACTCCTTAATTCGTTCGAGCCGCGGCGCCGTTTCGGCAGCGTCGCGGCCGGCCACCCCCCGGCTCTCGCGTGTCGCGCCTGCGGACGAAAAATTCAACCCTTGCGCCGAGCGCGTAACGATCCGCTGCCGCGAAGCCGGGGCGAACAACGCCTCCGCGGCCGCAACCATCTGGTAAGCCTTGGCTGATACGCCGACTGCAGTGGGGGCTGGCTCGATCCGTCGGGCCGGTTGGCAGATGCTTATCGCGCTTCATCGGAGCCGCCCGTGGAACAAGAACCTGTCGAGACCACCACTTATTCCCTCGCCGCCTCCGCGCCGACCCAGCCAGACCGACGCGAAAGCGACCGTTACCTCAGCCTCCTGCGCGTCGGCGCGATCGTGGTCGACGGCCGGCGCGAGCTCTGCCTGATTCGCAATATCTCGGCAGGCGGGATCATGATTCGCGCTTATTCCGATATCCCGCTCGCGAAGCCGCTCACGATCGAGCTCAAACAGGGCGATCCAGTGCGCGGAGTCGTCAGGTGGAACCACGATGGCCTCACCGGCGTGACCTTCGATGAGCCGATCGATGTCGTGCAGCTGCTCGCGCCCGCAGTCGACGGCCCGCGGCCTCGCTTGCCGCGAATCGAGGTCGATTGCACCGCATGGGTGCGGCAGGACGGAGACGTCATCCGGACGCGCGTTATCAACATCTCCCAAGGCGGCATTTGCGTCGATGCGCGCTCGCCGCTCACAGCGGGAGCCCACGTCGTCGTCACGCTTCCCGGCCTGACGCCCGCGCCTGGCGTGGTGAAGTGGAGCGCGGGGAGCACCTATGGAATTGGGTTCAATCGGCCGCTGGTGCTCTCAAACCTCGTCGAGTGGCTGCAGGAACAACAAGTCGAGCAGCGGCGAAAGGCAGTCGCCTGATTATTCGCCGATCGAACCAAGCGGCGACGCGGTCATCCAGCGCTCGAGCATCTGGCGTTCGTATTCGCTGAGCGGACGGCAAGCGAGCCCCGGCCGCTTGAAATCGGCCTGCGCGCGCGGCTTGGGTGCGGGTACAGCGCGGAGCACTTGTTCAGGCTTGAGCGGATGATCAAATGCGACGCCCGCGTACCGCCCCTGAACCCACACAACCCGGCCCTTGAGGCGCAACTCATTGCGTCCGAATAAAGTGCTCGCGCCCTCGAGCGGCAGCTTGTCGCCCTCAATCAGCGCACCCTCTTCGGAAAGGTTGCGCAGCTTCACGGCGACCGGCTGCCCTGCGACCTCGACAGTCGCCGCAAGGAGCACAGGCGACCGGCGCGACCGCCGGTTCTTCATCATGCTGCTCTCGTCCATGCGGCGGCCATAGCGGCTGCGTGGTAAAGCTTCGTTTAACGGCGGCGCAAAAGCAGCATCGAATTGTTCGCGGGCATTGCGCGAATATCGACGAATTGCAGGCCCCGTTCCGCCGCGGCCGATGAGAAATCCTCGACGTGCCGGAGGCCCCACTCCGGATTGCGTGCCTTCAGCTCCGAATCGAAATCCAGATTGCTGCGTGCCGTCGCCCGGTCGGCGCTGAGCCATGGACCGTAGAGGATCAGCGGCGCTCCGGGTGCAAGCAGGCGCGCGGCCCCGTCGAGCAGGCCGAGCGCCGACGTCCACGGACTGATGTGCACCATGTTGATGCTGAGGATCGCATCGGCGCGGTCGATCGGCCAGTCTGCGGATGAGGCGTCGACGACGAGCGGCGAGCGGATGTTCGGTAGCCGCGCTTCCTCGCGCCATGCCTCGATCGATGCGAGCGCGTCGGGATGGATGTCGCTCGGCTGCCAGTCGAGGGCGGAAAATCGCTCGGCGAAATGGACGACGTGCTCGCCGGTGCCGCTCGCGATCTCCAGCACCAACCCGCTGCGCGGCAGCCACTCGCCGAGGATTTGTGCGATTGGCTCGCGGTTTCTCAGCGCCGTCGGCGCCGACCGCCGAGACCCCGCAGAAGGAGTCTCGTAAAACCGCTCGCCCGACATCAGGCGCGGCCGCGCGCCTCGTCGAGCAGGCGTTTCGCACGCAGGTACATCTCCACTCGCTGGAGGGTGAACATGCCGAGCGCGAACGCGATCAGCGGGTCGGTCAGCATCGCAGGGCTCACTCCCGCTTCCTGTCCAACGATCCCCTTCGCCGCCATTCGGACGACGATCAGCGCAATGAGGAAGACCATCGCGGCAGGAGACGCTTTCTGGTTCAGCGCATGCGTGTTCGGATCGACATGGATGTGCATCATCGTGCCCCGCTGCCACCCGACCGCCGCTCCGATCAGCAGCCCGGCGATGCTTGCGATCGCCACCCAGCCGCTTGGAGGCAACTGCCAGAACATCACGGCCGCGACCGCGAGATAGATCGCAGGAACGACCCACAGGGTTTCGAGCTTCAGCGGCCGCATTCTGCCCATTCGGCGCATTCTCAGCGCCATGATGATGACGATGATCCCGGCCGAGACCGCGTAGCTGATCCACGTCTGGTGGACCGGATGGACCTGCACCTGCATGAGAATTCCCCCTCCCCTGGCGCTACTCCGCCGCTTCGGCTGGCTGCGGCTCTCTGTAGGTAAGCACCGGTTTCCGCGCGGCAAGCGTTTCGTCGAGCCGCCGCCTGGGCGCATAGACGGGTGCCGCCTTGAGGCTCTGGTCGCCGGCCCGCGCGCGCTCGGCAATCGAGCGGACGGCGGCGATGAACTGGTCGAGGCTCGCCTTCGATTCGGTCTCGGTGGGCTCGATCAGCATCGCCCCGTGCACGACCAGCGGGAAATACATGGTCATCGGGTGGAAGCCTTCGTCGATCAGCGCCTTGGCGAGGTCGAGCGTGTTGACGTCGTCTCCAAATCCCCGGTCCGAGAAGATCGCTTCGTGCATGCACGGGCCGCTGCTGGCGAAGGGGGCGTCGAGCACGTCCGACAGGCTGCGCAGCAGGTAATTCGCATTGAGCACCGCATCTTCGGCGACCTGCTTCAAGCCGTCGGCGCCGTGGCTGAGGATATAGGCGAGCGCCCGCGTGAACATGCCCATCTGCCCGTGGAAGGCGACCATGCGCCCGAATGCCTTGGGGTGGAACTCGGCGGCATTCTCCTCCTCCACCAGCTTGAAGCTGCCGTCGGGCATCCTGGCGACGAACGGCAGCGGTCCGTATGGCGCGAGCGCTTCAGACAGGACCACGGGGCCTGAACCGGGGCCGCCGCCGCCATGCGGGGTCGAGAAGGTCTTGTGCAGGTTGATGTGCATCGCGTCGATGCCGAGGTCGCCGGGGCGCACCTTGCCGACGATCGCGTTAAAGTTGGCGCCGTCGCAATAGACGAATGCGCCGGCTGCGTGGACTGCGTCGCTGATCGCCTTCATGTCGGGCTCGAACAGTCCGCACGTGTTGGGGTTCGTGATCATCACCGCGGCGACATCAGGCCCGAGCCGCGCAACGAGTGCCTCGACATCGACTCGCCCGGCACCGTTCGCGGGGATGTTCTCGACGCGATACCCGGCGAAGGCCGCGGTGGCCGGGTTCGTCCCGTGCGCGCTCTCAGGCACGAGCACGACTTCGCGCTCGTCGCCGCGATCCTCGAGCGCCGCGCGAATGCACAGCAGGCCGCACAGCTCGCCATGCGCACCCGCCTTGGGGCTCATCGCAATGCCGTACATTCCGGTGAGGTCGAGGAGCCAGAAGGCGAGCTCGTTAATGACCTGAAGCGCCCCCTGGACCGTTTCCTGCGGCTGGAGCGGATGCACGTCGGCGAATCCGGGCAGCCGCGCGATCTTCTCATTGAGGCGGGGGTTGTGCTTCATCGTGCAGCTCCCGAGCGGGAACAGCCCGAGGTCGATCGCATAATTCTGCCGCGACAGACGGGTGTAGTGGCGGACGGTTTCGGGTTCGCTGAGGCCCGGAAGGCCGATTGGCCGCGAGCGTTCCAGGTTACGAACCTTAACGCCTCCCCCTCCGGGGGAGCCGTCGGCGAAGCCGACGGAGGGGGTCTGTCCTCCCACACCCCCTCCGGCGCTTCGCGCCACCTCCCCCTGAGGGGGAGGAGCGAAATCGTCAAAATCCACGCCGGTCTCTTCGGTGCTTCCAATCTCGAAGATCAGCGGCTCCTCAAGCATGAGTGCGCGGTTGCCGGTGACGGTGTGAGTCTCGCCGTTTTCGTTTGATGGCACGGAGGGCCGCCAGCCCGACGGGTTGACGGTCATCGCACTACCTCCCGCAGCGCCGCTTCAAAGGCTGCGATATCCTCGTCAGTGGTGGTTTCGGTGACCGCGACCACCAGTCCATTCTCCAGCGCCTGGACTCCCGGATAGAGCCGCCCAAGCGATACTCCGCCGAGTACGCCCTTCCCGACCATCGCGTGGACTGCGGGCCGGGCTTCGACCGGCAGCTCGAGCGTGAATTCGTTGAAAAAGCTGTCGTTGACCAGCTCGACTGCGGCGATCGCCGAAAGCCGATCCGCAGCCTCGCACGCGCGCGCGTGGTTCAACGATGCGAGCTGCCGCAGGCCCTTCTCGCCGAGCAGCGTCAGATGCGCCGTGAAGGCGAGCGCGCACAGCACCGAGCTGGTGCAGATGTTCGACGTCGCCTTCTCGCGACGGATGTGCTGCTCGCGGGTCGAGAGCGTGAGGACGAACCCGCGATTCCCCTCGGCGTCGACGGTCTCGCCGGCGAGTCGCCCCGGCATCTGCCGGACGTGCTTTTCGCGGCAGGCGAACAGGCCGACATAGGGGCCGCCGAACTGCAATCCGACGCCGATGCTCTGGCCTTCTCCGACCACGATGTCGGCGCCCATCTCGCCCGGTGACTTGATCAACCCGAGGGCGACCGGCTCGGTCACTACCGCAATCAGCAGCGCCCCGGCGGCGTGGGCGGCTTCCGCAATCGGGGTGAGGTCGGTGATGCGGCCGAGGATGTCCGGATACTGGACGACGACCGCGCTGGTCTCCGGGCCGATCTTGCCGATCAGCCGCTCGGTGTCCGGTTCAGCGTCCAGCTCGGGGAGGGCGGTCGCAAGCGCATCCTCGCTGAACTGCGCAAGCGTCTTTGCGACCTCGACGTATTGCGGGTGGACGCCGGACGAGATCACCGTCTTGTTGCGGCGCGTGATGCGGTGCGCCATCAGGATGGCTTCCCACATCGCGGTCGATCCGTCGTACATCGAGGCATTCGCGAGCTCGCAGCCGAACAGGCGCGCGACCTGCGTCTGGAACTCGAACATCATCTGCAGCGTGCCCTGCGCGATCTCGGGCTGGTAGGGCGTGTAGCTGGTCAGATACTCGCCGCGCTGGATGATATGATCGACGCTCGCGGGGATGTGGTGCCGGTAGGCGCCGCAGCCGAGGAAGAAGGGCACGTCGGAAGCGACCATGTTCTTGCGAGACAGCGCCGTCATGTGCCGCTCGACCGCCATTTCGGAGGCATGCATCGGCAGGCCTTCGATCGAGCCTTTGAGCCGGAACTCCTCCGGCACATCGCGGAACAGATCGTCGATCGAGCTCGCGCCGACCACCCGCAGCATTTCGCTGCGGTCGGCGTCGCTCAGCGGCAGATAACGCATCAGGCTGGCTTTCTCATGATGAAGCGAAGGCGGACGTAATCCGCCACGTTGGAGCCGAAGCGGCTGGCGACGGCGGCGCCGATTTCTGTGCGCTCGCGCTCGGGCACGCCGGCGCGGTCGAGCCATCCGCGGCGGAAGGTTGTCACCCACTCGGCGACGCCATGCTCGATCTCCGTCGGGCGTTCGATCAGCCGCGCATCGATTTCGTGGAAGCCGGCGGATTCATAGACGCGGGCGAACTCGTCCGGAGACGGGTACCAGTTGATTGCCGAAGTCGGCGGCGCGTAGCCGCGGATGATCAGCTCCTCGTCGAGCGCCTCGCGCAGCTTCTTGAGATTGCCGTCGCCGCCCATCTCGCCGGCGAAGCGGCCGCCGGCCTTGAGCGCGCGGAAGATGCCGCCCGCCACCGCTTCATTGTCGCGCATCCAGTGCAGCGCCGCGTTGGAGAAAGCAGCGTCGAACTCGCGATCAAAACTCATATCGGTGGCATCGACGACGAGCGCATCGACTCCGTTTGCGTGCGCGGCGCGGACCATGTCGAGGCTGCTGTCGATTCCCGTGACCGCGGCGCCGCGCTCGGCAATCCTTTTCGTCAGCGTGCCGTCGCCGCAGCCGACGTCCAGGATCCGCTCGCCGCGCTGCGGGTCGAGCAGGTCGAGCGCCGCCTGCCCGAGCTCGGCAACGAAGCTCCCGACGCGCGCATAATCCGCGGCGTTCCACGTGCTGGTCGAGGCGACGACTTCACTCAAAGGCTCTTCACCCATTCGCGATAGGCGTTCTCGTCCATGAGGCCGTCGAGTTCGGACGGATCGTCGAGCCTGATCTTGAAGAACCAGCCCTGCCCTTCGGCATCGCTGTTCACGATGGACGGGTCGTCGGCCACCTTGCTATTCCCGTCGAGCACCTCGCCCGAAACGGGCGAATAGACGTCGGACGCCGCCTTGACCGACTCCACGACCGCAGCTTCCTGCCCCTTGCTGAGGTGCTTGCCCGTTTCGGGCACTTCCGCGAAGACGATGTCGCCGAGCTGCTCCTGCGCATGATCGGTGATCCCGACGGTCGCGGAATCGCCTTCGACTCGGATCCACTCGTGCTCCTTGGTGAAGTAGAGGCTCATGCTTCAGGCTCCCTTGCGGTAATAGCGATGGGGGACGAACGGCATTGGCGCGACGCGCGCGTCGAACAATTTGCCGCGCTGCTCGAGCTTGAGCGCGGTGCCGGTCTGGGCGAGCGCGGCGGCGACATAGCCCATGGCGATCGGCCGCTGGAGCGAAGGCGAGAAGCCGCCGCTGGTGATCCTGCCGACCTCGTTTCCTTCGCCGTCGAGCACCAGCGCCCCTTCCCGTACCGGCTGGCGGTCCCCGATTTCGAAGCCGACGCGCTTCTCGATTGGGCCATTTTCCAGCTCCGCGAGAATGCGCAGCGCGCCCGGGAAGCCGCCGTCGATTCGCCGCCGCTTGTTGATGGCGAACGTCAGGTCGGCCATCACCGGCGTCGTGCGGTGATCGAGGTCGTGCCCGTAGAGCGGCAAGCCCGCCTCGAGCCGGAGCGAATCGCGCGCGCCGAGGCCGATCGGCTTGACCAGCTCGTGGGTGGCGATCGCATCGGCGAGATCGGCCGCCGCCCTGGCCGGCACCGAAATTTCGAAGCCATCCTCGCCGGTGTATCCGGAGCGGCTGATCCACAGCGCATGACCGTTCCACTGGAAGGCTGCGCCGTGCATGAAAGAGAGCCCACTCACGCCCGGGACGATCGTCTCCAACGCTTCGGCCGCGCGCGGGCCCTGCAGCGCGAGCAGCGCCTGCTCCTTCATGTGGTCGAGCACCACCTCGCCGGGGAGCCGCTTCACCATGTATGAAATGTCGCCGTGCTTGGTCGCGCCGTTCACGACGATGTAGAAGTCCTCGCCGCGGCGGGTCGCCATCAGGTCGTCGAGAATGCCCCCTTCCTCGTCCAGCAAGAGCGAATATTTGGGCTTCATGTCCGCCGCCGCCTGGAAATCCGCAGGCATCAGCTTTTCGAGCGCGACATCGACTCCGCGCCCATGCGCGAGCAGCTGGCCCATGTGGCTGACGTCGAACAGCCCGGCATTCTCGCGGGTCCACAAATGCTCGGCGATGATGCCTTCGTACTGGACCGGCATTTCATAACCGGCGAACGGCACCATTCGTGCGCCACGCGCGCGGTGCCATGAATCGAGCGGGAGCTTGTCGAGCTGCGGCGATGCGGCGCCTTCGCCGCCGTGCGGATCGCCGCTGTACGGCGTGCCCCGAGCCTGGGTTTCGTCGGTCGCGCCGTTGTGGGTTTCCCGGTTCATTCTGGCCTGCTCATTCGACGCTCCGATCATGGGTGCGACCGCCGATGCTCGCGAGAGCGCTCCGGCTGCCGCCCCCGTCTGTCGCTAGCGCCTGAGAGCTTTGCCCCTTCGGCGGCCCTGCATAGCCTTGGCGACGCAGGGCACTTTCCAGACTGTCAGGCGCGCACGGTCCTTGATGCCTGAGAGATTCCGGGGGCGGTTGCTCCTTCGGCGCCGCCAAATGCCTGAAACGTCTGGCGAACTCTCCCGTGCGGCCCTTCCGGCAACCCTCGCGGGCGGCCGGCGACGCGCGTGCCTTGGCCGCGCGCGTTGCCCAAGTCAACGCGTTAGCGAGTGACGTTATATTTGAGCTGGTCCTGAGTGAGCTCGAACCCGATCAACTGCTCGAAGGTCGCGTTCGCGACCGCCTTCTGCACGGCGGGATCGGACATCGGATCGACTGCGGCATCGGCTTCCCCGGCCTTGCGCGGGCGGGTCAGGATCGCGCGCACATTCGCCGGCAGCGTGGCGGCGGCGAGATTGACGCGCACCGTAGCCTGCACTCGAGTGTAAGAGTGGATGTCGCCGGCGGCGAAATTGAGCACCGCCTGTCCGATCTGCTTGGCAGCGACGCTCTGCCCACCGCGAAGCGCGACATCGAAATAGGGCAGCACCACCTGGCGAGCGGGGCCCGCATCGCGGCGGAGTCCGATGACGGTAAAGGTCGCCGTCGACACGACATCCGCGCCTGCGTCCTGGCATGTCGCGCGCAGGTCGGTGATCGACGCAGTCACGTCGATTGCGGTCGAGTCCGTGCTTCCGGGCGGGTTGAAAAGCGTAACGTCGCCCGTTCCCGCCGGAATGCCGAGGATGGGGCACGCGGTGCGCACCGCATAAATGCCTCCCCCGTTGTCGGTGGTGATATCGCCAGCGTGCCGGCAGGCGCTGAGCAGGATGACGGCAGCCAAAGCGGCAAGACGGAGCTTCACTGGGGATTAGTCCTTACGAGGGCGAAATCGACTGGGCGCGTTCATAGGAACCCCCTTCTAAGGCTGCAAGCGAAGCCTTAGATGGACTTTCCAAATGCTGAACCGCCCTCCTCTGAAGGTGCTGATCGCCGCGCCGCGCGGCTTTTGCGCGGGCGTCGATCGCGCGATCCAGATCGTCGAGCTTGCGCTCGAGCGCTTCGGCGCGCCCGTCTATGTGCGGCACGAGATCGTCCATAACCGGTTCGTGGTCGAGCGGTTGCGGGGGCTCGGCGCCGTGTTCGTCGACGAGCTCGACGAAGTACCCGATGACCGTCCGGTGGTCTTTTCGGCGCATGGCGTGCCCAAGTCAGTGCCTGCGGAGGCACAGGGCCGCGGCCTCACCTACGTCGACGCAACCTGTCCGTTGGTGTCGAAGGTGCACCGCCAGGCGCAGCGGCTGATCGAAGAAGGCCGGCACATCCTGTTCATCGGCCACGCGGGCCATCCGGAAGTGATCGGGACCTTTGGCCAGGTGCCCGACCACGCAATCACGCTGATCGAGACTGTCGAGGACGTGCGCGCCGTGTCGGTTACCGACGACGCGAACCTGGCGTTTCTCACCCAGACGACGCTGTCCGTCGACGACACCGCTGCGATCGTCGAGGCGCTGAAGGCGCGCTTCCCGGCGATCCGCGTCCCGCGGAGCGAAGACATCTGCTACGCGACGTCCAACCGGCAGGCGGCGGTCAAGGCGATCGCGCCCGAATGCGATCGGATGCTGGTCATCGGAGCGCCGAACAGCAGCAATTCGCTCCGTCTCGCCGAGGTCGCCGAGCGGATGGGCGTCGCTGCCCGGCTGATCGAACGCGCATCCGACATCGACTGGGCTTGGCTGGGGCAGCCGGCGAAAGTCGGCATCACCGCCGGCGCATCCGCACCCGAGGTCCTTGTCCGCGAAGTGGTCGAGGCACTCGCCGAACGGTTCGAGGTGTCCGAGGCGCAGGCCGACCACACCCCCGAGCGCATGATTTTCAAGCTCCCGCGAGAGCTTACATCCTCCCCTGCATTTGCAGGGGAGGGGGACCGCACGTAGTGCGGTGGAGGGGCCCCTCCGTCAGACCTT
>JAICXO010000147.1 GCA_025980335.1 Sphingomonas sp. | reverse complement strand
GACGAGCTCGCTTTCGGCCTCGACTAGATCGAACGGCGTGCGGAAGGTCTCGGCCATCGAGCTGATCAGGAACACGATCGACATCGGGAACAGCAGCAGATTGAACCCGAACGCGTTGACGATCCCGAGCCCGAAGCCCTTCTGTTGGAGGACGATTGCGCTGAGGTTGAAGGTTCCGGCGTAGAGCACAACGGTGATCAGCACGAAGCCGATCGAGACTTCATAACTGACCATCTGCGCCGCCGCGCGAAGCGCCGAGAAGAACGGATATTTCGAGTTCGAGGCCCAGCCGGCGACGATCACGCCGTACACGCCGAGCGAGCTCGCCGCGAGGACGTACAGCAGGCCGACATTGACGTCCGCCAACACCACGCCGGTCTGGAACGGGATCACCGCCCACACGATCAATGCCACCGTAAAGGTTACGATGGGCGCGATCAGGAACAGCCCCTTGTTCGCGCTGGTTGGGATGATGGTTTCCTTCAGGAAGACCTTGAGGCCGTCGGCGAAGCTCTGGAGCAATCCCCAGGGCCCCACCACATTTGGCCCCCGCCGAAGCGCCATCGCCGCCCAGATCTTGCGGTCGGCATAGATGATCATCGCGACCGCCAGCATCAGCGGAAGCGCAATGACGAGGATGCCGATGACCGTCGCGAGGAACCAAGCCCAGCCGTAGATCATGCCATGAGAGACGAAGAAGTCGGTCATGCCCGCCCCTGTACCCCTGCGAAGGCAGGGGTCCAGTCCAGCAAAAGAGTCTGGGCTCCTGCCTTCGCAGGAGCACAGTCATGTCTCATCACTCCGCCGCCTCCTCGTAGTGCAGCTTCTGCACCAGCTCCTCCGAGCAGCGGTGCATGGTCGGGCTGTTGCGGCAGATCGCGTTGGTAAGGAAGAAGTCGGCGATCGGATAGCGGATCGGCCCTTGCGCCTTCGCGTCGAGTTTCGGCGGCGACCACGGCAGATCGATCAGCCCGTCGCGGCCGAGCTGCGGGAACTCCGCGATCATGGCTGCGTGGAGCTGGCCGAAGCTGTCGAACGGCAGCGCCTTGCCGGCAAGTTCGGACACCGCGCGCAGGATCGCCCAGTCCTCGCGCGCTTCGCCGGGCGGGAACGCCGCTTTTTCGGCGCGCTGCACCCGGCCCTCGGTGTTGACGTAAGTGCCGTGCTTCTCGGCATAGAGCGCGCCCGGGAGCACAAGATCGGCCTGCCGCGCGCCATTGTCGCCATGGTGTCCGATATAGACCTTGAATGCGCCATCGAGCCGGTCGGCCGGCATTTCGTCGGCGCCGAGCAGAATCGCCAGCTCCGGCTTCGCAGCTTCGATGTCTGCGAGGCCGCCCGGCTGCGCATAGCCGAGCATGATAGAGGCCATGCGGGCGGCGGAGGTGTGGAGGACGTTGAAGCCGTTCCAGCCGTCCTTCATCAACCCGAGCGGTCCGACCTGCGCAAGCGCCGCGCCGAGACCGCCGGCAGCAAGCGCTCCCGGTCCGACAATCACCGCCGCCCGCTCCGCTTTGGCGAACGCGTCCGCAGCGCCCTTCGGCAATTTGCCGACAAGGCTCAGATCATTGCCGAGCCATTCGACCTTCATTCCGAGGTCCACCTCGGGCCCGGTCGCGAATACCTTGCCGCCCTTCCGCGCGACCTTGCGGACCCGCGTGGCGATCAGCGGCGCTTCCCAGCGGACGTTCGATCCGACCAGAAGCACCACGTCGGCGCTCTCGATCCCCGCGATGGTGGAATTGAACGCGACCGCGCTGAGGCTGGTGCAGTCGTAGGTGAGCCCCGTCTGCCGACCCTCGAGCAGCGTCGATCCCTGGCTCTCGAGCAACTTCTTCGCCGCGTACATCGTCTCTGCGTCGAGCAGGTCGCCCGCGATCGCTGCGACCTTGCTCCCGGCCTTCTTCAGCCGCTTCGCGAAAATCTCGAGTGCTTCCTTCCAGCTCGCCTCGCGCAGCTTGCCCTTCTCGCGCACCCACGGCCGGTCGAGGCGGTTGCGGACGAGCGCGTCGACATGGTGACGCGTCTTGTCGCTGATCCACTCCTCGTTCACATCCTCGTTGATGCGCGGCAGGATCCGCATCACCTGCCGCTGCCGGACATCGAGCCGGATGTTCGAGCCGACCGCATCCATCACGTCGATGCCGGGAACACGCCGAAGCTCCCACGAGCGAAACTCGAAAATCTGCGGCTTCTGGAGCAGCGCGCCGACCGGGCAGACGTCCGCGAGGTTGCCCGCGAGCTCACTGGTCACCGTCCGCTCGAGATAGGAGGTGATCTGCGAATCCTCGCCACGATACAGCATCCCGATCTCTGGCACGCCCGCGACCTCGTCGGCAAAGCGCATGCACCGCGTGCACTGGATGCAGCGGGTCATCGACGTCTTGATGACCGGCCCCATATATTTGTCGTCGATCGCGCGCTTGTTCTCCTCGAAGCGCGAGAATCCGCGGCCATAGGCGACCGCCTGGTCCTGAAGGTCGCATTCGCCGCCCTGGTCGCAGATGGGACAATCGAGCGGGTGATTGATGAGCAGGAACTCCATCACGCCCTCGCGCGCCTTCTTGACCATCGGCGTGTCGGTGCGGATCGTCTGGCCGTCGGCGGCGGGAAGCGCGCAGCTCGCCTGGGGCTTGGGTGGCCCCGGTGCGACCTCGACCAGGCACATGCGGCAATTGCCGGCGATGCTGAGGCGCTCATGATAGCAGAAGCGCGGGATCTCCTTGCCCGCAAGCTCGCACGCCTGAAGCACGGTCGCGCCCTGCGGGACCTCCAGCTCGACGCCGTCGACGGTGACCTTGGGCATCAGTCGACTCCGTTGATCTGCGCCGCGACGGCCGCGTCTACTTCGGTTTGTCCGGGCTCGGCCGGATGTTCCAGCGAGGGCATCCGAGTGTCGTTGTGCTGCGCCCATGGGTCGTCCGGGTCGGCGACCGGAGGAGCGGCAGGCCACAGCAGCTTTACGACGAGCACCACCGCGCCGAGCGCCAGCAGCGCAAGTAAAGCGATTCCGAGAACGGCAGAGTGGCTCACTCTTCGTCTTCCTTGTTCTTGTGAGTCACCGTGCGGTCGATCTGGGTCACGCGCGGGCCGCGGCGCAAGCCACCCGCCGCGAGGATGAGCACGATGACGATCGCGATGATGACGATGATGGTCTGTGTGCT
>JAICXO010000083.1 GCA_025980335.1 Sphingomonas sp. | reverse complement strand
GTTCAGGCTCTGCTGTGACGATGGTGCCCCAGACAGAAGAGGGCCCAGAAGCGCCACCGGGGGGGGGGAGGGTTGGCGGTTCTGGGCCCATTTAAGCGGATAGCGAGAGCGGGGGGGCAAAAGGTCACTATCCGAACAGCACAACGCCCCTTCTTCGAATAGGGTTCCGCGCCGCGTCAAAATTCTCGAACTTTTTTTGGCCACCGCCGTAACGAAGATTCTCTGTTCCTCAGAGGGGCGGGAATACCGGCAAATCGACGCTGTACCGTCCAAGCTTGCGGTCGAGCGTCGAGCGAAGCTGCTTGGCGAGGCCGCCGACGATGCGCTCGAACTGAACCTTCTCCCCGGAGTCGTCGTCGTCCGGCACGAGGACCTTGTTGCTGATCTTGAGCCGCGCAGTGAGTTCGCTGGTCCGGGCAAGCGAGATCTCGATCGGGTCGGAGGGCCCGTGAAGCATCGCGAACTCGACGATCTCGGTGACGAGGAAGGCGACGGCAACCGCGACGTCCTGGGTCGTGTTGACGCTGTCGAGCTCGAGATCGATCCGGAGGCTCCGCGCGATCTCCGGAGCGCCGGCACGCAGCTCCGCGGCGAGTTCGGTGACCAGCGGGCGCAACGCGATCCCGCGATTCTCCTCCATCTCCGCGAAATGGTTGCGGTGAACGATCGACAGCGCGCCGACTCGCCTGCTGATCCCCGCATAGGCCGCCTGGGCACCCGGGGTCGAAGCGCTCCGCCCGTGGATGTTGAGCAGCGAGGCGACCACCTGGAGGTTGTTCTTGACCCTGTGGTGCACCTCGCGGACGAGCCGCCGCTGCCCCTCGAGCGCGCTGGTCATCTCGGCGTCGGATTCCTCGACCCGCGCGACGGTGCGGGCGAAGGAATCGCGCAGCTCCTGGATTTCCTGCGAGGGGCCGAGCTTGCGCGGCAGGTCGAGCGGTCCGCTGCCGGGATTGTAGCGGATCACCGCGCGCTCCAGCCGCTTCAATGGCCGGATCAGGAGGCGGCTGACCAGCAGCCAGGTGATCAGTGCCGCCAATACCCACATCAGCACCGGAAGCAGCAGCACGAGCCGATCGCCGGCCGTGATCTTCCGATACGCCGCGCCGACGCGCGCGAACATGACTCCCTTGTCGATCCCCCATTCGCTGAGGCGAAGGTGCAGGTCGGAGCTGTCGGGCGGTCCGAGCACCCGCAGCTCGCGCTGGTCGTCGTGAAGAACGATCGTGTCGACATCGCCCGGCGCTTCGATCGCCGCGGTGCGCAATTCCGCGACGGGCACGAACGCCGTCGCCATTCCGCCGATCACGCCCACTCGGATCGCGACGCCATTCAGCCCCGGCGCAACGCGGATCGCGATGTTGCCGGGCGCGATTATCGGCAGTGCTCCGGTATCGCCGACGGATCCTGCGGCACAGACCGGCGCGGCGCTCGCCGTTTCCAGCTCGAAGCTCTGCGCTACCCCGGGAGCGATGGTCAGCGCCCGCTGGGCGCGTTCGCAGGCGTGGGCAGGGCCATCGGCGAGTGCTCCATTCGCCGCAATCCGGAGCGCCAGCGCATCCCTCGCGATCAGCCCCTGGATCGCTTCGGCTGCTGCCCTCGACTGGTCGTCGGCGCGGCCTTCGACGGCCTGGTTGGCCTGACGGATTCCGGATTCGCCGAGCCACACCAGCGCGACGCCGATCGGCAGCAAGACGAGCGTCAGGATGAGCAGCAGCTTTGCCGCCGTGGGCAGGCGCGCAAAGCGCTCGGCCGCCGTCATCGTGCGGCCTTTCGGACCTTAGCTGAGCTTGCCGATGAGGTTGAGAAAATCGTCCGGGACGGGCTCGCGCAGCGTATCGTCGTAGGCCGAGCGAAGCGCGCGGCCGATGTCGCCGGACCGGCCGCCTTTGCGGCCGCCGCCGTTTCCGTCGCCGCGGCCTTTACGCTCGGAAGCATTGGACTTCTTCGAGTGCCTGGAATGACCGGCTCCCTCCGTCTCGCTTCCCTTTGTGGCACTCAACTGCTCGTCCCCCTCGCGCGGGTCCTCGGCGCGCTCATACTGCCCTCACTGTCCGGTGCAACGGCTTTGCTGTCCCTGCCCCGCTTCGATACGTAACAAGCCGGCCACCGCGAGCTGACGATCAGCGCCGCGGCATGCCGGTCCAGTCATCGGAAACCAAATGGCCGGTGCTTGGTTCCACACGCGGTACACTTCTCTTGGGGGCGGTGCGGCAACGCAACACAGGGTTCTTCCAGGGTTGAAACAATAGCGGCGCCCCGCCAAAGACGCGGCGAACGATGAATTCGAGGGAGAATTGATGATTATGTCCCTTGGCCAGGAACTTGCTCCGCACCTGCCATTCCTGCGCCGCTATGCGCGCGCGCTGACCGGCAGCCAGGCGCACGGCGATGCCTTCGTCCGCGCGACGCTCGAGGCGATCGTCGCCAAGCCCGACGAATTCCCGCGCGACGTCGATCCGCGGCTCGGGCTGTACAAGACGTTTCATGCGATCTGGTCGACGGCAAACGTCGAGGAGGGCGAGGAGCCGTCAAGGAGCCCCGTCGGCGCCGAGGGAATCGCGCATGCGCGCCTGTCGCGGATCACGCCGCTGTCGCGCCAGGCACTGCTTCTGACCGCGCTCGAAGGATTCTCGTCGGAAGACACGGCTTATCTGATCGACGTCAGCCCCGCCGACGTCGATTCGCTGGTCTCCGAAGCGCTCGAGGAAATCGAGCGGCAGACGCTCGCCGACGTGCTGATCATCGAGGACGAACCCATCATCGCGATGGATATCGAGACCATCGTGCGCGACCTCGGGCACAACGTCACTGGCGTTGCAGTGACCCGCGACGAAGCGGTGTCGCAGGCGCGCCAGCATCCGCCCGGACTGGTTCTCGCGGACATCCAGCTTGCCGACGATTCGAGCGGCATCGACGCGGTCAAGGACATCCTCGCCGAATTCTCGGTGCCGGTGATTTTCATCACCGCTTTCCCCGAGCGCCTGCTGACCGGAACGCGGCCCGAGCCGACCTTCCTCATCACCAAGCCGTTTCAGCGCTCGACCGTGAAGGCAGCGATCGCTCAGGCATTGTTCTTCGACGCCGCGACGGTTCCTGCGGCCTAGGCTCGCGTCCACGGAACACGCTTCCGGTCGACGCGTTGGCCGGAGGAACAGTGATTTCGTGACGAGAGCGTAAATGATCGATCGCCGACAATCCGACCGCCCGATCGTGGAGACCACGACCGAAGCGCGCGAGGGTTCAACGCCCGGAGTGACCCGCTACGTGCTCATCTTCGGGACGGCGCTCGTGGTGATCCTTTTTCTGATCATCTTCTTGGCCGGTCGGCCCTGAGTACCTACCTCCCGTCACAATTGCCGTTCATGTTCGATCCAACTGCGCGCGGCCATGGCCACGGGCGGATACAGGGTGGGGTCTAGTTTGGTTGAAGATCGCAAAGAGGACCGACCAGCAAGCACCTCGGCGGAGCCGGTCCCGCTGTCCGATCCGGAATTCAAGGATCAGCTCGCGGCGGTAATCCCGCACCTGCGCGCGTTCGGCCGTTCCCTGTCCGGCAGCCGCGATCTCGCCGACGATCTCGTCCAGGAAACGCTGCTGAAAGCCTGGGCCGCGCGCAAGCGCTTCCAAGCCGGCACCAACATGCGCGCGTGGACCTTCATCATTCTCCGCAATTTGTTCCTCAGCCAGATGCGCCGCGCGCGCTTCAAGGGCGAGTGGGACGATGTCACGGCGTCGAAGATCCTTGCCGCACCCGCGAGCCAGGACCGGCACATCGAGCTCGGCGACATGCAGCGGGCACTGATGCATTTGCCGCAGCCGCAGCGCGAGGCGCTGATCCTCGTCGGCGCGGGCGGCTTCGCTTACGAGGAAGCGGCCGAAATCTGCGGCTGTGCGGTCGGTACGATCAAGAGCCGAGTCGCGCGCGGCCGCGTCGCGCTCGAGCAGCTCCTGTCGAGCGGGAAGCTGCCGTCGCGGCGCCAGCACAAGACCGACCCTGACAAGTCTGCGCTCCAGACGATCATGGGCGAAGTGGACGAGCTCAGCCGCGAGCACGAGTAGCGCTTCGTACCCGAAAGCAACGGCCGAATTTCTCTTGCAGGACTGGGCTCCTGCCTTCGCAGGAGCACGAGGCGGTCAGTTCAGCTTGCGCAGCAGCTCGGAAAAATCGCGGTCGGACGGTTCGCACGCCGCGGTCTCGAACGCGCGGCGCAGCGCGGCCATGATGCCTGCATGCGCCGGAGGCTCGTCGACCCGGATGATTCGGCGGTCCAGGGGATTCAGTTCCGGCACTGCAACGTCTTCTCGCTCCAGCTTCATCGGCATTGCAAACGACCAGAACCGCGCGGAAGTTTCCTGCCGATGCACGCACCCGAAGTGAAAAGCTGTCCATGAGTCGTTCGGAATCCGATATTTCGAGTGCTGTCCGCGAGGATGCCGTCGCGAGGGCGCGCGAGCATTCGCCATTTCTCCGCGAAGCGATGGTTGCGCGGCGGCAAGTGGCCGACGCGTTCGTATCAACCGGAGCGGACGCAGCGGCCGAACTCGCCCTTGCTGACGCGGCCGATCTGCCCGTCGGACAGCGGCTTCGTCAGCGGAGACACGGGCTGGCGCTCGCGGTCGCGCTCGGCGATCTCGCCGGCGAGTTGCCGCTCGAGCGTGTGACCGCGCTCCTGTCCGATTTTGCCGACGCCGCGATCGACGATGCGGTTGCGGCGGCGATTGCCGAGCGGGTGCCGGGCGCGAAGCCGTGCGGATTTGCGGTGATTGCGATGGGTAAGCTCGGCAGCCGCGAGCTCAACTATTCGTCGGACGTCGACCTCCTGCTGCTGTTCGACCCGGCGACTCTGCCGCGGCGCGCTCGTGAGGACGCCGGGGAAGCAGCGGTCCGAATCGGGCGCCGCATGATCGAGCTCCTGCAGAAGCGAACCGAGGACGGTTACGTCGAGCGGGTCGATCTCAGGCTGCGGCCGTCGCCCGAGGTCACGCCAATCGCGCTTCCGGTCGATGCGGCAATCTCGCATTACGAATCGAGCGCCCTGCCGTGGGAGCGCGCCGCCTTCATCCGCGCCCGCGCCGCTGCGGGTGACATCGCACTGGGGCAGCGCTTTCTGGATTCGATCGACACGTTCGTCTGGCGTCGGTCGCTCGATTTCGGGGTAATCGAGGAAGTGCGGCAGATTTCGGCGCGAATCCGCGACCATTTCGCGCAAGGAGCCGAGATCGGCCCAGGTTTCGACCTCAAACGCGGCCGCGGCGGTATTCGCGAGGTCGAGTTCTTCGTCCAGATCCAGCAGATGATCCACGGCGGCCGCGATCCGTCGCTCCGCTCAGCCGCGACTCTCGACGCGATCGAGGCGCTGCGCGGCGCTGGCCACCTCGACGAACGGACCGCAGCGGCGCTCGCCAGCGCGTACCGGCTGCTGCGCACGATCGAGCACCGCGTGCAGATGGTCGACGACGCACAGACGCACGTGCTTCCAGCGAAGGCGGCCGAGCTCGACAATGTCGCGCAATTGCACGGCGTCGCCGACGGCAATGCACTGATCGCCGAGCTTCGGCCGCACGTCGACGAAGCAGGGCGGGTCTTCGACAGCCTATCCCCGGCGGAGCGGACCGTCCTCTCGAACGATCCGGACATCCTCAAAGAAGACCTCGCTCGACTTGGCTTCGCCGACTCGGAGGCTGCCGCGCGGCATGTCGCGCACTGGCGTTCGGGCAAGGCGCGGTCGCTGCGCTCGCCGGCCGCGCGGCAGGCCTTCGAGGCGATGCTCCCGACGCTGCTGCCGGCAATCGCCGCGGGCGCGACGCCCGATCACGCGCTCAATCGGCTCAGCGATATCGTCGAGCGCCTGTCGAGCGGCGTCAATTTCTTCCGCCTGCTCGAAGCACGCCCGCAGCTTGCCGAGCTGCTTGCAACCGTGCTGGCGCACGCGCCGGCACTGGCGGATCAGCTCGGCCGCCGTCCGGAGCTGTTCGAAGGTCTGTTCGATGCCTCCAGCTTTGCAATGCCGCCCCCCGCCGTCGACGTTGCGCAAGCGCTCGCAGGTGCGATGCAGGGGCATCCGTACGACGTAGCGCTCGACCGCACCCGGCGGCTCGTCAACGAGCGTCGCTTCGCGCTCGGCGTGCAGTTGATCGACCGGAGGCGCGACCCGCTCGAGGTCACCGAAGGCTACGCCCGCGTAGCGGAGGGCGCTCTGGTGGCGCTCGGTGGCGCGGCGGTGCGCGAGTTCGAAGCCGCGCATGGGCGCTTTCAGGATAGCGAGCTCGTCGTCCTCGGCCTCGGCCGGCTCGGCGGACATTCGCTCACCCACGCATCCGACCTCGACTTGATTTACCTGCACAATGTTCGCGGCGATGGGGTGTCGGACGGACGAAAGCCCCTCGGGCCGAACGATTATTTCAATCGTCTTGCGAGCCGCGTCACTGCGGCGCTCAGCGTGCCGACTGCATCGGGGCCGCTGTACGAAGTCGACACGCGGCTTCGTCCGGGCGGCGCGAAGGGGATGCTCGTGGTCTCGCTCGATGCATTCGAGCAATATCAGCGGACCGAAGCGTGGACCTGGGAGCATATGGCACTGTGCCGCGCGCGGCCGGTGTTCGGTTCTCCGCAGGTGCGCGAAAAGGTCGCGGCAATGATCGAGAGCATTCTCCGCATGCCGCGCGACCCGGCAAAGGTCATTGTCGACGCAGTGAAGATGCGGGCCGACATGGAGCGGCACAAGCCCGCCCGGAGCGCGCTCGACGTGAAGCTCGGACCAGGCGGGCTGGTCGACCTCGAATTTGCAATTCATGTGCTCCAGCTGACGACCGGCGTCGGGCTCGACACCCGCCTCGAATTCGCCCTGGAAGCGCTTGCCGGAGAAGATTTGGTGCCGGCAAACATTGCCGATGCGCTAAAGTTGTTGTCGCGAATGCTGGTGATGATGCGGCTCGTCGCGCCTGCGAACGTGAAGCCGACGCCCGAGACATGGCAGCTCGTCGCGGAAGCATGCGGCGCCGCTACTTGGAACGAGCTTCTTGCCGAGCACGATGCGGCGCGGCAGAGCATCGCCACATTGTGGAACAGAATCAAAGAGGGGTCGCGATGATCAACCAGGGGGACATGGCACCGTCGATCACGGTGAAGGCGAGCGACGGCAGCACGGTCGATCTCGCCTCGCCGGGGCAGCCGCTGGTCCTTTACTTCTACCCGAAGGACGACACTTCGGGCTGCACCCGTGAGGCCCAGGACTTCACCGCGCTCGCGCCCGACTTCAAGAAGGCGGGCGTCAAGGTCGTGGGCGTCTCGCGCGACCCGATGAAGTCCCATGAGAAGTTCATCGGCAAATACGACCTCGCCGTCCCGCTCGTGTCCGACGAGGAGGGCCGAATCTCCGACGCGTTCGGCACCTGGGTCCAAAAGTCGATGTACGGCCGCAAATATATGGGAATGGAGCGCTCGACCTACCTGATCGGTCCCGACGGACGTGTGCTCAGGGCGTGGCCGAAGGTGAAAGTCCCGGGGCACGCGCAGGAGGTGCTCGAGGCTGCGAGGACTTAGCACCCCAGCAGCCCTTGCGGGCTCCTGGGCCCCGGCTTTCGCCGCGGTACGCTAGCCGGCAAGCGCCTTGTAGATCATCTCCCAATAGACCACGTCGTCATAGAAGGCGCGGACCGGAATACGCTCGTCGAGGCCGTGGGCGCGGTCGTCGATCGGAGAAATGCCCCAGCTTCCGTCGATGTCGTACACGGGCATTCCCTGCGCGCGGAAGAAGCTGCCGTCGCTCGCTCCTCTCGACATGGTCGGATAGGTTTCCATGCCGGGCCCCAGAATCTTGTGGATCGCGGTCGTGACGGCATTCAGCACGTCGGGGCGCAACGGCGACGCCGGGGTGGTCTGGCCGATGAAATTGGGATCGGGCGCGACCTGCACCTTGGGCCCCGCAAGCTGCTGAAGCTCCGCCTGCACCGCTTTCGGATCGACGCCGGGCATGATCCGGCAGTTCACGGTTCCGACGGCGCTTTGCGGCAGCGCGTTATCGGCGTGTCCGCCCTGGAGCATCGTCGCAACGCAGGTGGTCCGGGTGTAGCCGACCTCGAGCGGATTGGCGTCGATCGCATCGGCCGCTGCTCCATCGTTCGGGTTCGCAAGCCACGCGCGGATTTCCTGGCCGAGCGACGAGTTGCCCTCTTCCTTGGCGCGGTGCTCGAAATAGGCCCGGGTCGTGTCGTTGAGCATCGGCTGGAAACGATGCGCCTGCAGATGCTTCAGCGCATCCATCAGGTCGTAGATCGCGTTGTCGGGCCGTGGTTCGGAGCTGTGGCCGCCGGGGTTGTGCGTGGTGAAGGTGTAGGTCTGAAACGTCTTTTCGGCAGTGGAAATGGTGCAGCCGAGCGGCCGGAAATTCTCATCGAAGGACGGGCAGCCGCCGTCGGCGTTGAGCCCGAACTCGGCGTCAGTCAGGTTGCGCCACTTGGTCGACGCCAGCGTCGCTCCCTGGCCACGGGTCTCCTCGTCGCCGCTGTAGAAGAAGATGATGTCGCGGTCGGGCTTGAACCCCTCGGACATGAGCTTCACCGCGGCCATGGTCGTCGCGACGTCGCCGTTCTTCATGTCGCTGGTGCCGCGGCCGTAGAAATAGCCGCCTTCCTCGCGGAACTGGAACGGATCGTACTTCCAGTCGGAGCGCTTGGCTTCGACCACGTCCATGTGGCCAAGGATGAGCATCGGCTTCTTGGTCGGGTGCGGCGAGCGCCAGCGGACGATCAGCGCCTCGGTCTGGTCGCCAGGGAGCGACTCGTAAGGCATGACGTGGATGTCGGAATCGGGGATGCCGCCGGCGCGGAACTGGTCGGCGAGGAGCTTCGCGACCTTCGGCACCTGGCCGCGGTTGTGAACGCTCGGGATTTCAATCGCTTGCTTGAACACGGCGCGCGCCTTCGCCTGCCACGCCGGCTCGAGTTGAGTGGGGAGGGTGCGCGGGTCAGTCGCCGCCAGCCCGGCGGTGGCAGTTGCGGCAAGCAGCAGTCCGAGCATCAATCGCATGTTATTCCCCTCCCCGGGATAATGAGTTGCGCGACGCTACTCACCACGAGCCATGCGTCAAGTTACACGCTGCCGAAAGCTCAGGTGCCGACCCCGTCCTGAACGTAGCGGCGCTCGCCGGTCGCGGGGTCGTACCACACGGTGACGAGCCCACCCGTCTCTGGGTCGACGAACTTTTCATCCGTTGGGCGCCAGCCTGGCCCCAACGGGCGTCCATCGGCGCGGCCGTAGATCGGCTCAACGAGAGCGGCGATGACCGCAATCGCCCCCACGATGAGCAGAATCGGCCCTCCGCCGAATGCCCAAAGCGCGATTCCGCACAGCGCCAGAACCGCGCTCGCAATCAGCGGAAGCCCGCGCCAGCCGCTCCTCACTCGGGTTCGATCCTCACTGCGGTCCCGTAAGCGACCACCTCGCTCATGGTCTGGCCGATCTCACCCGAGTCGAAGCGCATCATGATCACGGCGTTCGCGCCCATCGCCGTTGCGTTCGCCACCAGCCGGTCGATCGCATGGCGACGGGTTTCCTCGACCAGCGCGGTATATTCCTTGATCTCGCCGCCGCCGATAGAGCGCAGGGCCGCGGCGAGATTGCCGCCGATGCTCCGGCTGCGCACGACGACGCCGAAGACCTGCCCGAAGCTCTCGCCGGTGCGGTGTCCGGCGACATTTTCGGTTGTAGTGACAATCATCGCGCGTTCCCCCTTGCTGACGAAGGCAACGCTAGTCCGCTCCGTGCCCCTGCGCCAGATATTCGGCGCTGCGCATTTCTTCGACGCGGCTGACGGTGCGCTGGAACTCGAAGGTGCCGTCGCCGGACGGGTACAGGCCCTCGGGTTCCGCTTCGGCAGCTGCGAGCAGCTTGACCTTGTGCTCGTAAAGGGCGTCGATCAGCGTGACGAACCGCGCAGCCTCGTTGCGCATCTCGGGTCCCATCACCGGGATGCCGACGATGATGACGGTATGGTAGCGCCGCGCGATCGCGAGATAATCGGCAGCCCCGCGAGGCTCGCCGCACAGCCGCTTGAACGAGAACACGGCGACTCCCTTGAGGCTCTTGGGCACGTGCAGCGTGCGCCCGCCGCCGAGATCGATATCTTCCGCCGGCACCTTCGCCCGGTCCTCGACCGGATAATCCGTCAGCTGGAAGAAGGCGCGGCTGAGCGCTGCAGTTGCCTCGGGACCGTTCGGCACGTGCCAGACCTCGACGCCGCTCAGGCGCTCGAGACGGTAATCGGTCGGGCCGTCGACGGCGACGACCAGCATGCGACGCTCGATCAGCTGGATGAAGGGCACGAACAGCTCGCGGTTGAGGCCGCCGAGATAGAGATCGCGCGGCTGACGGTTGGAGGTCGTGACGACCTTCACCCCCTGATCGAGCAGCTTCCCGAACAGGCGCGAGAGGATCATCGCGTCGGCCGGGTTGGTGACCTGCATCTCGTCGAAGCAAAGCAACTTCGCCCCTTCGGCGATCTGCTCGGCGACCGGTTCGATCGGGTCGCCCTCGTGCCGCTCGCGGACGACCCGCAGCCGCGCGTGCGTTTCGAGCATGAACTCGTGAAAGTGGACTCGGCGCTTCGGCTCGACGTCGATATGCGCGAACGCGAGGTCCATCAGCATCGATTTGCCGCGGCCGACGCCGCCCCACAGATAGACTCCCGCAGGTCCTTTCGATTCATCCCCGAACAGCCGTGAGAAGAAGCCGCTGCGATCCATGCTGCCGGCAAGACGGTCGAGCGCGCCAACCGCGCGCGCCTGCGCCGGATCGGGCTTCAGCTCGTGCGCGGCGACCAGCTGATCGTAGGCCGCGCGGACCGGGCCCGTCATGCGGGCGTGTTGCGCTCGCGGATACGCTTCAGCGTGCCGTTGAAGCTGTAGCAGGGCTCCTCGTCCTGCCTGACCACGCCTTGCAGAAAAGCGTGGCCGCGGGTCTGCTTCACCAGCTCGACATAAGCGTCGAGCGGCGTTCCCGGCCTGCCCCGCGCGAGGAAGTGCGTGGTAAGATCGAGAGTGACGTAATGGCCGCGTTCCATCCCCGCGCACAGCCCGCCGGCGAACATCGCCATGTCGATGAAGCTCATCACCGATCCGCCGTGGAGCGAGCCGCCCATGTTCATATGCGCTTCGGTCGGGAACATCCGGCAGATCGCGCGGCCTGCTCCGTCGGGCCTGAACAGCAGCCGTCCCGTCGCCGCGGCGAAGCTGCCGCGCGGGAAATCGCCCCAGCTGTACCAGCCCGGATTGTCAGCGTCGGGGGTTGCCCCGACGGGAACTCCGACGTCCTCCAGGCCTTCGGCCCGGTAAGTCTCCTCGCTCACGCCGCACGTTCGGCGATCAGCTTCTTCTCTTCGGCGATCGCTTTGGCGGGGTTCAGGCCCTTGGGGCAGACGTTCGCGCAGTTCATGATGGTGTGACAGCGATAGAGCCGGAACGGGTCCTCGAGCTCGTTCAACCGCTCTCCGGTCGCTTCGTCGCGGCTGTCGGCGATCCAGCGATAGGCCTGGAGCAGCACCGCGGGGCCGAGATAGCGGTCCGAGTTCCACCAGTAGCTGGGGCAGCTCGTCGTGCAGCAGAAGCAGAGGATGCACTCGTACAGTCCGTCGAGCTTCGCGCGGTCGGCCGGCGACTGCAGCCTTTCCTTGCCGGCCGGTGGCGGCGTCTTCGTCT
>JAICXO010000149.1 GCA_025980335.1 Sphingomonas sp. | reverse complement strand
GCCAGGACAGCCTCCGCACCCGTTCGACTTTTGAAGTCGAAGGAAAAACTTACGCTTATTATTCGCTCGCCAAGGCGGGGCAGACGCTCGGCGACGTGTCCCGGCTGCCCTTTTCGATGAAGGTGCTGCTGGAGAACCTGCTCCGGTTCGAGGACGGCGAGACGGTCACGCGCGACGACCTCCAGGCGATGGTCGACTGGCTGAAGGAACGGCGGATCAACCGCGAGATCCAGTACCGCCCGGCGCGCGTGCTGATGCAGGACTTCACCGGCGTCCCGGCGGTGGTCGACCTCGCCGCGATGCGCGACGCGATGGCGCATCTCGGCGGCGATCCGCAGAAGATCAACCCGCTCGTCCCGGTCCACCTGATCATCGACCACAGCGTGATGGTCGACGAGTTCGGCACGCCCAAGGCGTTCGAGAAGAACGTCGAGTTCGAATATGAGCGGAACGGCGAGCGCTACCAGTTCCTCAAGTGGGGCAGCCACGCGTTCGACAATTTCAAGGTCGTGCCGCCGGGCACCGGCATCTGCCACCAGGTCAACCTCGAGCATATCGCGCAATGCGTGTGGACCGACCAGGATTCGAACGGCGACACGCTCGCTTACCCCGACACGCTGGTCGGCACCGACAGCCACACGACCATGGTCAACGGCCTCGGCGTGCTCGGCTGGGGAGTGGGCGGGATCGAGGCCGAGGCGGCGATGCTCGGCCAGCCGATCAGCATGCTGATCCCCGAAGTCGTCGGCTTCCGGCTCGACGGCCAGCTTCGCGAAGGGATCACCGCGACCGACCTCGTCCTGACCGTCACCCAGATGCTTCGCGAGAAGGGCGTCGTCGGCCGCTTCGTCGAATTCTATGGCCCCGGCCTCGACAACCTTCCGCTCGCCGACCGCGCGACGATCGCCAACATGGCGCCGGAATATGGCGCCACCTGCGGCTTCTTCCCGATCGACGAGCGCACGCTCGATTATCTGCGGCTGACCGGCCGCGACGACGGCCGCATCGCGCTGGTCCGCGCCTATGCCGAGACCCAGGGCCTGTGGCGGGATTCCGCATCGGCGGAGCCGCTGTTCACCGACACGCTCGAGCTCGACATGGGCACGATCGAGCCCTCGCTCGCCGGCCCCAAGCGCCCGCAGGACCGGATTCGACTGAGCGAGGTCGACGAGCAGTTCAACGCCGAGCTCGAGGGCACCTATCACAAGGAAAAAGACCCGCGCGTTCCCGTCGGCGGCGAAAGCTTCGACTTCGGCAACGGAGACGTCGCCATCGCCGCGATCACCAGCTGCACCAACACGTCGAACCCGTCCGTGCTGATCGCCGCCGGACTTCTCGCCCGCAAGGCGCGAGCCAAGGGCCTCAAGCCCAAGCCTTGGGTCAAGACCAGCCTCGCTCCCGGAAGCCAGGTCGTCACCGATTACCTCGACGAGAGCGGGCTCAGCAGCGACCTCGACGCGCTCGGGTTCGACCTTGTCGGCTACGGATGCACCACCTGCATCGGCAATTCGGGCCCGCTGCCCGAGCCGATCAGCAAAGCGATCAATGACAACGACCTGGTCGCCGTCAGCGTGCTTTCGGGCAACCGCAATTTCGAAGGCCGCGTGTCGCCCGATTGCCGCGCCAATTATCTCGCCTCGCCCCCGCTGGTCGTCGCCTACGCGCTCAAGGGCACGGTCCGTTCGGACATGATCAACGAGCCGCTCGGCACTGCATCGAACGGTGAGCCCGTGTTCCTCAAGGACGTCTGGCCGTCGAACGAGGAAATTCGCTCGCTCATCGACCAGCATGTCCATTCGGAGATGTTCCGCCGCCGCTACGCCGACGTCTATCAGGGCGACGAGCGCTGGCGCGCGATCGAGGTGACGGGCGGTGAGACCTACAGCTGGCCGGCCGATTCGACCTACATCCAGAACCCGCCCTACTTCACCGGCATGACGATGCAGGCCGCGGCACCCGCCGACATCGATCGCGCGCGGCCGCTTGCATTGTTCGGCGATTCGATCACCACCGATCACATTTCCCCCGCCGGGGCGATCAAGCCCGACAGCCCGGCCGGCCGTTATTTGCTCGAGCACGGCGTCAGCCGCGGACAGTTCAACAGCTACGGATCGCGCCGCGGCAATCACGAAGTGATGATGCGCGGCACCTTCGCCAACATCCGCATCCGCAACCGGATGCTCGAGAATGTGGAGGGCGGCTTCACCAAATATGCGCCCACCGGCGAGACCATGCCGATTTACGACGCGGCGATGCTTTACAAGCATGACAACCGCCCGCTCGTTGTCAT
>JAICXO010000148.1 GCA_025980335.1 Sphingomonas sp. | reverse complement strand
CCTTCGCCGACATAGCCGGTGACGAACAGCACCGCGAAATCCCGGGGCGAGGTCGCCTTGAGGTGGCGGATGAGCTCCGGCCCGGTCATCTCCGGCATGATGACGTCGGTGATGACGAGGTCGAATTCGTGGGCAGCGAACAGCGCGATCGCTTCCGCCCCGCTGCCGCAGGCGACAGGCTCGTAGTCGAGGTCCTCGAGCGCTCCGACGGTCGCGGTCCGCACCCGCGGATCGTCCTCGACCAGCAGGATGCGCGCGCCGGCGACGTGCAGGTCGGCATTGTCGCTGCGCTGGGCAGCGGGGTGAAGCCGCACCGGCGCCGCCGCCTCGGTGCGCGGCAGGTAGATCGACACCGTTGTGCCTTTGCCGACCGTGCTCTCGATCCCGACCTCGCCACCGGATTCGTGCGCGAAGCCGAAAATCTGGCTGAGGCCGAGGCCGGTCCCCTTGCCGACCGGCTTGGTGGTGAAGAACGGTTCGAACGCGCGCTCGATGACGTCCGGCGGCATGCCGCAGCCGGTGTCGGTGACGCTGATCCGGACGTAATCGCCCGCGCGGACATCGCCGACCTGATTGGCGGCGAGGGTCACATTGTCGCTCGCGATCCGCATGTGGCCCTCACCCTCCATCGCGTCGCGCGCGTTGACGGCGAGGTTGACGATCGCATTCTCGAGCTGGTGCGGGTCGACGTAGGTCGGCCATGACTCGCTCGACACGTCGAAATCGATGACGATCCGCTCGCCGAGCGTGCGGTCGAGCAGGTCCGACATGCCGCGGATCAGCTCGGCCGGGTCGACCCGTTCGGGAAGCAGTGGCTCCGAGCGCGCGAAGGAGAGCAGGCGGCGGGTCAGTGCAGCGGCGCGGGTCGCCCCCTCCATCGCGTTGTTGAGGTGCATCATGACCTCGCGGCGAGGACCATTGAGCCGCCGTAGCGCGAGATCGATCCCGCCGACGACGACCGCGAGCATGTTGTTGAAGTCGTGGGCGATACCGCCGGTCAGCTGGCCGACCGCTTCCATCTTCTGGACCTGGCGCAGCTGAGCCTCGGCCGCCTCGCGCTCCGCGGCTTCCTCCTTTAACGCCTGGTTGGCCTCCCACAGCTCCTGAGTGCGCTCGCGGACCGCCTGCTCGAGCTGCTCCGCGCGCTCCGCATCACTCTCCATCTGCCGGCGCGCCGCGGCGTTCTGGCGAAGCGCCTGCACGGCGACGACGCCCAGGAAAATCGCGCCCAGCCCGATGACGATGCCGAGAACGCTAAGATAGCTGGTGAGCAGGTCCGCCTGGTCGGAGAAGGCCTGGCTCTGCTCGATGCTCCCGGCGCGTGCCTGCCGCTCGGAGCGGATGATCTCCTCGAGCTTGTCATCGAGGCGCTGACCGGTGCCGGTCTTGGCCGACGCGTAGAAATAGCTGATGCCGGTGTCGCCCTGCTTGGCAAGAGCGGCGCGGGCCGCCAGCGCAAGCTCGTCGCCGAGCTTGTTGTAGAGTTGCCGAACCTCGGCGACGCGGCGCTGTTGTTCCGGATTGGTTTTCTCGAGCGACGCCAATTGGTCGATCTGGAAGCCCGCGAGCTGCCAATCGCTGGCGTAGAGATTGCCGCTGGTCTCGACCTTTTCATCGAGGACGAAACGGGCCAGGGCGGCCTGAGCGCGGGAAATGTTCGCGCTGGCGTTCCGGACGACGAGGGCGACCTCATAGGCGTGGCGCTCATCGCCCAGTGCCCGCTCGCGCGCGTCGTTGGCGAACTTGACGGCGAAGACCATGACCACGAGGACGAGGGCCGCAATCAGCCCAGCCGCCGCGGCACCGCCGCGACGCCAGTCGAACCGGACGGCCTCCCCATCGTCCATCATCAGGGCAATGTAGTCGCGTTAACCTTTCGGTGAAAGCCGCAACAAGCGGCAGTTCCACGCCGATTGCTCAGCTGATGCAACCTGTTGCACGGCCCGCCGCAGCGAACATGCCGAGGATTTCGCCAACCTGGCTCTCGCTATGCAGGGCGCACAGCGAGCAGCGCAGCAGCGTCATGTTGGCGGGGGTCGCCGGCGGCCGCGCGAGGTTCACGTACAGCCCTTCATGGAGAAGCGCCTCCCACATCGCCGCGCCCTTCTCCAGATCGGGCATGATGACCGCGATGATCGCCGACTGCGGTTCGTCTGTGCCGAGGGTGAAGCCGAGCTGGCGAAGGCCGGCGTGAAGACGCTTGCTGTTCTCCCACAGGTGGGCGCGCTTGTCGGCGCTGTCCATCAGCTTGCGGATCGAGGTCGCGGCCGTGGCGACGACGGATGGCGGCAGCGAGGCGGTGAACACGTACGGCCTGCAGACAAGCCGCAATATCTCGAACTTCGGGTGGTTGGAGACGCAGAAACCGCCGACCGTGCCGACCGACTTCGAGAAGGTGCCGATGATGAAATCGACATCGCCGATCACCCCCTGCGCCTCCGCGACGCCCCGGCCATGCTCGCCGATGAAGCCCATCGAATGCGCTTCGTCGACCAGCACCATCGCACCGTTCGCCTTGG
>JAICXO010000131.1 GCA_025980335.1 Sphingomonas sp. | reverse complement strand
CGCGCAATCCTATCCGAGCCGGACCAAGGACCGCATTCCGGTCGACTTCTCCACCGGCTCGGTCGGCCTCGGCGTCGCCGTCACCCTCTTCGCCAGTCTCGTTCAGGACTATCTGACCGCGCACGGCATGATGGGCGAAGCAGATCGCGGCCGCTTCGTTGCGCTCATGGGCGACGCCGAGCTCGACGAAGGCAACATCTACGAAGCGCTGATCGAGGGCCACAAGCACGACGTCCGCAACCTGTGGTGGATCGTCGACTACAACCGCCAGAGCCTCGACGCGACCAGCGCCGACCGCATGTTCGAGCGCTTCGACGAGATTTTCAGAAGCTGCGGCTGGCGCGTGGTCGAGCTTCGCTACGGCAAGCGCCTGCAACGTGCGCTCGATGCCAATCCGGCGCTGAAGGACTGGTTCGAGAAGCTGTCGAACGCCGAGCTGTCCGCGCTTCACTACCAGGGCGGCGCGACGTGGCGGACGCGCATCGAGGCGGAGCTCGGCAAGAAAGCGGCCGCGTTCCTGAAGGATCATGACGACGCGGCGCTTGGCCGGCTGTTCACCGACCTCGGCGGCCATTGCATGGAGACCCTGGTCGAAGCGTTCGACGCAGCGCAGGACGATCTGCCGACGCTGTTCATCGCCTGGACGATCAAGGGCTTCGGCCTGCCCTTCGCCGGGCACAAGGACAATCACGCCGGCCTGATGAACCCGACGCAGACGGCTGCCCTGCGCGAAAGCATGGGCGTGCGCGAGGGGCATGAGTGGGAGCCGCTGGAAGGGGTCGGCGACAATGCGCGGCCCGGCTTCGAAGCGCTGCTCGAGCGTACGCGGATCGCACGGGACAAGCGGGCCCGCGCTTTCCGCCAAGTCAATGTGCCGGCAATTCCCTCACCAACGGGCGAGGAGCAATCGACGCAAGCCGCATTCGGGCGAATCCTGCTGGATCTTTCCAAAGCCGGCGGCGAGCTCGCCGACCGAATTGTCACGACATCGCCCGACGTCACGGTCTCGACCAACCTCGGCGCGTGGGTCAACCAGCGCGGCCTGTTCCGTCGTCGCGAGGTCGCCGACGTCTTTGCGCAGGCAAAGATTGCATCAGCGCAAAAGTGGAGTGCGAGCAACAAAGGCCAGCACATCGAGCTTGGGATTGCCGAAAGCAACCTGTTCCTGATGCTTGCCGCCGCCGGGCTCTCGGGCGACCTGTTCGGCCAGCGCCTGTTCCCCATCGGAACGCTCTACGACCCGTTCATCGCCCGCGGCCTCGATGCGCTCAACTACGCCTGCTACCAGGACGCGCGCTTCCTGCTTGTCGCGACTCCGAGCGGCATCACGCTCGGTCCCGAGGGCGGCGCGCACCAGTCGATCAACCCGCCGCTGATCGCCCTCGGCCAAGCGGGATTAAGGCATTACGAACCCGCGTTCGCCGACGAGCTCGCGGCAATGATGGAAGAAGCTTTCCGCCTGATCGACGACCCGGCGGGCGAAAGCACCTATTTGCGCCTCTCGACCCGCAGCATCCGGCAAATCGACCGCGTGGACGACAGCTGGCGCGAAGGTGCGCTCCACGGGGGATACTGGCTGCGCGAGCCGGGCGCGAACGCCGAAGCGGCGATCGTCGCGATGGGCGCGGTCATGCCCGAGGCACTCGCTGCGTGGGAGGAGCTAAGCGATGACGTTCCCGGGCTCGGCCTTCTTGCGGTCACGTCGCCCGACCTCCTCCATCGAGGGTGGACCGCGGCGCAAGCGGCGCGCTGGTCAGGCGAACGCAAGCCCAGCCACGTCGAGCAGCTGCTGTCGCGGCTCTCCGCCGGCGCGGGGCTCGTCACCATGGCCGATGCTGCGCCGGCGTCGCTGTCATGGCTCCGCGGCGTGCTCGGGCAGCGCATCGCGCCGCTCGGAGTCGAGAAGTTCGGCCAGACCGGCAACCTCGCCGACCTCTACGCCGCCTACCGCCTCGACGGCGACGCGATTACCGAGGCGGTTGCGGAAGTCTTGCTGACCGCCTGAACGGCCCAACCGCTCATCCTGAGTAGGCGCGAAGCGCCGTATCGAAGGATGCTTCGATACGCCATTCCGCTGCGCTCCACGGCTACTCAGCATGAGCGGTTGTGATTTGCGAACGCCTTGCTCTACAGCGCGGCAATGCCCGGGCGCTATTATGACGAGTGGCAAGTCGGCGATCGTGTCCAGCACGCGATCACGCGCACGGTGACCGAAACCGACAACCTCCTTTTCACCACGCTCACGCACAATCCGCAGCCGCTCCATCTCGATTACGAGGTTGCGGCGAAAACCGAGTTCGGAAAGCCGCTCGTCAACAGCTGCTTCACGTTCAGCCTGGTGGTCGGCGTCAGCGTGCACGACACGACCCTCGGAACGCTCGTTGCGAACCTCGGCTACGAACAGCTGAAGTTCCCGAAGCCGGTGTTCATCGGAGACACGCTGCGCTGCGAGACGGAGTGCGTCGGCGTTCGCGACAGCAAGTCGCGGCCGAATGCCGGGATCGTCACCTGGACACACCGCTGCTTCAATCAGTGCGACGAGCTGGTTTGCGAATGCACGCGCACGGCGCTGCTTCTGAAGCGACCCCATGCCTGAGCCACGGTCCTGGCTGTTCGTCCCCGCCGACAGCGAAAAGAAGATCGCCAAGGCGCTCGACAGCGATGCCGACGCGATCATCTTCGACCTCGAGGACAGCGTCGCGCCCGCACTGAAGCCGGTCGCCCGCGACCTGCTCAAAAACTTGCTCAAGCGCTCCGGCGGCCCGGAATGGTGGGTCCGCGTGAACCCGCTCGGGAGCGAGTTCATCAAGGACGACCTCGAGCTGATCGGGATCGGCGACATTCACGGCATCGTATTGCCGAAGGCGGAGAGCGGCGCCGACGTGACGCAGCTCGCGCATCGCACGGGGAGCATCCCTGTCCATGCGATCGTCACCGAGACTGCCGCGAGCCTGTTCGGGATGATGTCGTATCGTGACCCGAAGTCGCCGCTCGTCGCGATGAGCTGGGGCGCGGAGGATTTGTCCGCCGCGCTCGGTGCCTCGTCCAAATACGATGCCGATGGCGAGCTCGGCTTCACCTACAAGCTCGCGCGGTCCTTGTGCCTCGCGGGTGCCGTCGCGGCGGGCGTTCAGCCGATCGACGGCGTATTCGCCGACTATCGCGACGAGCAAGGCTTGAACGCCGAGGCGGATGCTGCGCGGCGCGAGGGCTTCACCGGAAAGCTCGCTATCCACCCCGCCCAGGTTGCGGTGATCAATGCCGCGTTCACGCCATCGGCGGAGGAGGTGCGGCACGCCGAGGACATCGTCGCCGCATTCGAGGCACATCCCGACGCAGGCGTGCTTTCGGTCGGTGGCAAGATGGTCGACCGACCGCACCTCGTGCAGGCGCGCACCGTTTTGGAAAGAGCAACGAGGCAGTAGATCATGGCCGAAGCGGTGCACCCGGTACCCGAAGACTTCCACGCCCGCATCGGCCCGACCCAGCTCGCCGAGCTTCACGACCTCGCCGATTCCGATCCGGACCGCTTCTGGCTCGACCAGGCGCGGCGGCTGACCTGGAACAATTTCCCGACAAAGGCAGGCGATTGGTCGTTCCAGGAAAGCGACTTCCACATTCAATGGTATGCGGACGGCGAGCTCAACCTGTCGGTCAACTGCCTCGACCGGCACCTTGCGGAGCACGGCGACCGCACCGCGTTGATCTTCGAGGCCGACGAGCCGGGCCACGGTCACCGCTTGACGTACCGCGAGCTCTATGAAGAGACCTGCCGCTTCGCGAACCTGCTGAAGCAGCGCGGCGTCGGGCGCGGCGATCGCGTCATGATCTACATGCCGATGATACCGGAAGCGGCGGCGGCAATGCTGGCGTGCGCGCGCATCGGCGCAATCCACTCGGTCGTGTTCGGCGGCTTTTCGCCCGAGAGCGTCGCCGGCCGGATCGCCGACTGCGACGCCTGTGCCGTGATCACCGCAGACGAGGGGGTGCGCGGCGGCAAGAAGATCCCCTTGAAGCGCAACGTCGATGCCGCGCTCGAGGAACGCGACGTTCCAACGGTGATCCTGGTCACGCGAACCGGCGCGGACGTGCCGATGAAGGACGGCCGCGACATCCGCTATTCGGACCATCGCGACCGGCTGTCGACCGAGTGCAATCCCGAAATCATGAAAGCGGAAGACCCGCTGTTCATTCTCTATACCTCGGGCTCGACCGGCAAACCCAAGGGTGTCGTCCACACGACCGGCGGCTATGCCGTCTGGGCCGCGACGACGTTCGAGTGGATTTTCGATTACCGCTCCGACGACATTTTCTGGTGCACGGCCGACATCGGCTGGATCACCGGCCACACCTATGTCGTCTACGGCCCGCTCGCGATGGGCGCGACAAGCGTGATGTTCGACGGCGTGCCCAATTATCCCGACTTCAGCCGGTTCTGGGAGACGGTCGACCGCATCGGCGTGACCATCTTCTACACCGCGCCGACTGCCATCCGGGCATTGATGCGCGAGGGTGACGAGCCGGTGAAGCGCTTTTCCCGCAAGTCGCTGCGGCTGATCGGCACGGTCGGCGAGCCGATCAACCCCGAGGCGTGGGAGTGGTACTGGCGCGTGGTCGGCGATTGCCGCTGCCCGGTCGTCGACACCTGGTGGCAGACCGAGACCGGCGGAATCATGATCTCTCCGTTCCCCGGAGCAACGGAGATGAAGCCCGGCTCCGCGACCAGGCCGCTCCCGGGAGTCCATCCGCTCCTCGTCGACCCCAACCACAATGTTCTCGAGGGGCCGGCGAGCGGAAACCTGTGCCTCGCCTCGTCATGGCCCGGGCAGATGCGTGCGGTCTGGGGCGATCCGCAGCGCTTCTTCGAGACCTACTTCAGGACCTATCCCGGGCTCTATTTCACCGGTGACGGCTGCCGCCGCGACGAGGACGGCTATTACTGGATCACCGGGCG
>JAICXO010000095.1 GCA_025980335.1 Sphingomonas sp. | reverse complement strand
TGTGATCTTCCTGACCGCGGACGCCTATGGCGTGCTCCCGCCGATCGCGAAACTGACGCCCGATCAGGCGATGTATCACTTCCTTTCGGGTTATACCGCGCGCGTCGCGGGCACCGAGATCGGCGTGACCGAACCGGAAGCGACCTTCTCGACCTGCTTCGGCGCGCCGTTCATGCCGCGCCATCCGTCGATCTACGGCAATCTGCTGAAGAAGCGGATTGCGGAAGGAAGCGTCGACTGCTGGCTGGTCAACACCGGGTGGACCGGCGGCAAGTACGGCGTCGGCAGGCGCATGCCGATCAAGGAAACGCGTGCCTTGCTCAATGCGGCGCTCGACGGAAGCCTCAAGAATGTGAAGTTCCGCAAGGATCCGAACTTCGGCTTCGACGTGCCGATCGCCGTGCCCGGAGTCGACAGCAGCCTGCTCGACCCGAGGAGCACCTGGAGCGATCCGCAGGAATACGATCGCATGGCAGGGAAGCTGGTCGACCTCTTCGTCGAGAATTTCGCTCAGTTCGCTGACGAGGTCGACGAGGGCGTCCGTCAGGCCGGTCCGATTGCGGCCGAGGGCCAACCGCAACAACAAGCGCAAGTGCACACCGCCCAGACCACTTCAGCTTAGGCCCGGCTTCTGATCGGGCCCTTCCAGGACCCGACCCGATGACCGCATTCCATCCGCGCTTCTTCGCTTGCGATGCCGAGATCGAGCATGTCGGCGAGGGCCTGCTCGCGCGCTCGCTGCCGCGCGCCGAGTGGACGCACGAGGCGCACCTCGCCGCGACCGCCTATCTCTTGTTGAGCCGCCCCGACGTCGACCTCGACAAACAGCTGCCGGACCTGATCCGCCGCTACAATGAGAGCCTGGGCGGGGTGAACAGCGACACCGGCGGCTATCACGAGACGATCACGCGCGTGTTCCTCCATGGCGTCCGCCTATTCCTTTCGGACAGCGATCCTGATTGCACCTTGCGCGAGGCGGTCAACGATCTGCTCCTTTCGCCCATGGGGCGCCGCGACTGGCCGCTCCGCTTCTACTCGCCGCGGCGGCTATTCTCGGTCGAAGCACGGCGGCACTTCATCGAACCGGACCTGAGAGCGCTTCCCTGAGATGGTCGTTCGCGGCAGAAGAACGAAATGCTCTCACGCGTCTCATCGCTCCTTGCCGCACTGCTCCTGATTGCGGCTGCGCCCTATGCACCGCCGAAATCCGGCACCCGCGTCGTCTATCGTCACGCGTCGCTGATCGACGGCAGTGGTTCGGCGGTGCGATCCGACATGGCAGTCATCACCGACGGCGAGCGCATTTCAGCAGTGGTTCCGGATTCGGCGCTCACGCCGGCACAGCTTCAGGGCGCCAAGCAGGTCGATCTCAGCGGGAAATATCTGCTGCCCGGCTACATCGACTCGCACCAGCACCTTGCGACGCCGCCGGACCGCGCCGAAGCCGAAGCCCGCCTTAAGCGCGACATCTACAGCGGAATCACGGCGACACGCGACATGGCCGACGACCTGCGTCAGATGGCGGACATCAAGCGTGCCGCGCGCGTCGGCGAGATCCCGTCGCCGGACATCAACTATGCCGCGCTGATGGCGGGACCGAGCTTCTTTACCGATCCGCGCACGCAGGCGATCGCTTACGGTGCCGTCGCGGGGCAGGTGCCGTGGGAACAGGCAATCGATCATTCGACCGACATGCCGCTCGCCGTCGCCCGAGCGAAGGGCACTTACGCGACAGCGGTCAAAATCTACGCGAACCTGCCGGGCGACCTCGTGGCGAAAATCACTCGGGAAGCGCACCGCCAGGGAATGAAGGCGTGGGCCCACGGCATGGTCTTCCCCGCGACGCCGCGGCAGGTTGTCGATGCCGGCGTCGATACGGTCTCACACACCTGCTATCTCGCCTATCAGCCGATGGCGAAGCGGCCCGACTCATACCAGCACCGCTTCCCGATCGATGCCTCGCTGTTCGACCACGACAATCCAGTGATGGCGCAACTCTACGCAGACATGATCCGGCGCGGGACCATCCTCGATGCGACGGTTCACGTCTATCGCGAGGTCGAGGCCGCGGCGAAGGAGCAGCACAAGCCGCCGCTCTGCACCGTTGCTTTCGCGGGCAAACTGACCAACCAGGCGTGGCGGGCCGGTGTGCAGATTTCGACCGGGACTGACGGCGACAACCCCCCGGACGATCCGTGGCCGTCGCTGTTCGACGAATTCCAGCTGCTGCACGACGCTGCGGGCATGCCGCCGATGGCGGTGATCCGCGCCGCGACGCTCACCGGCGCAAAGGCGATGGGCGAGGAAGCCGAGATGGGGACGATCGCGCCGGGCAAGCTCGCCGACATGGTCGTGCTCTCGGCCAATCCGCTAACGGACGTGCGCAACATGCGCTCGGTAGTGCTGACCGTGAAGCGCGGACTCGGATATCCGCGGGCGAATTATCGACCGGCGGCTCAATGACGCGCTCGGGGGAGGACACTCGATGATGAAGATGCTTTCGGCGGCCGGAGCACTCCTGCTCGGGACAGCTGCCATCTGCTCGCCGGCGGCGGCGGGCGTTCCAGCGGCGACGCCGGTCGCGCCAACGAGCGCCGATGCGCGTCTAAAGGCGCTCTGTGACGGCTTCGCCTCATGGGAGGACAAGGAATTCGGCCAGATCGAGAATGCGCGCGGTGAGCAGGAGGAGGCCGGGTACCTGCCGCATGTCGACGAGGCGTCGCAGCTCCGGCGCGAGGCGCACGAAAAAGACCTGTTGATAGCGCTGAACGCCATTCCGGCGGCCCAACTCTCGCCCGAAGAGCAGGTCAACGCGTCTGTGTTCCGCACCGTGCTCGAGAACGACGTCGCGGATTATCGCTTCCGCACCTGGGAGATGCCGTTCAACAGCGACAGCTCCTTCTGGACCTATCTCAACGCATCGCAACCGTTTGACGACGTCGCCGGCTACCAGCGCTACATCGCGCGTCTGCGGGACATTCCCCGCTATTTCGACGAGCAGATCGTCAACATGCGCGCAGGGCTTGCGCGCGGGTTCAGCGTGCCACGTGCGACGCTGACCGGACGCGATCAGTCGGTTGCTGCATTCATCACCGACGATCCCGAGAAGAGCACCTTCTACAAGCCCTTCGAGACCTTTCCTTCGAACATCAGTGCGGCACAGCAGGAGCAGCTTCGGGCGGAAGCGAAGGCAGCGATCACGCAGTCGGTGATGCCGGCCTACCGCAAGCTGCTGGGCTTCATCCGCGACGATTACATTCCGCACACACGGACGACGATTTCCGCGCACGATCTGCCCGATGGCGACGCCTTCTACCGGGCGCAGGTGCGCGAATATACGACCACCGACATGACGCCCGAGCAAATCCACCAGCTCGGGCTGCAGGAAGTCGCGCGCATCGGCGCAGAGATGGAAAAGACGATGCGCGACAGCGGGTTCAAGGGCACCATGCCCGAGTTCCTGCACTTCCTGAAAACCGACCCGCAATTCTATGCGAAGACGCCCGACGAGCTGCTCGGCGTTTCATCCTACGTCGCCAAGCGGGTCGACGGCGTCATCGCAAAGCATTTCGGGCTGCTTCCGCGTGGGCGCTTCGGGATCATTCCGGTACCGCCCGCGCTCGCGCCATTCTACACTTCCGGCCGCGGTGGACTCGGCAATTGCATGATGAACACCTACGACCTGCCGGTCCGCCCGCTGTACAACATCCCCGTGCTCACGCTGCACGAGTGCGAGCCGGGACACAGCTTCCAGGCGGCGCTCTCGGTCGAGCAGAAGGGCCTGCCGGCATTCCGCCGGAACCTCTATTTCTCGGGAATGGGCGAGGGATGGGGCCTCTACAGCGAGTGGCTCGGGGACGAGCTCGGCATCTACCGCACGCCTTACGAGAAGTTCGGGCATCTGAGCTACGACATGTGGCGCGCGTGCCGGCTCGTGATCGATACCGGAATTCACCAGGACGGCTGGTCGCGCCAGCAGGCGATCGACTATCTTGCAAGTCACACGGCGCTCACCCAGCACGAGGTCGAGACCGAGGTCGATCGGTACATCAGCTGGCCGGGACAGGCGCTCGCCTACAAGATCGGCGAGCTGACGATCCTGCGGTTGCGGCATGAGGCCGAGACGACGTTAGGGTCGAGGTTCGACGAGCGCGGCTTTCACGATGCGATCCTGGCGCTCGGTTCGGTCCCGCTGAACGTGCTCGAGGACCAGATGCACGCGTGGATCCGGAAAGAAGCAAGCGCCAGCGCTAAGCCGGTGGGAGAAGGTGCTCCGGCTCGACCTTGAGGCAATTGCCTTCGAAGTCGACGATTCGGACGCGGTCGCCGATCGCCGCCGGACCGCCGCGCGCCGACCATTCGCCGTCGCCGACCCGCACCCGCCCCCCGTTTGAGTCGATCGGCTGGGTCGCGACGACCACGCGTCCGAGAAGACGCCGGGCGCGGTCGTTGAGATATGGGTCAGGCGAATGGTCATAGCGCATCGAATAAGCTCGGCGTCCACCGATCCGGGCGGCTAGAAAGGCGAGCACGGCAAAGATCGCCAGCTGCAGCGGAAGGCTGAGCGGCAGCAGGAGCGCTGCAAGGCCGGTCACCACCGCCGCTCCGCCGATGAAGATGAGGAAAAACCCGGGCGCGATGAGCTCGGCAATCAGCAGCACGACGCCGCCGATCAGCCACAGCCATTCCGGGGAGATGCCGAGCCCGCTCATTCGCCTGCTTTGGGCACGCTCGCTGCGGGCTTGTCCTTCGGCGCCTGCGATTGAGCCGCCGGCGCGGCGAGCCTGCCCGACGCTTCCTTCGCGAGCTCGGCAATGCCGCCGAGCGTGCCGATGAGCTGCGTCGCCTCGACCGGGAACAGGATCGTCTTGGCGTTCGGCGACCGGGCGAACTCGGCAACGGCAGCGACATATTTCTGGGCGATGAAATAGTTGATCGCCTGCGCGCTGCCGGATTCGATTGCGTCGCTGACGGCCTTGGTCGCGCTCGCTTCCGCCTGCGCTGCGCGCTCGCGGGCCTCGGCCTCGCGGAACGCCGCTTCGCGGCCGCCCTCCGCCTCGAGGATCGCGGACTGCTTCTCGCCTTCAGCCTTGAGAATTGCCGACTGGCGCATGCCTTCGGCTTCGAGAATGACGGCGCGCTTTTCGCGTTCCGCCTTCATCTGCCTCGTCATCGCGTTGACGATGTCCTGCGGCGGCCGAATGTCGCGAAGCTCGACGCGGGTGATCTTGACGCCCCAGTTCTCGGTCGCATTGTCGACGACGGCGAGCAGACGGGTGTTGATCTCGTCGCGCTTCGACAGCGTCTCGTCGAGGTCCATCGACCCCATCACGGTGCGCAGGTTGGTCGTCGAAAGCGCCATGATCGCGGTGTAGAGATCGCTGACCTCGTAGGCGGCCTTGGCGGCGTCGAGCACCTGGAAGAACACCACGCCGTCGACCGCCACCATCGCGTTGTCCTTCGTGATGATCTCCTGTCCCGGGATATCAAGAACCTGCTCCATCATGTTGATTCGGCGGCCGACGCGATAGAAGAACGGAGTCACGTAGTTGAACCCGGGCTCGGCGACCCGGACGAACCGTCCGAAATGCTCGATCGTGTAGCGGTAACCCTGGCGGACGATCTTTACGCCCATCATCACATAAAGCAGCACGAGGACCGCGACCGCGGCCATGAACGTCGTCAGCATTTCTCTTCCCCGATGTGCCCGGTTGGGGGCATGATGCGACGGCGATGGCGGCAGCGGAAGCAAAAAGCGACAAGCCTATCGACCTGTTCGCCGTACGATCGGTGCTGTTCCTGCCGGCGTCGAACCCGCGCGCGGTGGCCAAAGCACGCGAAGCGGGCGCCGACCTCGTGATCCTCGACCTCGAGGATGCGGTGAGGCGCGAGGACAAGGACCGCGCGAGGGAAGCCGCGGTCGAGGCGGTGGCGACGCCTTGGCCTATGCCCATCGCGATCCGGATCAACGGCATTGGGACCGAGTGGCATTCGCTCGACCTCGATGCCGTTGCGCGCTCGAAAGCCGATTTGCTCGTCTTGCCGGGAGCTTCTTCGGCGCATGTCATTCACGATCTCGCAGAAACGGGGAAGCCGGTGCTCGCGATGATCGAGACTGCGGCGGGCGTTCTCGCGGCTGCGGAAATCGCGCGCGAAGCGGCGGGGCTGATCGCAGGCACCAACGACCTTCGCGCGGACCTTCGCCTGCCGCTCGACGCCACGCGCGAGCCGATCTCGGCGTCGCTCCAGCTGATCGTGCTTGCTGCCCGGGCCGCGGGCGTCGCCGTGTTCGACGGCGTGTTCAACCGCCTCGCGGACTCGGCCGGATTTCTCGCCGAAGCGGAGCAGGGGACGCGCCTCGGTTTCGACGGCAAGAGCCTGATCCACCCGAACCAGATCGCACCGTGCCACCGCGCATTTGCGCCGGCCCTTGCCGAGGTCGAACGGGCGAGGGCGCTTGTGGACGCGTTCCGCGGCGGCGCCGAGCGGTTCGGGAACGAAATGATCGAGCGGATGCACGTCGAGGCTGCACAGCGGGTGCTGGCCCGCGCACATTCGTCGTCCCGGGCGTGATCCGGGACCCGCCTTTTCTTGCAACGGCATTAGGGCAGGCAGGCTCCGGCTCAAGGCCGGGGTGACGGTTGAGCAGACTTGGCGAATCGCCTGTCTCCTGCCATGGGCCGATATGGCCCAACTCAACGACACCGCCGCTATTCCGCTCGGACTGACGTTCGACGACGTGCTCCTGCAGCCACTCGAATCCTCGGTTCTGCCGAGCCAGGCGGAGACGAAAACCTTCCTCACCCGCGAAATCCCGCTCAACATCCCGATCCTGTCGTCGGCGATGGACACCGTCACCGAAGCGGACATGGCGATCGCGCTCGCGCAGCTCGGCGGAATCGGCGTTCTCCACCGCAATCTCAGCGTCGAGGAGCAGGCGCTCGCCGTGCGGCAGGTGAAGCGGTTCGAGAGCGGGATGGTGGTGAACCCGATCACGATGACGCCGGACCAGGCGCTCGCCGAAGCCCTCGAGCTGATGCGCGCACACCGGATCAGCGGGATTCCTGTCGTCGAGAAGTCGGGGAAGCTGTGCGGAATCCTGACCAACCGCGACGTGCGCTTCGCCGAGAATCCGCGCCAGCCGGTCAGCGAGCTGATGACCCGCGACAATCTCGCGGTCGTTCCAATCGGCACTTCCGAGGCCGAAGCGCGCCGAATCCTCCACCAGCGCCGGATCGAGAAATTGCTCGTGGTCGACGAGGGCCACCATTGTGTCGGCCTGATCACCGTCAAGGACATCGAGAAGTCGGTCGCCGCGCCGTTCGCGACGAAGGACGCCGAAGGGCGGCTCCGCGTCGCTGCCGCGACTACGGTGGGGGACAAGGGCTTCGAGCGCTCCGAAGCGCTGATCGATGCGGGCTGCGACTGCATCGTCATCGACACCGCGCACGGCCACAACACCGAAGTGGCGAGGGCGGTCGGGCGCGTCAAGGACGTCTCGAACTCGGTCCAGGTCGTCGCAGGTAATGTCGCGACCGCGGATGCGGCGAAGGCGCTCGCGGATGCGGGGGCCGACGCGATCAAGGTCGGAATCGGGCCAGGATCGATCTGCACGACTCGAATCGTCGCCGGGGTCGGCGTGCCGCAATTGACGGCGGTGATCGATGCAGCGCGAGCGGCGAACGGCGTTCCGGTCATTGCCGATGGCGGAATCCGCACCAGCGGCGACATCGCCAAGGCGCTCGCCGCGGGCGCATCGACGGTGATGGTCGGGTCGCTGCTTGCCGGAACCGAGGAGGCGCCTGGCGAAATCTTCCTTTATCAAGGGCGTAGCTACAAGTCTTACCGCGGCATGGGATCGGTCGGCGCAATGGCGCGGGGCTCGGCCGACCGCTACTTCCAGCAGGACATCAAGGACCATCTGAAGCTCGTGCCCGAGGGCATCGAAGGGCAGGTGCCGTACAAGGGGCCGGTGCGCGACATCATCCACCAGCTCGTCGGCGGCGTGAAGGCCGCGATGGGCTATACCGGGTCGCGCACGATCGCCGAGCTTCAGAAGCGCGCGCGGTTCGTGCGGATCACCAACGCCGGGCTGTCGGAAAGCCATGTGCACGATGTCGCGATCACGCGCGAAGCGCCCAATTACCCGACGCGGTAATCTTCAACAGCCCTCCCCCTTGTGGGGAGGGTTGGGTGGGGGCGCGACGAGAGCTCGCCAAGCTGTCGCCGCATACAAACAATTTTACCTGGACGAATCTTATGGCGCGCAGACGCGCGCCGCCCCCCACCAACCTCCCCCACAAGGGGGGAGGCCATTCGAATGACCCCCGCCGCACGGCTCCAGGCGGCGGCCGAAGTCCTCGACGCCGTCATTGCCTCGGCGCGCGAGGACGGATCCCCGGCCGACACGATTGTCACGCGCTACTTCAAGCACCGGCGTTACGCGGGTTCGAAGGATCGCCGCGCGGTGCGCGAACTTGTCTTCCGCGCAATCCGGCGAACCGCCGAACGCCCCCAAAGCGGACGCGCTGCGATACTCGGCCTGGCGGAGGACGATCCAGACTTGCGCGATCTCTTCGGCGAGCCGCGCGGACCGGAGCCAATCACCGCCGCGGATGCCGGGACAATCTCTCGTCCAGGGACTGTCCCGTCGTGGCTCGAACCGGAACTCTCGCCCCTCGTCGCGGCCGACGAATGGCCGGCGCTGCTCGAACGCGCACCGCTCGACGTGCGGGTGAACACCGCGAAAATCTCGCGCGACATGTTGCTCGGGCAATTTCCGGATGCTTCGCCGACGCCCATCAGCCCCTGGGGCATCCGCCTGCCGCCGGACACGCGGATCGACGATCATCCTGCCTTCGAAGCAGGCCTGGTCGAAGTGCAGGACGAGGGCAGCCAGCTGATCGCGCTCGCCTGCGACCCGAAGAGCGGCGAACGGATCATCGACCTTTGCGCCGGCGCAGGGGGCAAGTCGCTCGCGCTTGCGGCTGTCGCTCCGGACGCCATAATCCTAGCGACCGACAGCAGCCGCGCGCGCCTGTCCAAGCTCGGTCCGCGCGCCGAGCGTGCGGGCGCATCGATCCAGACGCAGCTGCTCAATCCGCCCGATGAGCTTCAGCAACTCGCCGACTGTCGGGACAATGCCGATCTCGTGCTCGTCGACGCGCCTTGCTCGGGAAGCGGGACGTGGCGACGCAATCCCGACGGACGGTGGCGTCTTACCCCGGAGCGGCTCGACCGCGTCATTGCAGCCCAAGAACGGCTGCTCGAGATCGGCGCCGAGCTCGTCAGCCCGGGCGGCCGCCTCGTCTATGCCGTCTGCTCGCTGCTGTCCCGCGAGGGAGCAGGGCAGATCGAGCGCTTCCTAGGGCGCCATTCATCGTGGATTAGTGAGGAACCGGCCATCTCTGCCGGACGTCCGCATGGCGGGGGGCGGCTGCTGACGCCGGCCCACGATGGCACGGACGGCTTTTTCGTCGCGCGGCTTCGCCGTCCATGCTAGGCGGCCCGCTCGAGAAGTGGAGAATTTAATGCAGTTCTTTCCTCGTCTTCTGCTCGCCGGCCTTGCTGCCGCGGCGCTTGCGGTTCCAGCCGCCGGACAACGCGCCGACGATCAGATCCAGCCGAAATCGGTGCAGCTGATGCACCAGGGCCAGGCGCTCCT
>JAICXO010000045.1 GCA_025980335.1 Sphingomonas sp. | reverse complement strand
TGGGGACCGAAGACGCTCTACATATCCGAGAACGGCGCTTCGGCCGACGATCCGGTGCAGAATGGGCGGATCGATGATGCGGACCGCGTCATGTATCTGCGCAACTACATCACATCGTTTCACCGCGCGGTTGCCGAGGGTTATCCGCTCAAAGGGTATTTCCTGTGGAGCCTGATGGACAATTTCGAGTGGGCCGACGGCTATTCCAAGCGCTTTGGCATCCATTATGTCGACTTCAAGACGCAGAAGCGCACCCCCAAGCTCAGCGCCGGCTGGTACAGGGAAGTGATCAGGCGCAACGCGGTGGTCTGAGTCGATCGACCCTCCGCATGAACGCAGCCGCTTGATCCGCCTGCTCAAAACGATTCCGATGCGTGCCGCTGCGCAGGTGCTGCGGCTGCTTCCTGGGACGCTGGCGCTGAGGCGCGACCTGCGCGATGCCGCGTGGTTGTCGGAGGCGGACGCTGTCGTCGTCTCCTTCCCCAAATCGGGCCGAACCTTCGTTCGGGCGATGCTCGCGCGCCTGTATCAGCGCCGCTTCGGCGTCGACGAGCGAGCGCTGCTCGAATTCCCCGCGCTCCGGCGTGCGCCTCCGGCGGCTCCGCGCGTGCTCTTCACGCACGCGGGCGACGCGATGCGCGGTCCTCAGGAGATCGGTGTGGATCCGGCCGGCTATGCGCACAAGAAAGTCGTTCTGATCGCGCGCCATCCCGGCGACATCGCGGTGTCGCGCTACCATCATCTGAAGCACCGCAGCCGCGACCGTGCGCGACGGACGCTCGCCGACCAGCCGCTCGAAAGTTTCGTTTGGACCGAAAAGGGCGGCATTCCCTCGATTGTCGCCTTCCTCAATCGGTTTGCCGCTTTGCCCGGCGTCACGATCATCCGTTACGAGGATTTCATCGCCGAGCCCATGCGGGCGCTCGGGAACCTTGCAGCCGCGATCGGAATCGAGGTCGGGCCCGACGACATTGCCGATGCGGTCGCGTTCGGGAGCATCGGCAACTTACGGCAGCTGGAGGCAGACGGCTATTTCACCTCCGCGCGGCTCCGACGGACGCGAAAGGGCGACGACAAGTCGGGCAAGGTCCGCAAGGGTACAAGCGGCGGCTACCGCTCCGAGCTCCCACCCGAGAGCATCGAGCGCGTCGATGCCTATCTGCGCGACAAGCTCGATCCAACGCTGGGATATTCAGTTCCGGCCTCCGATTAGCTATGCAATCGCGATGGCCTCCGCAGCAAAGGGCGGCAGCCCCGCGCGAACTCTCGCGATCACCTCGCGCACCCGCTCCGCTTTCCGAACGAGCACCGGGTCCTCGACTTCATTGCGGTCGTGATAGCGCGCATGGGAGCGGCGATCGCGCTCGTTCATCGTATCCCGGCCCTTGTACTTGAGCGGAATCTCTTCCCGCGACCGCGTCGCATAGTGGTTGATGCGCAGGTTCAGCACCGAAACCTGTCTGATCGAGGGCTCGGTCTTCGAATAGGGGTCGAAGGGCAGATAAGGCAGCCACGACGCGAGATGACGAAGCCTGCGCCGCCCGTTGGCCGTGCGGATGACCTGCACGGGCCTGAAATCCTCGGTGACGAGCGCGTAGCCGGGCTGAACGCTGAACAGATGAGCGCTTTGGGGCTCGAGTGCGAGCAAAGGATCGACGATCGTCTTCACCCGCCGGTTCCTGGCCCAGCCGGTCCGCGCGCGCCTGGTATAGCTCTCGATCGTCAACCCCGGCGGACGGCTTTCGTGACCTGAAGTGCCGTAGCATTGCCAGTTCACGATGACTCCGGCGTGATTTTCATACTCCTTCAGCGTTTCCGGCAGCGACTTTCCCGTGGGCGAGAAGAGGAATTCATCGATGTCGATGAATGCTGTCCACCTCGTCCGCCCGCGAAGCCGGACGAGCGCATCGAGAAATGCTTTGGTCTGCGCCCCGCTTTTCCAGTGAAGCGGCCAATCGATCAACTCGACGACGCCGGCTGCGATCCACGGGCCGAGTACGTCTCTCGGATTGTCGGTGCTGCCATTGTCGTAAAGCAGGACGTGCTCGACGCCCTCGATAAGGGAAAAAGCGAGCCACTCGTCGAGATACGGTGCTTCGTTCTTGAACACCGCGGCCGCGGACAAGTAAAAATCGGGCGATGGGTCTCGCGATTCAGCTGGGCACATGAAGGGTCCGCGCGGAGTTAGGGCCGACGAGGGCCTGCGCGCCGGCGTATTGCGCTGCAGTTTCCGCGAGATGAATTGCACGACACTGGCGCTTCCCTTCGCGTGCACTCCGATTCCGGTTATAGGCGCCCGCCCATGACCGAACCGTCGCTCCGGAAACTTGCGGGGATCGCGCTGATCCTGCTGCTGATCGTCCTCTGGGCGGGGCTGGTCGCAAGCCTGGCGCCGTTCGTCGGCAAATGGCCTGCGCTCGTCCAGGCGCCTTATTATCTGTTCGTCGGGCTGGTGTGGGTGATCCCGTTGAAACCGCTGATCCGATGGATACAGACCGGATCGTTCCGCGTTCGTCACCAGCCGCGTTGAAACTGCTGTATTAGTTAACTATATCAGTAACTGGATGTCCGACGCACTGACACTTAGGCGGCCGCTCGACGGCTTGCGCGAGAGCGCGACACGTTTGCGAGAGCGTGCGCGCACGTTCATGCGCGCGCATCCCCGCGAAGCGATCGGTGCGGGCGTCCTCGCCTTCGTCACCGCCGTCGCGATCGGCAGCCTGACGGTGATCAACCCTGCAACCACCGCGCCGGCGCATGCCGCGCCCCCTGCCCCGCCGCCGCTGATCCTCCAGCAGGTCGCGCCCCAGCAGGCGCTGAAGGTCAACTCGGAGATCCCGCTCGCCTCCGGCCCAAATCCGGCGGCGAGCCCGTTCGAGTTCAAGGGCAGCGCGACCTCGCGAACGCAGGCGCTCAACTGCCTTGCGAGCGCGGTCTATTACGAGGCCGGAAACCAGGACACCGACGGCGAGCGCGCGGTCGCGCAGGTGGTGCTGAACCGAGTCCGCCACCCCGCTTTCCCGAACAGCGTTTGCGGCGTCGTGTACCAGGGGTCGACGCGGGCGACCGGTTGCCAGTTCACCTTCACCTGCGACGGTTCGCTGGCGCGCGAGCCGGACGCCGACGGATGGCGGCGCGCGTGGAAGGTCGCCGAGGACGCGCTTTCCGGCAGCGTCTATGCGCCCGTCGGCTGGGCGACCCACTACCACGCCGATTACGTCCTTCCGACCTGGGCATCGAGCATGGCCAAGAACGCCATCGTCGGCGCGCATTTGTTCTATCGGTGGCCCGGCAGCTGGGGTCAGCCGGCGGCGTTCAGCGATGCTTATGCTGGCCACGAGCCGAGCGCCGCCGCGCTCCGCACCGCAGCGCTGGCGACGCCGCACGTCAGCCCCTCGACGCAGCAGGGCCAGGTCGCCGAAGCGATCAAGGACATCCCCGGCGCGCAGCAGCTGAAGCTCACGCCATCGATGCGCGGCGACAAGCGCGTCGCGGTCCGTTTCAACCTCATCGCGCGCGAGGCATCGAAGGATGTCGCTCCCGTCGATTACGACAAGAAGTTCGACGTCTCGGACAATCTCAAATATGCGCTTTCGTCCGAGCCGGTGGCTGAGAACCAGCAGCCGCTCGGCCGTTCGTCGGCACCCGCAAGCTCCGGCGGCGGCGCCGCCGCAGCTGGATCGCCGCAGCACTAATCCTCATTGTCGGTCGGTGCAGGCACTGCCGGCAATTGCGCAGCCACTGGCGGCACTTCCGGCGCAAGCGCGAGATCGACCCGCAGCCGCACCTGATCGAGCCTGCTGTCGATCGCCAGATAATCGTCGGAGAGCGCGGAGGCCGCGCTCCATTGACGACCGGTGACCGCCAGCGGCGCGAACGGGCCGCCGTCGCGGAGCGGGTCGCGGTCTTCCAGGCCGACCACCGCATCGTCGAATGCGGCGCAGCGGTCGAGCATGCGCGTGCCCGGATCGTCGCGAAAGCGGCTCTGGCAATCGCGACTGGCGTTGGCGAGCGCGAATTCGTCCTTGGTGCGGAACAGGTGAAGCGCCTGCCCCACCGCGCCGTCGATCGCTTCCAAATGGAGCGGATCGGCCATCGAGTCCGCGGAGAGTGTCGGCGCGGCGATATTGGGCTTTGCGGCGGCCGGCTTTACCGGCAACGGCGCGAACGTCCGCGGCACGCTCCGTCCGATCGTCAGCGTCGCAGCGGCGATCAGGGCGCCGGCAGCGAACACTGCGAGCGGCCATCGCGAACGCCGCCTCAGCATACCGAGCTGATCGTTGAACTGAAGCGGGTCGGACGCAGCCTTGCCTCCGCGGAGCTCGCGGTACGCGCGGATGATTTCGGCAGCCCGGGTCGAGTCCCCGCCTTCGCGGTCGGGATGGTGCTGTTTGATGAGCCGTTTGTAGGCCTGCTCGATCGCTGCCGCATCGGCGCCGGGCGCGAGCCCGAGAGCGGCGAATGCGGAAGCGCGGCCGGTCATGGACGGCCGGTCTAATCCAGACCGACAGGCGAAGGGAAGTGGCGCGGGAAATGGCGCGAGTGACGGGACTTGAACCCGCGACCTCCGGCGTGACAGGCCGGCGCTCTAACCAACTGAGCTACACCCGCGTTTTTGGCGTGGGCGGCGACTAGGAGAGGGCCTTTGGAGTGTCAACCATCGCCGGTTCCATTTCCTGGCGCTCGTTCTCTTCTTCTTCGTTCGCATCGCCGATGTGGGTCAAGGTCCCGTGCTCGAACAGGAATCCGGCAATGTCCGGCGTGCCCGCAGCGGAGAACACCGTCTTCATGATGATCAGTAGCGGGACGGCGAGAAGCGCACCGGTCGTTCCCCACACCCACGCCCAGAAGGACAGCGAAATCAGGATCGAAAGCGGACTGATCGTCAGCCGGTGGCCGACCACCATCGGCGTGAAGAAATTCGCTTCGACCAAATGGAAGCAGATGAATATCGCCGGCGGCGCGAGCGCCCCCCAGATGTCCGGATAGGTCATCAGTCCGCCGAGGAACAGCAGCAGCGCGGCGACGATCGGCCCGAGGTACGGGATGTAGTTCGCGACCGCGACGATGCCGCCCCACATGATCGGCGACGGCATCCCGAGCCACCACAGCGCGAGCGCCGTCAACGTTCCGAGGCCGACGTTGATGAGCGTGATCGTGCCGAGATAGGTCGAGGTCGCGTCGACCACCTGCTGGATCACGCGCGCCGTCGTGAGCGCGCCTTCGAAGCTCCCGCGGCTGACGATCGTGCGCTTGCGCATCGCCGTCCATCCCGCGAGGAAGAAGAAGATCACCAGCAGCGAAAAGAACAGCTGGATGAGCAGGTGCGGCGCGGACGTCGCGAGCAGGCTGACGACCGAATTGGGCTGCTCGATCGTGACCGTCCGCGAATGGGCCACGTGGCTCAGCTGGATTCGGTTGGCGATCCGGTCGATGAACCGGTCGAGGTTCTTGTAGATGTCGAGCACCGGCTGAAGCGCATGCTGGACCTTCCCGATGCGGTTCGGCACCTGCGCGACCCAGTCGCTTGCGGGGACGACGATCGAGCCGATTGCGAAGATCGCGATCATCAGGAAAATCAGCACGCAAAGACCCGCCGCCGGCTTCGACGGAATGCCGCGCCGCTCGAACCATTCGAGCAGCGGCACCAGCGCGATCGCCACGACCAGTGCCGCGGTCACCGGCATGAAAAACTCGGCGCCTGCGCGAAGGGCGAACGGAAGCGCGACGACGACGCCGATGGTCGCGATCAGCGTCAGTCCGGCGAGCAGACGATCGCGCTTGGCATTGCCTTCGGCGAGCGCAGGCGCTTCGTCCTCGTGATCGATCGCCTGCTTTCGGGTCCGCGCATCCATCGCGCGAGCATAGTCGCGACCACTCGTGCTCACCAGACGTTCCGGGATGCCGCCGCCCCAACAGAAGTATTCGCTTTTCACCTGACCTGCGTTAATCGGACGCGCGGGGCGGGCTTAGGCTTGCAAAGGTTTTGAATGGCCGTCGACAATTCAGCCGCCCAACCGGCAGCGATGCTCGCCGATGCCCAGCGGCAGGTGCTTGAACTCGCAATCGGCGATGCTCCGCTCGAACAAGCGCTCGGATCGCTCATCAGAACGGTCGAGGCGCACTCGCAAGCGGGCGTAATCGCGTCGATTCTGCTTCTCCACGACGACCGCGAGCATTTATCGCACGGCGCTGCCCCGAGCCTGCCGCAGGTCTATTGCAAGGCGATCGACGGGCTCCCGATCGGCGAGGCGGCCGGGTCGTGCGGCACTGCGGCGCACCGCGGCGAACCGGTTGCGGTGACCGACATCGCAAGCGACCCGCTTTGGGCGGAATACCGCGACGTCGCGCTACCCCACGGGCTGCGGTCCTGCTGGTCGACGCCGATCCGTTCCTCGTCCGGCGAACTGCTCGGTACCTTTGCCATGTACTATCGCGAGCCGCGGGAGCCGGCGCCTGAGGACCTCGCCTTGGTCGAGACGGTCACCCGGTCGGCCGCGCTGATCATCGAACGCAAGCGGTTCGAACATGCGCTTCGCGAAAGCGAGGAGCGGTTCCGCAACCTGGTCAGCGCGTCGAACCAGGTCATCTACCGGCACAACGCCGACTGGTCCGAGATGCGCCAGCTGGCGGGCGGCTCATTCCTGGCCGACACCGAGGAGCCCGACTCCGACTGGTTCGGAAAATATATCCACCCCGACGACCAGCCTTACGTCCGGGCGGCCATCGACGATGCGATCGCCAACAAGCACATGTTCGAGCTCGAGCACCGGGTCATCCGTGAAGACGGAACGCTTGGCTGGACCCTCTCGCGATCGATCCCGATAGTCGACGAGCAGGGCGAAATCGCAGAGTGGTTCGGCGCCGCAAGCGATACCAGCGCACGCAACGAGGCCGAAGAAGCGGTCCGCGCGGAAAGCCGCGATCTCGAAATCCTCAACCGGACAGGCGCAGCGATCGCCAGCGAGCTCGACCTCGAACGCGTGGTCCAGCTCGTCACCGATGCGGGAGTCGAGCTGACCGGCGCCGAGTTCGGGGCATTCTTCTACAATGTCGTCGACGGCAACGGCGAGAGCTACACGTTGTATTCGCTCTCCGGCGTCGACCGCTCGGCGTTCGACAAATTCCCGATGCCGCGGAACACGCACGTCTTCGGTCCAACGTTCCGGGGCGAAGGCGTCGTGCGCTCGGACGACATCACCAAGGATCCGCGCTACGGCAAGAACCCGCCGTATTATGGTAAGCCCGAAGGCCACCTCCCCGTCGTCAGCTATCTCGCGGTGCCCGTGATCAGCCGCACCGGCGAGGTGCTCGGGGGACTCTTCTTCGGCCACTCGGAGAGAGCGCGGTTCAAGGACCGCCACGAGCGGCTGATGCAGGGAATCGCGGCACAGTCGGCGATCGCGATCGACAACGCGCAGCTGTTCCGCGCCGCCCAGCACGAGATCGACCAGCGGGTCAAAGCCGAGCAGGCGTTGAGCGCCCTCAACGAGACTCTGGAGAGCCGGGTCGCCGAAGAGATCGATCGCCGCTCCCACGCCGAGGATGTCCTCCGGCACGCACAGAAGATGGAAACCGTCGGCCAGCTTTCCGGCGGCATAGCCCACGATTTCAACAACCTTCTCCAGATCATCCATGGCAATCTGACGATGCTCCAGCGTTCGCTGTCGGGCGGTGAGCCCAAGCTGCAGCGCTCGGTTGCCAACGCGCTGACGGGGACGGAGCGCGCCGCGGCGCTCACCCAACGCCTGCTCGCCTTCTCGCGCCGCCAGCCGCTCGATCCAAAGCCGTTCGACGCCAACCGAATGATCCGCGACATGATCGAGCTGCTTCACCGCACGCTGGGCGAAACCGTCAGGATCGAGACTTGCCTGACCGAGGATCTCCCGAGCGCCCACGTCGACGGCAACCAGCTCGAGAATGCGATCCTCAACCTCGCGATCAATGCACGCGATGCGATGCCCGGCGGCGGCACACTCCAGATTTCGACGAGCGTCGTCGATCTCGACGGCGCCGCTGCCGAGCAACAAGCGGATGCGTCGCCCGGCCGGTACGTCCGGATCGCCGTGCGCGACACCGGGGAAGGCATGAGCCCGGAAGTACTGAGCCGCGCCGTTGAGCCGTTCTTTTCGACCAAGGAAGTCGGCCAGGGGACCGGCCTTGGCCTGTCGATGGTCTATGGCTTCGCAAAGCAATCCGGCGGCCACCTCGCGATCGGGTCGACGGAAGGCGAAGGCACTACGATTGAGCTTTTCGTGCCGGCTTCGACCGTCCGGGCCGAAGGCCGCCGTGCCAAAAAGCACCGGCTCGAACTGCCGCGCGGCAATGGCGAGCGAATCCTGCTGTGCGAGGACGACGCCGACGTCCGCGGCTTTTCCCGCGAGACTCTCGACGATCTGGGCTATGACGTGATCGAGGCCGGCGACGCCAATTCCGCGCTCGACGCGATGCGCAGCAACGGCCGCATCGACCTGTTGTTCACCGACATCGTGCTACCGGGCGGCCGCACCGGCGCCGACCTCGCGCGCGATGCTCGCGCGTTGCAGGCCGACGTCAAAGTGCTGTTTGCGACGGGTTATGCCCGTACTGCGCTCGACGAGCGGCAGGACTCGGTTTCAGGCATCGATCTTCTAATGAAGCCGTTCGGAGTCGAGGAACTCGCGGTTCGTCTGAGGACCATGCTCGACGATTAGCGCTTCTGCGCTGGTGCCCCTGGTCCGACTCGAACGGACACTCCGGTGAAGGAACTCGATTTTGAGTCGAGCGCGTCTACCATTCCGCCACAGGGGCACGCGGCGCCCTAGCTAGCGACGCGTGCCCGCAGCGGCAACTGCGATGGTTACTCGGCGGCGACCGTCGCCGGCCCGGCGTCCCCATAAGGGTTCGGACCGTAGCGATTCTCTCCTGGCGTGCCCGGCATCACGTAGAAGACGAGCACGACGATCGCTCCGACGAGCGTGATCAGCCCCAGCAGTCCGGTGATCGCGAAACCGCCGGCCGCAGCCCCGAGACCGCCTCCGGCAGCGACCGCTCCCGTGGTCAGGAGCGCCATCGCAATCATCAGGCATTCGGGAATCACCGGCAGAAGGATCCACCACCCAGGGCGGTTCGTGTCGTGAAGCCGGCGCACGCCGACGGCAAGCGAAGGAACGATCGTTGCCAGCCACAGCAGACAGCTCAGTGGACCATACATTCCGGCGATCATGCGGTGGATGCCAAGAACGCTCTCGACAATGGCCACGATGATGAAGGCAATGACCAGCCCCAGTACGTACCACCACAATTCAGGCCGCGACGCCCGTCCCGTGAAGTCGGCATATTTCTCGAGGATCGGCCGCTTCGCCCAATCGACCGGAGTCATGCTGTTCGGATTCATCACTACTTCTCCCCCTCTTCGATGATCGCCGATGCTAACCGCTCATTTCAGGAGTGCAACTAGTTGCGGGGCGCCTGCCTTCGATAGCTGAGCGCTTCCGCCACGTGGATACGGCCGACCTGCTCCGCACCGGCGAGGTCGGCGATGGTTCGCGCGACGCGAAGCACCCGATGGAAGCCTCGGGCGGACAGGCGCATCGCTGCGGCGGCGTCGGCCAGGAGCTTCTTTCCGGGCTCGTCGGGAGTCGCGACCTCGTCGAGCACGTCGCCATTGGCTTCCGCGTTCGTGCGCACGCCGTTTCCGTTGTACCGCTTCGCCTGCACCTCGCGCGCCGCGGCGACGCGCTTGGCCACCTCGGCGCTGCCCTCCGCGGGCGGTGGAAGCGTCAGATCGGCCGCGGAGACGCCCGGCACTTCGACGTGAAGGTCGATCCGGTCGAGCAGCGGTCCCGACACCCGCGCCTGGTAATCGGCGGCGCAGCGCGGCGCGCGGCTGCAGGCGAGCGCCGGGTCGCCGAGGTGACCGCAGCGGCATGGGTTCATCGCCGCGACCAGCTGCACACGCGCCGGAAAGGTGACGTGGGTGTTCGCCCGCGCGACACTGACATTGCCTGTCTCGAGCGGCTGGCGAAGGGAATCGAGCACCTGGCGCTGGAATTCAGGCAATTCGTCGAGGAACAGCACGCCGAGGTGAGCGAGGCTGATCTCGCCCGGGCGAACCCGCAGGCCGCCGCCGACGAGCGCGGGCATCGACGCGCTGTGATGCGGCGATCGGAACGGCCGCTTGCGCCGGATTCGGCCGCCGCCGAGTTCGCCCGCGACCGACGCGACCATCGACACTTCGAGCGCTTCGCTCGGCTGCAGCGGCGGGAGGATGCCCGGCAGGCACGCTGCGAGCAGCGACTTGCCGGCGCCCGGAGGCCCGCTCATCAGCAGATTGTGCCCGCCGGCCGCGGCAATCTCGAGCGCGCGCTTGGCCACCTCCTGACCCTTGACCTGCGCAAGGTCGGGTCCGCCGCTCGGCGGCTCGGCATCCGCAGCGACCGGCACGGCGCACAGGCTGGTCCCCTTCAGATGTGCGAGGAGGGCGAGGAGGTCGGGTGCGGCGATGACGTCGAGCTCGCCCGCCCAGCTCGCCTCGCTGCCCTGCGCCGCCGGGCAGATGAGCCCCTTGTCGGCCGAGGAGGCGTGGATCGCTGCAAGCAGCACGCCCGGCGAAGGCGCGATCCGGCCGTCGAGGCACAGCTCGCCGACGGCCACGTAATGCGACAGCGTCTCCGGGTCGGTCGCGCCGATCGCGGCGAGCAGGCAAAGCGCGATCGGCAAATCGTAATGCGACCCTTCCTTGGGAAGGTCGGCTGGAGAGAGGTTCACGGTGATGACCTTGGGCGGAAGCGCAAGGCCGATCGCCGCGAGCGCGGCACGCACGCGCTCCCGGCTTTCCGCAACCGCCTTGTCGGGTAAGCCGACGATGGTGAACTTGGGAACGCCCGAGGTGAGCTGGACCTGCACCTCCACGGCCCGGGCTTCGAGGCCGAGATAAGCGACGGTGGCGACGGTTGCGGCCATTAGCGGACCGTTCCGAAGTTCGTCATTCCCGCGAAAGCGGAAACCCCGCTTCGTTCACTGTCGCCGCCTGAAGGCAGCGGGACCCCCGCTTTCGCGGGGGTGACGATGACGTTGTACAGACTCCCCCCTAGCTCGGCGGAGCGAAGCTAGACTGCTCCGGACCTTTCCTGCAAGCGCTTGCGGCCACCACGCTGTGTCACCACATCAACACGCATGATCACCAGGGCGCAGCTACGGCGGTTTATCGATCATCCCGTCGTCGAATGGACTCTGCTCATGCTCGGCATCGTCCTGCTGACGATTTCTCCGCTCGTCGGCGCGATCCCGGGGCCGGGCGGAATCATCGTCGCAGGCATCGGCCTCGCACTGGTGCTGAAGACCAGCATGTGGGCGAAGCGCCGGTACGTCCGGTTCAAGCGCTGGCAGCCCAAGGCGGCCCGCTGGACCGACCTGGCGCTCCGGCGGCGAAGCGCACGTCGGCGCGAAGCCCTCCGCAAGGCCGCGGACGGCGGCTCCGGCAATTGACTTGGGCGCTTCGCTCCACTATCGGCGCGCACGACAGCGGCTGCCTCTTGGGCGGCCCTTTTTCTTTCGAATTCGAACCTAAAGGCATGAGCGATGAAGCGCACCTTCCAGCCGAGCAATCTCGTCCGCAAGCGGCGTCACGGCTTCCGCAGCCGGATGGCGACCGTCGGCGGCCGCAAGGTGCTGAACGCCCGGCGTGCCCGCGGCCGCAAGAAGCTCAGCGCCTAATCACGCTCACCAAACGCGCGGATTTCGTCGCTGCAAACAGCGGCAGGCGCGCGACCACGCCCGGGTTCGTCCTGCTCGTCCGCGACCGGAAGGATTCGGACGCCGCGATGCGCGTCGGCTTTACCGTCACGAAGAAGATCGGCGGCGCCGTGATGCGCAACCGAATGAAGCGGCGCTTCCGCGCACTCGCCCGCGAGATCGTGCCGGCGAACGGTGTTCCTGGCGCCGACCATGTGATGATCGGCCGCGCGAACGGCATCGAGCGCGACTTCGCAACCATGCGCTCGGAGCTCGCGGGCGCGCTCGACCGGCTGCGCAAGCCGTGATCGCCCGTCTGATGATCCTGATTGCCCGCGCGTGGCAAAAAGGCCCTTCGCAAATCCTGCCGCCGAGCTGCCGATATCAGCCGAGCTGCTCGGCCTATGCGATTACCGCAATCAGCCGCTATGGGGCAGCGCGCGGCGGCTGGATGGCACTGAAGCGCATCCTGCGCTGCAATCCCTGGGGCGGCCAGGGTTACGACCCGGTACCCGAGAGGATCGAGAAGAAGTGACGGACGGCAAGAACCTGATCCTCGCGCTGGTGCTGAGCGCGCTCGTCCTCGTCGGGTGGACATGGGCATCGAACCGCTGGTTCCCGACCGCCAACCCGCCGAGCACCAAGGTCGTCAACGGCAAGGCGCAGCCGCTGCCGCCGGCGAAGGTTCAGCCGAGCACCCCGGCGGCCCCGAAGACGCTCAAGAGCGTGTCGGCTGTGCTTGCGGGTACCCCGCGCATCAGCATCCGCACGCCCTCGCTCGCAGGCTCGATCAACCTCAAGGGCGCGCAAATCGACGACCTGGTGCTGCTCGACCACCGGCAGACGATCGCGCCCAATTCCCCGCCGGTCCGCCTGCTGTCGCCGCTCGGCGGTCCCGACGCCTACATCGCCGAGTTCGGCTGGACTTCGGACGGCGCCGAGGTGCCGACGCTCGACACCATGTGGACCGCGGACGCCCAGCAGCTCAGCCCCGGTCACCCGGTGACGCTCAGCACGCAAATGCCCACAGGCACCCGGTACCAGATCAAGATCGCGGTCGACGACGGCTATCTCTTCACGGTGGAGCAAAGCGTCCTGAACGGCTCGGGGAAGCCGATCACCGTGCGGCCCACGGGACTGGTCAGCCGGTCCGGCGAATCCACCGACCGCTCGAGCTGGACGAACCATGTTGGGCCGATCGGCGTGTTCGACGGCAAGGCCGATTACGACGTGAACTGGAAAGACCTCGACAAGCAGGGCAGCATCGCCTTGGGCAACACTGCCGGGTGGCTCGGTTTCACCGACAAATATTGGCTGACCGCGCTCGCGCCGGCGAACGCCTCGATGACCGCCGATTTCCGGCATAGCCCCAGCGGCGGCTACCAGGCCGATTACGCACTTGCGCCGGCCGCAGTCGCGCCCGGGCAGACGATGACCAGCGAAACCCGCCTGTTCGCCGGCGCCAAGGAAAAGAAATGGCTCGACCGCTACGAGGAAGCGGGCATCCCGAAACTGACCAAGTCGATCGACTGGGGCTGGTTCGAATTCTTCATGCGGCCGATCTTCGACCTGCTCATTTTCCTGTTCCATGCGTTCGGGAACTTCGGGCTCGCGATCATCGCGCTCACGTTCATCGTCCGCGCGATCATGTTTCCGATTGCCCAGAAACAGTTCGCGTCGATGGCGGCGATGCGCAAATTGCAGCCGAAGATGAAGGCGATCCAGGAGCGCTACAAGGACGACAAGCAACGCCAGCAGCAGGAAATCCTCAAGCTCTACCAGACAGAGAAGGTGAACCCCGCCACGGGCTGCCTTCCGGTCGTTCTGCAGATCCCGATCTTCTACGCGCTCTACAAGGTGCTGCTGGTCAGCGTCGAAATGCGCCACCAGCCGTTCGTTCTGTGGATCAAGGACCTGTCGGCGCCCGACCCGCTGACTCCCGTCAACCTGTTCGGCCTGCTGCATTTCGTGCCGCCGCCCTATCTCGCGATCGGAGTCCTTCCGATCCTGATGGGCTTCACGCAGTGGCTGACGATGAAGCTCAATCCGCAGCCGATGGACCCCGCCCAGCAGCAGATCTTTTCGTTCATGCCGTGGGTGATGATGTTCATCTTCGCGCCGTTCGCGGCGGGACTGCAGCTCTATTATGTGACCAGCAACGTGCTGACGCTGTTGCAGCAATGGTGGCTGTATCGCCGGTTCGGGCTGCACATCAGCGACACGCACCCGGTGCAGACATGAGCGACGCCGCGGACCAGGAACTGACCGAGCAGGCGCGAAAGCTGTTCGCCGGGCCGATCGAGTTCCTGAAGTCCGCGCCGGAGCTGAAGTTCCTGCCCGACCCGGAGGTGCCCGAGATCGCCTTCGCCGGGCGGTCCAACGTCGGCAAGAGCTCGCTGCTCAATGCGCTGACCAACCGCAAGGGCCTTGCACGGACCTCCAACACGCCGGGACGGACCCAGGAGCTGAACTTCTTCAACGTCGGCGATCCGCTGCAGCTGAGGCTCGTGGACATGCCAGGTTACGGATTCGCCGAGGCTCCGAAGGACCTCGTCAGGCGCTGGCGGCACCTGATGAACGATTATCTTCGCGGGCGTGCGGCGCTGAAGCGTGCGCTGGTGCTGATCGATGCGCGGCATGGCCTGAAGGAGGTCGATCGCGAGATGATGCGCATGCTCGACGATGCTGCGGTCGGCTATCATCTGGTGCTGACCAAAGCCGACAAGGTGAAGCCCAGCGCACTGGGCGCGCTTTACGAAGCAACGATGGTCGAAGCGGCGAGACACCCCGCCGCGCATCCGTCCATCTTCACGACCTCGAGCGAAATGGCTAGCGGCATCGCCGAGTTGCGCACGGCAATTCTCGACGCTGCGGCATCCTAGGAGAGTACGGCTTGCTCAAGCTGATTATCGGCAATCGCGCATATTCGAGCTGGTCCATGCGTGGATGGCTCGCGTGCAAGCAATCCGGTGAAGAGTTCGAGGAATATGTCGTGCCGCTCTACGATGCCGACTGGGAGAAGCGGCGCGAAGGCGACGAGTTTGCACCGTCGCTGGGCAAGGTGCCGATCCTGTGGGACGGCGACATCGTCGTCTGGGACAGCCTCGCGATCGTCGAGTTCCTCGCCGACCGCTATGGTCCCATGCTCTATTGGCCCGAGGACGAGGGTGCGCGCGCGGTCGCGCGGTCGATGGCGGCGGAGATGCATTCCGGCTTCGCGAACCTCAGGCGCGAGCTGCCGATGAACGTCCGCAAGAGCTTCGCGCCGAAGGACCTCGGCGAACCCGTGCGCGAAGAAATCGATCGCATCCTTCAGCTGTGGGCGCAAGCCCGCGCGCGCTGGGGCGGGACCGGCGATTTCCTGTTCGGCGACTGGTGCGCGACGGACATGATGTACGCGCCGGTGGTCACCAGGCTGATCACCTACGGCGTGAACGTTCCGAATTTCGCCGGCGTGTACATGAAGAACGTCCTGTCGCAGCCGGACGTCGCGGAATGGATCGACAAGGCCCAGGACGAACCCTGGGTCATCGAGCAGTACGAAACCGGCAAGGCTTAAGCGGATCGTTGCGGATAAGGCGATCCGTCCTTGTGGACGTATTTGCCGTCCGGCGTGAACATCAGGTCGATGTCCGAATAGCCGCCGCCGGTGTTCGTTCCGCCACCGACGACGACGAACAGGCAATCGCGGTCGCTCTCGTTGCAGATGTGATGCCCGTTCGTGCTGCCCTTGGGCCACGCCGCGCAGTCGCCGGGCTTCAGCAGCGTGCGCCCGTCGTCTTCGACCAATACGGCCTCGCCTTCGAGCATCACCAGGAACTCGTCCTCGCCATTGTGCCAGTGCCGCTGCGACGACCAGGCGCCCGGCTCGAGCCTGACATGACTGACTCCAAAATCGGTAAGGCCGCTCGTCGGCGCGAGGCGGCGATACCAGCGCCCATGCACATCCTTGTCGAACGGCGCCGGATAGCCGGTGCGGTTGGCCTGCTGAATGGAATCGAGGTCGATCTTGGGCATGCCGTTACCCTCTGCTAGGCGGCGCTAATGAGTGTCGATCCCATCGCGCTTGCGCAGACGCTAATCAACTGCCCGAGCGTCACGCCTGCACGCGGCGAGGTGTTCGAGGTCCTCGAGGCTGCGCTGGTGCCGCTCGGGTTCACGGTCCATCGCTGGGTGATGGGCGAGCCGCCGGACGGGCCGACCGAGAACATGGTCGCGATCCGCGGCGAAGGCGCGCCGCACTTCGGCTTTGCCGGGCACCTCGACGTGGTGCCCGCCGGCGAAGGCTGGAGCGGGGATCCGTTCGCAGCCGGCATTCAGGACGGGGTGCTTGTGGGCCGCGGCGCGAACGACATGAAGAGCGCCGTCGCGGCGTTGGTCGCAGCGCTATCGCGTGTCGAGCATACCGCCGGAACCGTCTCGCTCCTCATCACCGGCGATGAGGAAGGCTATTCGACCTACGGCACGCCGCGGATCATCGACTGGCTGAACGAGCGGAACATCCGCCCCGACATGATCCTGATCGGAGAGCCGACCTCGGTCGACCGGCTTGGCGACACGGTGAAGATCGGCCGCCGCGGCTCGGTGAACATGTGGATCGAGGTGCCGGGGGTGCAGGGTCACGTCGCCTACCCGCAACGCGGCAAGAACCCGGTCCCTCCCCTCGCGCGCGTGATCGCAGCGCTCGACTCGCTCCATCTCGACGACGGTAGCGACCATTTCCCGCCGTCCAACCTCGAGTTCACCTCGATTTCGACCCCGACCAACGCAAGCAACGTGATCCCCGGCTCGGCCACCGCCCAGCTCAACATCCGCTTCAACAATCTCCATCGCGGCGCCGACCTCGTGAAACTCGTCGAGGAGGTCGCCGAGCGCGAAGCGCCGGGCGCGAAGGTGAAGGCGCGCATCTCCGGCGAGGCCTTCCTGACTCCGCCGGGCCAGCTCTTCGATGTCGTCGTCGAGGCGATCGAGGAAGAGACCGGTATCACCCCCGAGCTGTCGACGAGCGGCGGCACCTCCGACGGCCGGTTCCTGATCCAACTCTGCCCTGTCGTCGATTTCGGCCTGCCCAACGCCACCATGCACAAGGTCGGCGAATCCGCGGCAGTCGAGGATATCCGCGCGCTCTCGCGGATCTACGAACGGATTATCCGGAAGGTGCTGGCCTAGGGGTTCTAGGCCACCGACTTGTCGGCGCCGCGGCTTCCGGCCGTCCAGCCGAGGAAGTCGTTCTCGAACATCGCCGGCGCGAAGATGAAGCCCTGGACGGTATCGCAGCCCATCGCGCGCAGGATGTCGGCCTGGGCGACCGTCTCGACTGCTTCGGCGACGACTTCGCAGCCGACGCCCTTGATCAGCTGGATGACCGCCTGGACGATCACCCGCGCCTTCTCGTTGCTGTCGATCTCGGCGATCAGCGACGGATCGAGCTTCACGCGATCGAGCGGCATCGCGCGCAGCCGAGCGATGTTCGAATAGCCGGTGCCGAAATCGTCGATTGCAACATGGCCGCCGTCCCTGCGCAGTCCCGCAATTTCCTCGAGCACGGTCGCGCTGACCTCCATCGCCGCGCTCTCCGTGAACTCGAGTTCGACCATCGACAGGGGCACGTCGGCGTCGACGAACGCCTGCCGCATCTTGAGGAAGAAGTCGGACCGCTCGACCTGCCGCGGGCTGACGTTGAACGAGAGGCGTCCGGGAAATCCGTTGCCCCGCCATGCCGCGAGCGTGGCCGCGACTTCGCCGATCACCCATTCGCCGAGTTCGGCGATCAGGCCGGTCCGCTCGGCGACCGGAATGAATGTTCCCGGAAGCCTCAATCCCTCGCGCGGATGGTTCCACCGCAGCAGCGCTTCCGCGCCCGTCAGCTCGCCCGTGACGAGGCTCATCTGCGGCTGGAACGCGAGCACGAGCTCGTCGCGCTGGAGCGCCTGAGTGAGCGCGTTCTCGGTGTCGACGCGCTCCTGATGCTCGGACGCCAAAGCGGCGTTGAACACACAATATTGGCCGCCGCCGAGCGATTTGGCCCGGTACATGGCGATATCGGACGCGCGCATCAGGGCCTCGACCGTCGTGCCATGCTCGGGTGCGAGCGCCACGCCGACCGAAGCGCCGATGTCCACGCTGTGCGACGAAAGCTCGAACGGTTCCGAAATCGCGAGCACGATCCTGCGCGCGATTCGCTCGATCTCCTCGACCGACTGCAGGTGCGGGAAGAACATCGTGAACTCGTCGCCGGCGAGCCGCGCGAGCAACGGCCGAGCCCGCGCGGTGCCGTTGAACTCGGCGTTCACGACCACCCGCAGGCGATTGGCAACCATGATCAGCAGCTGGTCTCCGCGCGCGTGGCCGAGACTGTCGTTGACCGCCTTGAACCGGTCGAGGTCGACGAACAGCATCGCCGAAGTCGTGCGATCGGCCGCGTCGCTCAGCAGCTTGTCGGCCTCAGAGCGGAAGTGAAGCCGGTTCGGAAGCGAGGTGACGGGGTCGTACATGCCGAGCGCGTGCGCGTTCTCGATCGAGGCACGCACCTCGGCGAACAATGTGTCGACCGCGGTGGCGAGCTTCGGCATGGTCCGGCGAAGCGCTTCCGGCGCCCGCGAAACGAGATCGCCGTCCTCGACAGCAAGCAACCGATCACCCAGAGCCGCAAGGGCCCGCGCGCTTTCGCTGTTCGGCCGTTCGGACGCCACGTAGCTGACCAGCAGGCAGAACGCGCCCGCGACGAGCGCCGCGAGCATCTTCTCGTCGAACTCGGTGAGATACACGAGCGCAGCCAGCGAGAAGAGAAAGGAGGCCAGGCCGGCGGCGCACGACAGGATCGCGTTGCTGACCTTCTGGGCCGTGCCTGCTTTCATCGGACCTTGCGCCTCGCGCGACGGGCATGCCCGCCTGTACACCCGCGTTACCGAAGCACAGTTAAGAAACTGTCAGCGCGGCCGGTGCTTGCGGCGAAGGACGATGTACAGGCTGCCGCCGCCTCCGTGCCGCCGGTGCGCTCCGCGGACCGCGGCGATCTCGCTCGCATGGCGCGAAGCGTCGAGCCAGTCGTGAACCGCCGCGCGGATCGCGCCGCGGCGGATTGGCGGCTCTCCGGGTCGCTCGTGGCCGGTGATCAGAAGCACGACCCGCTCGCCCCGTGCGATCGCCCGATCGAGCGCGTGATCGATCGCCCGCCAGGCGCCGTCGAGGGTCATGCCGTGAAGGTCGACGACCCGGTCCGGCTCCGCGCCTCCGCCGCCGAGCTTTCGATCCCAGCTGCCGTCGAGCGTCGTTCCGACTGAAGGCCTGGCGACCGGCCCAGGGACAAACGCTGGTCGAGAGGGGCTTCGCGTGATCGGCTTGGCAACATTGGCGGCCGACGTCGGAAGCTGAACGTCCTGCTTCTCACGCGACAGCGGCCGGATCGTCGAGGCGACGCGCGCCCACAGCGCCGCTTCGTCAGGGCTGAGCGAGCGCACGGGCTGCCACGCCCTTGGGCAGCAGGATATAGGCGACCCCATTCGCCGACATTCCGCCGGCGATGCGCGTTGCGTCGGCCCCTCCTCCCCAGAAGGTGTCGAAGCGGTTCGGACCCTTGATTGCGCCGCCGGTGTCCTGGGCAACCCACAAACCGTACGCTTCGGGCCTGTCCACGGCGAGATAGACCGGCGCGCCGAGCGGCACGAACTTCGGGTCCGCAGCGACCGTCGCGCGCGGCGTCACCGGCACGTTGAGCGCACCGACCGGGCCGGGCCCCGTCAGCACCTTGAAGAAGATGTAGGACGCGTTCTCGCGCATCAGCTCGCGACCCTGGTCTGGATTGGCGCGGATCCAAGCCTTG
>JAICXO010000006.1 GCA_025980335.1 Sphingomonas sp. | reverse complement strand
CTCCGTATAGAGCGGCGGAACTCCGCTTTGGTTCAAATATTCGGCATCTGAGGAGGCCCGATGAAATTTCGTTCGCTGCATTTCGGCATGCTGCTTCTCCTTGCGGCCTGCGGCACCTCTGCGCAGACCAATTCGCAGACGGGGCACGACTCCGGCGACGGCGCGGCGTCCTCCCCCTCGGCGCCATCGAACCTGCCCGGCTCACGTCCGCCGTTCACCACGACCGATGTGGCGACCTTCGACGATCCCTGGGCGATGGTCTTCCTCCCGGGCAGCAACACGGCGATCCTGACCGAGAAGCCGGGGCATGTCTGGCTCGTCGACGTCGCCACCGGCAAGAAGCAGCCGGTGGGCGGCGCGCCGCGCGTGGTCTATGGAGGGCAGGGCGGATTGCTAGACGTAGTGCTCGCCCCCGACTTCGCGAATAGCGGACTCGTCTATCTGACCTATTCCGAGCCGTCCGCGAACGGCGGCAGCGGGCTCGCGCTCGCCCGCGCGAGGCTGGTCCGGGATTCGAACGGAGCGCGACTCGATGGGCTCCAGCGACTGTGGCACGATCCGGCAGGAGGGGAGGGCGGCCAGTTCGGCGCGATCGTCGTCTTTGCGCCGGACGGGAAGACGCTGTTCCTGAGCTCCGGCGAACGCCAGCGCTTCACGCCGGCGCAGGACATAAGCCAGCCGCTCGGCAAGATCCTCCACCTGACGCTCGACGGCAAGCCCGCGCCGGACAATCCATGGGCGGGCAGGACCGGCGCAGCGACGGTGACGGTCACCGATCCGCCCGAGGATACCGAGGCAGCAAAGCACGCATCGGGGCGCCAAATGAAATGGCCCGGCCCGAACCTCACGCCCGCCGAGATCTGGACGCTGGGTCATCGCAATCCTTACGGACTCGCCTTCGCGTCCGACGGGCGCCTGTGGGAGACCGAAATGGGCCCGCAGGGTGGCGACGAGCTCAACCTGATCATCAAAGGGAAGAATTACGGCTGGCCGCTGGTCTCCAACGGCAAAAATTACAACGACGTGCCGATCCCGCCGCATTCGAGCCGGCCCGACTTCATGCCGCCGAAGCTCTATTGGGCGCCCTCAATCGCGCCGACGAGCCTGCTCTTCTATTCGGGCAAGCTGTTCCCTGAGTGGAACGGCGATGGCCTGATCGGCTCGCTCGCCGGACAATCGCTGATCCACGTACGAATCCGCGGCGACCGGGCGAGCGCGCTCGAGCAATGGGACATCGGCAAGCGCATCCGCTTCGTCGGCGAGGGGCCTGATGGCGCCGTTTATCTGCTCCAGGACGGCAAGGACGGAAAGTTGCTCAGACTGACGCCCACGCATTGACATATGCCATGGCATATGCCACACTGCAATCATGGGTTACGAGCGACGCGTCAGACTCTTTCGCAACGGCCGCAACCAGGCAGTGCGCATCCCGCGCGAGTTCGAACTACCCGGCAATGAGGCCGTCATCCACAAGGAGGGGAACAAGCTCGTGATCGAGCCGACAGGGGACCGCGTCGCCGCTTTGCGTTCATTGCTCGACGAGTGGCGGAAAGAGGGCCCGCTGCCCCCCGGCGAGGAGCTCCCCGACGTCGAGGATTCGCCGCCCGAGCCGTTCGAGCTCTGATGCACTTTTTGTTGGACGCGAATGCTATCGGCGAACTTCAGCGACTTCCGGACGGCAAGGTCGCAAGCCGCTTTTATCCGCGGATACCCGATTGCTTCACCAGCATCATCGTAGCGGCCGAAATACGCTTCGGGGCCGCAAAACATCCCAGTCGGCGAGGATCCATCGGTGCTCTCCGACTGCTCGACCAAATTCCGGTGATACCGTTCGAAGCTCCGGGTGATGAGTGTTATGCGCGAGTTCGTTCAGACTTGGAGCGCGCCGGCACGCCGATTGGTGCCAACGACCTTTTCATCGCAGCCCACGCGATTGCGCTCGGCGCAACGCTCGTCACAGCCAATGAGCGCAAGTTTCGCCGGGTGCCGGGATTGAAGGTCGAAAACTGGGCCGCCTAGCGGCGGCGATACCGCAGGTAATAAGGACGGCGCCCCTCTCGCCGCGACTTGGCGCCATAGCGGGTCTCAATCCAGCCGCCCGAAGGCTCGAGGAAGTCCGCGGGCCGCTCGGCAGGCCATTCGAATTGATCGCGGTGCCGCTGCATGATCATCAGCGACCAGGCGAGGTAGGTCGGATCGTCGGTCGCGAGGCGGAACTCCCCTCCGCGTTTCAGCTTCGCTGCGAAGAGGTCTACCGGCCGGTCGTTGACCATCCGCCGCTTGGCGTGCCGGGCCTTGGGCCAGGGGTCGGGATGCAACAGGTAGAGGAAGCCGAGCTCGTCGTCGGGCATGCGTTGGAGCACCTCCAGCGCATCGCCGCGCCACAACCGCACGTTCGCCAGATGCTTGTCGCGCACATGCGCCAGCGCCGCGGCGACCCCGTTGAGGAACGGCTCCGCGCCGATGAAGCCATGATCGGGAAGCATGTCGGCACGATCGGCAAGATGCTCGCCCGAGCCGAAACCGATTTCGAAATGGAGCGGACGATCGTCGCCGAATAGTCCGCGCGACGTGAGCTCGCCTTCGGCCGGCAGCTCGATCTGCGGAAGCAGCGTGTCGACAAGCTCCTGCTGACTTTTGCGCAGTTTGTGGCCGCTCGACCGGCCGTAGAGCCGGTTCAGAGTCAGCGGGTCGCCGGATTTGAAGGCGGTCATGCGCGCCCCTAGTCGCCCGCGTGCCTGCGCATCAAGGGAACCGCGCATGGCCTCGGCGCGTCAAAGGGACTTCAAAGGAGGAGAGTCGTCATGGCGACCATCAACGAGCGTGCGCACGCTGACCATCCGCGCAGCACCGCCAAGATCGGCGGTCACCCGATTCACCCGATGCTGGTGTCTTTTCCGATCGTGCTGTTCATCGGTACGCTCGTCACGGACATCGTGTTCGTCAGCACGAGCAACCCGATGTGGGCGATCGGATCGCGTTACCTGCTCGGAGTCGGGATCATCATGGCCGCACTCGCGGCGGTCGCCGGACTGACCGACTTTCTCAGCAGCGAGCGCATCCGGCACATGAGCGATGCGCTTAAGCACATGCTCGCGAACGTCACCGCCGTGATCCTCGAGATCATCAATTTCTTCGTCCGGCTGCACAGCGATGCAGCAATCCGCGGAGTCGGAATCATCCTGTCGGTGATCGTCGTCCTGATCCTGCTATACAGTGGATGGAAGGGCGGCACCCTGGTCTTCGAGCACGGGATCGGCGTCGAGGACGAAGGGCGCGCGCTTTAGTCCTGCAAGCTCAGGCCGCGACGGCCGCCTTGAGGTCGTCTACCAGATCGACCCGCTCCCATGGGAAGAAGCCGCCGTCGGTACTGCGGCCGAAATGGCCGTAGGCGGCGGTCGGCTCGTAAATCGGACGGTTGAGCTCGAGATGGGTGCGGATGCCGCGCGGCGTCAGCCTGCCGAGCTTTTCGATGCGCCCGATCGCCTGCTCGATTTTCGAGTCCTCGAGCGCTCCTGTGCCGTGCGTGTCCACATAGAGCGACAGCGGCTCCGACACGCCGATCGCATAGGCGAGTTGGATGGTGCAGCGCTTGGCGAGGCCGGCGGCAACGATGTTCTTCGCGAGATAACGCGCCGCGTAGGCGGCGGAGCGGTCGACCTTGGTCGGGTCCTTGCCCGAGAAGGCGCCGCCGCCGTGCGGGGCCGCGCCGCCATACGTGTCGACGATGATCTTGCGTCCGGTGAGGCCGGCGTCGCCGTCTGGGCCGCCGATCTCGAAGCTGCCGGTCGGGTTGATGTGATAGACGGTCTCATTGCCCAGGAGCTGTGAGGGCATCACGCGGGCCACGACGTCCTTCACGTAGGCGTGCAGCTGCGCCTGCTTCTCGCCCTTGTCGTATCCGGGCTTGTGCTGGGTCGAGACGACGATCGCCGTCGCCTTCGCAGGGTGACCGTCCTCGAAACGGAGCGTGACCTGGCTCTTCGCATCGGGCTCGAGGAACGGCGCAGCGCCCGAGTGGCGATCCGCTGCCATCTGCAGCAGGATCTTGTGGCTATAGTCGAGCGTCGCCGGCATCAGGTCCGGCGTCTCGTCGCAGGCGAAGCCGAACATGATGCCCTGGTCGCCCGCGCCCTCCTCCTTGTTCTCGCCGGCATCCACGCCCTGCGCGATGTGCGGCGATTGGCCGTGGAGGTGGTTGGAAAACTCGAACTCGGACCAGTGGAAGCCCGCCTGCTCATAGCCGATGCGCTTGACGACGCCGCGCACGACTTCCTCGATCTCGTCGCGTGCTGCGGGCGCCCAGCCGCCGTGCTCGGGCCAGCGCTCCTCGTCATAGACCGGCTTGCAGCGGATCTCGCCGGCAAGCACCACCCGGTTCGTGGTGGTCATCGTCTCGCAGGCGACGCGTGCCTCGGGGTCCTTGCTCAGGAAGAGGTCGACGATGGCGTCGGAGATCTGGTCCGCGACCTTGTCGGGGTGCCCTTCGGACACGGATTCGGACGTGAAGAGATAATTGCTGCGCATGGAGTGAAGGCGGCCCTCGAGATCAGGTTGGCAAATTTCGGGATATAAGGAAGTCTTTATATGTGCGCCTCTAGCGGCGCTTACGGCCAAGCACAATGCCGCCGGCGATGAGCAGCAGGCCTAGCAGCAGCGGGATCGCGTTGCCGAAGCGGGCGAACAGCGGGGCGGCGTTGGCGGCGGGCGGAAGCACGGCGTCGATCGCTCCGGCGGTGCGCCACGGCAGTTCCTTCACGACATTGCCGCGTCCGTCGATCACGGCGCTGATGCCGGTCGGCGTCGCGCGGAGGACCGGAAGACCTTCCTCGGCTGCGCGAAGCCGCGCCTGGGCGAGGTGCTGCGGCGGGCCCCAGGCGCCGAACCACGCGTCGTTCGACGGGTTGAAGATGAATTCCGGCCGGTCGTGCTCGTCGACGACATGGCCGGAGAAGATGATTTCGTAGCAGAGGTCGAACCCGACCTTTCCCCATTCGCCGCCGAGATCGATTGTCTTCGGGCCCGGTCCCGGCGTGAAGTCGAAATCGCCCGGTGCAAGGCGGGAGAGGCCGATCGCCGAGAGCAACGGGCGCATCGGCAGATATTCGCCGTAAGGCACCAGGTGCGCCTTGTCGTAGCGGCCGACGATGCGTCCGCCCGGCGCGATCACGAAGATGCTGTTCGTCGCGCCGCCGATGCGCACGCCGTCCGGAGAGCGGACTGCGAGGCCTCCGGTCAGCAGCAGGTCGCCGGGCCCGAGCAGCGACGCTGCACGAAGACGCTGGAAGGTTGCGGCTCCCTGTCCGGCAAGCCGCTGGTCCTCGACGGGATCGGTAATCGCCGCTTCGGGCCAGAGCAGCAGCCGTGGCTCGCCGCCGGCCGGGCCCGACAATTGCGCGAGGCGGCGTGCCGCTTCCTCGTCGAATCCCGGCCGCCATTTCTCTTCCTGGCCGATGTTCGGCTGGACGATGCGGACGTTCCGGATCGTCAGCGGGTCCGCAGGCACGGCCGAGGACGGCAGCACCCACAGGAATACCGCGGCGGCGAGGATCACGACCAGCGGCAGCCACTTGCGATAATATTCGAGCCAGATCGCGCCGCCGAGGAGCACGACAAGGCCGGACATTCCGTAGGTGCCGATCAGCGGCGTCACGCCGATCAGCGGCGTCGGCGCCAACGCCGCTGCGGCCGGGTTCCACGGAAATCCGGTGAACATCGTTCCGCGCAGCCATTCGGTGATCGCCCAGGCACCGCCGAGCACGGTCACCAGCACGACCCGGTCGTCGCGTCCGAGCCGCCACGCGACTCCCGCCGCAATCATCGGATAAACGGCCAGATAGATCGAAAGCATGATGACGGCGACCCAGCCGAGCCATGGCGGCATGTTCGACTGATAAATGAACGAGGTCGCGATCCAGTTGAGTCCGACCGCGAACTGACCGAATCCGAATGCCCAGCCGATCGCAAGGCTTCGTCCGATTGATTTGGTGCGGTCGAGCAGCTCGCACAGCACCGCGATCGCGACGAGCAACAGCGGCCACCAGCCGACCGGCTCGAAGGCGAAGGCGGACACTGCGCCCGCAATCAGCGCGTACAGGACGTACAGCATCGCAGCGATGGCTAGCGGTTACGCGACGCTAACGAAAGCCTCGACAATCGACCTACGACTTTGCAGTGCAGAGTTCATGAATCTGCCGCCGTTTCACCTCGCCTTTCCGGTCAGTGACCTAAACGCTGCGCGCCGCTTCTACGGCGGGCTGCTCGGCTGCCCGGAGGGACGCAGCGCGGACGAATGGGTCGACTTCGATCTCTACGGTCACCAGATCGTCGCGCACCTGGTCCACCCCTTCCCTTCAGCGGAGGTGCGTGGGGTGGGAGCTGTCGCAGTCGAAGCCGAAGCCCGCAGCCCAACCCCTCCCCTGAAGGGGACGGGCTACACCAATCCCGTCGATGGCGAAGAGGTACCGGTGCCGCATTTCGGGATCGTACTGCCGATGGACGAATGGAAGGCGCTCGCCGGACGATTGCAGGACGCCGCTGTCGAATTCGTCATCGCGCCGACAATCCGCTTCGAAGGCCAGCCAGGCGAGCAGGCGACGATGTTCTTTCACGATCCCGCCGGCAACGCGCTGGAGTTCAAGGCGATGGCCGATCGCGGCAAGCTGTTCGCGAAGCAGTAAGTTGCCTAAAAATGCGCTCATCCTGAGTAGCGGCTGAGCAGACCGAAGGTCTGTCGAGGGCGCGTATCGAAGGACGTGCTTCGATACGCGTCTTCGGCTTCGCTCAGCCGCTACTCAGCATGAGCGGGAGCAATTATTCAGTCCTTGCCTCCGCCTCGGGCGCATGCAGGCGCACTCGGATGATGCGCCGGGGGTCGGAGTCGATTGCCTCGAGCTTCCAGCCGGAAGGGTGGGTCACGCATTCGCCCTTCGGCGGAATGTGACCGGCGAGCAGGAACATCAGGCCGCCGAGCGTGTCGACCTCATCCTCTTCCGAGGACAGGCGGGTGTCGACGGCGTCGGCGAGTTCCTCGAGTTCGATCCGCGCGTCGGCTTCCCACAGGCCGTCGTCGAGCAACGTCAGCATCGCTGCCTCGGCGTCGTCGTGCTCGTCCTCGATGTCACCGACGATCTCCTCGACCACGTCCTCGATGGTGACGAGACCTTCGGTGCCGCCGAACTCGTCGACAACGATCGCGAGATGGACGCGCTCGGTTCGCATGCGCGCGAGCAGCTCGATCACGCCCATCGATTCCGGGACGAACAGGGGCTCACGCATCAGCGCCGCGAGTGATCGATCGCGTCCCGGTTCGACGCTGGCGACGAACACGTCCTTGATGTGAACCATGCCGATCACGTCGTCGAGGCTCTCGCCATAAACCGGCAGGCGGCTGTGCCCCGCCTCGACGAAGGCGCGGACAAGGTCGTCGAAGCTGATGTCGCTCGGGACCGCGACGATGTCGCCGCGGGTCACGCAGATGTCGCCCGCCGTCTGCTCGCCGAAGTGAAGCAGGTTGCGCAGCATCTGCCGCTCGGCGGCGCCGAGGTCGCCGGCTGCCGGCGTGCCCCCTTCGCTTCCCTCGGCTTCGTCGATCGCTTCCTCGATCTCCGCGCGAAGCGTCGGCTCGGCCTCCTCGCCGAACAGCAGGTGCCGCATGCCGCGCCACAGCGCCGACCCGCCATCGTCGCCGCGGGTCGCCATCAGGCGGTCACCTCGTACGGATTCGCGATGCCGAGCCGTTCGAGCGCGCGCACCTCCCGCGACTCCATATCCGCGGCGTCGCGTTCCTCATGATGATCGTAGCCCAGCAGGTGGAGCGTTCCATGCACCATCAGATGCGCCACGTGGTCCTCCACGCTGACGCCTTTCTCGATCGCTTCCACCTCGCAAACGCCACGCGCGAGGATGATGTCACCGAGCAACAGTTCCCCTTGTGCAAGATTTGCTCTCGTCAAATCTCGCTCGTCGGCCATTGGAAAGGAGAGGACGTTGGTTGCTTTGTCCTTCCCGCGCCACTTGGCGTTGAGCTCGCGGACCTGCTCGTCACCCGTCAGCGTGATCGAGATTTCGACCGGCCGGTCCGCATCCGCCAAGTCGGGAAAGACGCTTTCGCCGATCGCGGCTTCGGCGGCCTTCCGCGCGAGCGGCAGCCAGAAACTGCTACTGTCCCATTCCTCGTCGGCGTCCAGCGCAATCTCGAGCGTCATGCCCCTACATCCCGAACGGCGTTCGGGCCCTCATAGGCATCGACGATGCGGCCGACCAGCGGGTGCCGGACCACGTCGGCGGCGGTGAAGCGCACCACCGCGATGCCCTTTACGTTCTCGAGCCGCCGGACCGCATCGGCGAGGCCGGACTTGCCTGGATCGGGCAGGTCGACCTGGTGCGGGTCTCCGCAGATCACCATCCGGCTGCGCATGCCGAAGCGGGTCAGGAACATCTTCATCTGAAGCGGCGTGGTGTTCTGCGCCTCGTCGAGGATGATGAAAGCATCGTTGAGCGTTCGGCCGCGCATGAAGGCGAGCGGCGCAATTTCGATCTCGCCACTCGCGATGCGCCGTTCGACCTGCTCCGTCGGGAGCATGTCGTAAAGCGCATCGTAGAGCGGCCGGAGATAGGGATCGACCTTCTCCTTCATGTCGCCGGGAAGGAAGCCGAGGCGTTCGCCGGCCTCGACCGCAGGGCGCGAAAGGATGAGCCGGTCGACGCTTCCGCTGATCAGCTGCGAGACCGCCTGCGCGACCGCCAGATAGGTCTTGCCCGTGCCCGCGGGGCCAAGGCCGAAGATCATGTCATCCCGCGCAAGTGCTTCCATATACGGCGTCTGCATCGCCGAGCGCGGAACGATGGTCTTCTTGCGCGTGCGGATCATCACCTTGGGTGCCGAGGTGACCTCTTCCTGGATGATCCCGTCGAGGTGCGGCTGGGCAGCCATGCCGAGCACGGCTTCGACTGCCTCTGCGTCGACGTCATGGCCGCTGTCGAGTCGGTTGTAGAGGCCGATCAGCACGTCGCGGGCGCGCGCCGCCGCATCCGGATCGCCTTCGATCTGGACGCGGTTTCCTCGTGCGGCGATGTGGACGCCGAGCCGCTGCTCGATGGTGATCAAATGCCGATCGTAATCGCCGAACAAGGGCCCGAGCAGATAGGGCTGCTCGAACTCGATCTCGAGCCGGGCGCGCTCCGGCACTGCGGCGAGGTCGCGGCGGGCCATCAGGCGGCTGCCTTCTGGCGCGCGGCGCCGGTCATGCTGTTCGGCCCCGCGGCGACGAGGGTCACGTCGATGATTTCGCCCGGCTGAGCGGCCGTCTCGACGTGCACGGACTGAAGCCATGGCGAGCGGCCGATCATCTGTCCTTCGTGCCTGCCCTTGCGTTCGATCAGCACCTGCGTGTCGACCCCGATCTTGGAACGGTTGAACGACATCTGATTTTCGGTGATCCGCGCCTGCAGGCGCTGGAGACGGTCATCCATGACGGTGCGCGGGATCTGGTCCTCCATGCTCGCGGCCGGCGTTCCCGGCCGGGCGCTGTACTTGAACGAGTAGGCGGAGGCGTAACGCACCGCATCCACGATCTGCAGCGTGGCGTCGAAATCCGCCTCCGTCTCGCCCGGGAAGCCGACGATGAAATCGCCGGAAACGGCAATGTCGGGCCGCGCGGCGCGCATCTTCTCGATCGTGGCGAGATAGGTTTCGACGCTGTGACTGCGGTTCATCGCCTTGAGCACGCGATTGCTCCCGGACTGCACCGGCAGGTGGAGGTAGGGCATCAGCTTCTCGACCTCGCCGTGCGCGGCGATGAGCGCGTCGGTCATGTCGGCAGGGTGGCTGGTCGTGTAGCGAATGCGCGCGAGCCCATCGATCGTCGCGAGAGCGCGGATCAGGTCGGCAAAGTCACGGCCGTCGTGCGTCCAGGCGTTCACGTTCTGGCCGAGCAGCACGATCTCGCGCGCGCCTGCAGCGACGAGCGCATGTGCCTCGGCGACAATGTCGTTCCACGGGCGCGAAATTTCGGCGCCGCGGGTGTAGGGCACGACGCAGTACGTGCAGAACTTGTCGCAACCTTCCTGGACCGTGAGGAACGCGCTCGGATTGGCGCGGCGCCGCTCCGGAAACGCATCGAACTTGGCGATTGCCGGCATGTCGGTGTCGACCGGCCGGGCGCCCCGCACCGCCTCGGCGACCATCTCCGGCAGGCGGTGGTACGCCTGCGGGCCGACCACGATATCGATCATCGACGAACGGCGCTTCGCTTCCGCGCCTTCGGCCTGCGCGACGCACCCTGCGAGCGCAATCAGCGGCTTCGACCCGTCCTCGCGCCTCAGGCGCCCGACGTCCGAATACGCCTTCTCGGCGGCTTTCTCGCGGATGTGGCAGGTGTTGAAGACGACGAGGTCGGCATCGTCGGTCCCGGCGGCCGCGCTCATGCCTTGCGCGCCGAGCAGCTCGGCCATGCGCTCGCCGTCATAGACGTTCATCTGGCAGCCGAAGCTTTTGATTTTGAAGGTCTTGGGATTCATCTCTCGCCGCCTATAGGCGAGTGGGCGGGCGAGGTTAAGCGGAGCGTTTCGGCGATCCTCTCGCGCGCTTCATGCGTGAGCTGCTTGCGGTCGAGCGCCGGATCGAGCGCCGCAAGGACGTTGACGGTCACCGGCAAAGTGCCGCGGCGGCCGAGAATGCGCTTCACATTGTCCGACCCGGGCTCGTCGAACCATCCGACCTGCGTCCGGGCGTCTCCGTAGTCGATCGCGACGGGACGGACGCGCACGCCGCGCCCCGCGAGAGCGACCGCCTCGAGCAGCGACGAGCGGAAGGGGAGCAGGTGGGTTCCGGTGCCGGTGGTGCCCTCCGGGAAAACCGTCACCGGCTTCGCACCCTCGAGCGCCCTCGCGACCGCGCTCGCCTGGTCCTTCGCGCCTTTGCGGTGCGCGCGTTTGACATAAACCGTGCCGTTCTGGTCGGCGAGCCAGTGGATCAGCGGATGGCCGAGCTCGTCCTTCGAAACGAAGGTGCTGCGAAGCGCTCCGCCTAGGATCAGGATGTCGAGCCAACTGGTGTGATTGGCAACCAGCAGCGTGCCGCGGCCGGGCCTACGTCCCTTCACGCGGGTCCGCACACCCAGGATCCACGCAGCCGCAGAGAGAAACCTGTGCGGCCAGGGCGAACGGCGGAAGACCACCTTGGTGACGACGTGGGTCGGCGCCAGCACTGCGAACAGGAGGAGCAGGCCGGCGATCCGCAGCACCGCCCGCGCGTTCAGCTTCACTGATGGGTGATCAGCGGTCGCGATTGAGCGCGACTCCGTAAAGCTCCATCCGGTGATCGACGAGGCGGAAGCCCAGCTTCTCGGCGATCCGCTTCTGCAGCTGCTCGAGCTCGTCGTCGACGAACTCGATGATGTTCCCGGTTTCGACGTCGATCAGATGGTCATGATGGCTTTCCGACGCCGCTTCGTAGCGCGAGCGGCCGTCGCCGAACTCATGGCGTTCGAGGATCCCCGCTTCCTCGAAAAGCCGGACCGTCCGATACACCGTTGCAATCGAGATGTTCGGATCGACCGCCGAGGCGCGCGCGTGAAGCGTCTCGACATCGGGATGATCCTCGCTGTCGCCGAGGACTCGGGCGATCACCTTGCGCTGCTCGGTGATGCGAAGCCCCTTGTCGGCGCACAGCGCCTCGATGTCGATGGTGCGGCTCATGCGGCGAATTTAGGCACGGCGCAGGGGAGGGTCAAAGGGCGCAATATTCTCCCCTGCATTTGCAGGGGAGGACAGTCACTTGCCCCGCGTGCGCTTGCGCTTCGTTCCGAGGCCGATTGACTTGGCCAGAGAGCGCCGCTGCTCGGCGTAATTGGGGGCGACCATCGGATAGTCGGCCGAAAGTCCCCACTTCTGGCGGTACTGCTCGGGCGTCATGTTGTAATGCGTCATCAGGTGCCGCTTCAGCATCTTCAGTTTCTTCCCGTCCTCGAGGCAGACGATGTAGTCGGGCTTGATCGAGGAGCGGATGGAGACCTTCGGCTCCGGCCTCGGCTCGGGCGCCGACGATGCGCTCGAAATGCCGCTGAGCGCCGCATGGACGTTCTGTATGAGGTTCGGAAGATCGTTCACGGCGACGCTGTTGTTGCTGACATGGGCAGCGACGATGTCGGCCGTCAGAGTCAGCAGCGTGTCTTCGGTGGTTTCATTGTCGGCCATGGTCGCGTTCCCGAACAAGTGAGCAGAAGGTGGTGCAAGGACCTGCACACCGGGGCCCCACTACCCATCTATACTGGGCCGCGCAAGTGCTCGGAAGAATTCGCGAAGACGAGCCGATTAACTAAAGTTCATGAGCAAGGGTGATCGCGTCATACCTCTTGCCGTCCGCGGCATGATAATAGTTGCGCCGTCGACCAGCCGGAGAAAACTTCGCGGCCGTATACATGCCGATTGCAGGATTGCCGTCGCGCACTTCGAGGTGGACCCGGCGAACGCCCTCGTCGCGCGCGTGATCGAGGAAGTCGCCGAGGAGCAGGCTCCCGACGCCGCGCCGCTGTTCTTGCGGGAGCACCGCGATCAGCAGCAGCTCAGCTTCGTCCGCGACGGTGCGAACGAGCGAAAAGCCGACGATCGTCTCTCGCGCGAGGTCGAACGCTAGGGCCAACGTCACGCCCGCCATTGGCAGGATTCCGCTGAGCTGCGACCGAGTCCAGGCTTCGCCGAAGCGGTCTCCGAAGGCGGCATCCATCACCTTCATGACTCCGTCGATCCGGTCGGGAGTGCCGGGTGCGATCCGGATTCCCTCGGCGATCGCTGGAGTCGCCATCACGCCGCCTCCCGTACGCGCGCGTCCGGCGCGCGCGCATAGACGGGCTTGGGAGGCAAGGAGCGGAGTGCGCGGGGAAGCTTCAGGGCATTGGCAGCGGACGGCCACGCTTCGCGCGCTTCACCCCAGCCGCGCGCCTCGACCAGCTGCGCGGCGCCGGACCCGATCACCAGATCGCTCGTCGCGAACAGCGCCGCGTCGGCAGGCACGAGATTGCGCAATTCGGACGTCGGCTCAAAGGTGCGCGCGTCGAACTGCTGGACGAGCAGCTCGCCATGGCCGCCGATCACCGCCGACGCCACGTCGCCATCCACATCTGCACCGGCGGCGATCAGTGCGAGAGAGGACATGCCTTCGAGCTCCGCCCCCCATCCGATCGCCAGGCCGTGCGCGGCAGCGATTGCCACCCGGATGCCGGTAAAGCTGCCCGGACCCACGCCGACGAGAATGCGCTGCGCCTTCCTGCCGTCGAGCAGCTCGGCAATCATCGGCACCAGCCGCTCGGAATGGCCGCGGCCAATCAGTTCGTCGCGCTGCCCCAGGCACAGGCCGTCGCCGTCAAACAAGGCGGCGGTGCAGGCGGCACTCGACGTATCGAACGCGAGAAGCATGGGAGCGATAGTGGGCACATGCGGGACAACGCCGCAAGTGCCTGAATTACACCGCTTCGACCGACTCGACCTCGGGAACGTAGTGGCGGATGAGGCTCTCGATCCCACGCTTGAGCGTGATCGTCGAGGAGGGACATCCCGAGCACGCTCCGTGCATTGTCAGGAACAGCCGCCCGTCGCGGTAGCCCTTGTAGTGAATGTCGCCACCGTCTTGCGCCACCGCCGGCCGGACGCGGGTCTCGATCAGCTCCTTGATCTGATCGATGATTTCGGCGTCGTCCGGATTCTCTTCGAAGGACGAGTCCTCGGCAACGTGGATACCCGCCGCACTGCCCGCGGCGAACAGCGGCGCTCCGCTGACGAAACGGTCGAGGAGTGTTTCGAGAACCAGCGGCTCGAGATCGCTCCAGGAAACGCCCGGCGCGGCCGTCACCGAGACGAAATCACGGCCATAGAACACACCCTCCACCATGCCGCTGTCGAACAAGGCATTCGCGAGCGGCGACACCTCGGCCGACTGCGAGTCGGGGAAATCGCGCGTGCCCGAATCCATGACCGCCTGGCCGGGAAGGAACTTGCGCGTCGCCGGGTTGGGCGTCTGTTCGGTGCGGATCAGCATGGCCGCGATGTGGCCCTCGAATGCGTTGCGATCAAGGACCAAAGGGCGGCGCGCCGGCGATGACCCAGCGCGTCACCCCGATGCCGATCGCGAGACAGATCAGCGCAACCCACCATTTGCCCGGCCGCATCGGTGCAGCCCCGGATTGAGACGGTGCCCGGCCGGTGATCATCGGCAATGTCAGCTTCCTGCCGCGGACGCGGTAATAGACGATCGCGAGCAGGTGCAGCGCAATCAGCGCGAGGATCACGTAAAACCAGGTCGCGTGTATGTCGCGGGCCCTGTCCGACGTGTCCGTGCTGACCAGCGTCGAGAGGGGGCCGAAGTAGGTACCGTCCTCGTCTTCGGCGATCAGGCCTAGCCCGATCTGCACCGCCACGGCGCCGAGCAGCGCGAGCACGCTCAAGGCGCCGAGCGGATTGTGGCCGATTCCGACCCAACGGCCTTGCCAGTAATCGGCAACCGCGCGCGGTCCCCGCACGAAGCTTGCAAAGCGCGCGGTCGAACTTCCGACGAAACCCCACAGAATCCGGAAGATCAGCAGCGTCAGGATCGCGCAGCCCGACCAGATGTGCCACTGAGTGTGGCCGTAAGTCACCGACCACCAGCTGAACGCGATCAGCAGGACGAGGAGCCAATGGACCAGCCGGACGGGCAGGTCCCAGACGCGCTGCTTCAGTGCTTCTCCTCCGCGCGATACTTGTCGTGGCAGGCCTTGCAGGTGCCGCCGAGGTCGGCGAAGCGGGCGTTCATCGCCGCAACGTCATTGCCGCGTGCGGCGGCATCGAACGCATGGGCCGCAGCCTGGAAATTGCGGAGCTTGGACGCGAAGTCCTCGGAATTCTGCCAAATGTCCGGCTTCGCACGGGTCTTCCCGACGTCCGGCCCTGTGCCCGCTGGGAACCAGGCCGATGCCTGCTGCGAAAGCTGCACCACCTTCGCTGCATTGGAGCGGACCGTTGCGAGGTCGGATCCGACCAGTCCCCGGTGGATCGCCTTGGTCGCATCGCCCATCGCTTCCATGCCGTCGTGCCGCGCCTTCATGACCTGCAGCGCTCGACCTTTGCTCAAGGGCGCCGCGAGCATGACCATCTCGTTGGTGACCGGTGCGTTAGTCACTGCGCTCGCCTTTGCGGTTGCGGGCGGGCGGTTGTCTTTGCTGATGTTGCCCTGGGCACTGTTCGCTTGTCCGGACTTCCATCCGCCGCAGGCTGCCAGTGAAACGCACGCACAAGCGGCGGCAATGGTCACGAAGCGCATAATCCCTCCTATTCTTCGTCCGGCACTTTCCAGCTGTCGTCGATCATCTTGATGATTCCAGAAAAATCCTTCGAGCCGCCGCCGCGGTCGACGAACCGCTGATAGAGCTCCTCGGCCTCGCCGCCCATTGGCGTGTAGGCGCCGACCTGCTGCGCCGCTTCCTCGGCGAGCTTCAGGTCCTTGAGCATCAGCGCGGCGGCGAACCCGCCTTCGTAATCGTGGTCGGCCGGCGTATCCGGCCCGACGCCGGGCACTGGCGCATAGCTCGTCATCGACCAGCTCTGGCCCGATGCCTTCGATGAAATATCGAAGAAGACCTGCGCGTCGAGCCCGAGCTTCTGCGCGAGGACGAAGGCTTCGCAGGTGACCGCCATGGTCGCGCCCAGGATCATGTTGTTGCAGATTTTCGCCGCCTGGCCCGCGCCGAGCTCGCCGGCATGGATCACCGCTTTGCCCATCGGGTCGAGGAACGTCTTGGCCTTTCCGAACGCCTCGTCGTTGCCGCCGACCATGAAGGTCAGCGATCCGCCCGCGGCCGCGGCGATTCCCCCGGACACCGGTGCGTCGACGAATTCGAAGCCTTGTCGCTCCATCGCCTGCCCGACCTCGCGCGCGCTCGCGACGTCGATGGTCGAGCAATCGATCAGCAGCGCGCCGGGCTTCGCATTCGGCGCGACGTCGTCTTGATAGACGGCGCGCACGTGCTTGGCGGCGGGGAGCATGGTGATGACCACGTCGGCGCCTTTGATCGCATCGGCCGCGGATGGAACCGCGGTGCAGCCCGCACCAGCCGCTTTCTCGACGGCGTCCTTGACGAGGTCGTACGCGCGGACGTCGTGACCGGCCTTCGCCAGATTCGGCGCCATTCCCCCGCCCATGTGCCCCAAGCCGATGAATGCGATCTTCATAGCAATCCCACTTCCATAAAGATTCCGGCGATGCCGACTAACAAGAAAAGTGGACCCAACGTGAAGCCAAAGAAGACATGAACGTAAGTCAGAAAGCGATCCAAGCGCGTTCTCGGCAGTGGCTCGACACCGGTCGTTTTTAGAATTCCGACTTCCAGCACGCTGATCGTCTCTTCATTTCGATAGCGCCAGTGCCGCCACCCCAACCAGGTGAGAAGCGCGCCCAGCACGAGACAGAAGACGGATACCTTCAACGCCCCTTCCAATTGCCGGGCCGTTTTTCGACGAAGGCCGCCATTCCCTCCTTCTGGTCCTCGGTCCCGAACAGGCCGTGGAACAGGCGGCGTTCGAAACGGATGCCTTGCGAAAGCGGGATCTCGAATGCGGTGTTGACCATTTCCTTGACCGCGATCGCGGCGAGCGGAGGCATTGCGGCGATGGCTTCTGCCGTCTTGAGCGTCTCGTCGAGGAGCTGATCGGCGGGCACGACTTTCGCCACAAGGCCGGAGCGCTCGGCTTCCGCTGCTTCCATCATCCGCCCGGTGAGGCACATCTCCATCGCCTTGGCCTTGCCGATGGCCCAGGTGAGGCGCTGCGAACCGCCCATGCCGGGCGTGACGCCGAGCTTGATCTCGGGCTGGCCGAACTTGGCCGTGTCCGCGGCGATGATGAAGTCGGCCATCATCGCGACTTCGCACCCGCCGCCGAGCGCATAGCCGGCCACAGCGGCGATCCACGGCTTGCGCGTCGCGGTGACCTTCTCCCAACCCGCGAAGAAGTCCGACGAATACATGTCGGCGAAGCCCTGGCTCGACATTTCCTTGATGTCGGCGCCGGCCGCGAACGCCTTTTCAGAGCCGGTCAGGACGAGGCAATGCTGGCTATCGTCCGCATCGTAGGCGGCAAAGACCTCGATCAGCTCCCGGAGCACCTGGCTGTTGAGTGCATTGAGCGCCTGCGGGCGGTTCAAGGTTACCAGCGTCACTGCGCCGCGCTGTTCGACCAGGACCGTCTCGTGCTCGCTCATGCAACCGTCTCCGCGGCGGGGAAGGGCATCCATTGCTCGCTCGGCGGCAGCGGCGCAAACAGCACGTCGAGCATCTCGTCGGTGACGCCCTCCGGCCTTGCGGGGTCCCATTGCGGCTCCCCGGTCTTGTCGATCAGCACTGCGCGCACACCCTCGCGGAAATCATGGGTCCGCACCACCCGTCCAGCGAGCGCATATTCGGCGCGCATCTCGTCCGCGAAGGCTTCGCGCACCGCACCTTCGGCCAGCAGCCGGAGCGACACCTTGCACGATAGCGGGCTCTTGGTGCGCATCGTGGCAAGCGTGGATTCGGCCCACGGGCCGTCTTCCTGCTCGAGCGCGGCGATGACCTCTTCGAGCCGGTCGGACGCGAACAGCCGTGAAGTCTGCCCAAGGCTTTCCTCGATCTTCGCAGGCGGCGGAGGGGTCGAGGCGGCACCAAGAGCGCCCTGGGCGCGCCCAGGCGCTTTCATGATGCGCTCGATCAGCTCTTCGAGGCCGGATTGCTCGACATAATGGGTCGCGAGGTTGAGATAGCGGCACTCCGCGCCGTCGAGCCGCGCGCCGGTCAGCACCATGAACTGGCCGACGCGAGCCGGCAGACGCGAGAGATACCAGCCGCCGCCGACGTCGGGGAACAGCCCGATGCTCGTCTCGGGCATCGCGAGGCGCGTGTTCTCGGTCGCGACGCGATAGGTGCACGGCAGCGAGATGCCGACGCCGCCCCCCATGGTGATCCCGTCCATGATCGCGATCGTCGGCTTGTCGTAGGTGAAGAGCAGGTGGTTCAGCCGGTATTCGGCGAAGAAGAAGCCTTTGGCCTCGGTCGCATCTTCCGATCCGCTGCGCGCCAGCATCACCACATCGCCCCCGGCGCAGAAGCCGCGGCCCTCTGCATGGTCGATCAGCACCACTTCGACATTCGAGTCGGTCCGCCAGCGCAGGAGGGCGTCGCTCATCGCCTCGCACATCCGCGTGGTGAGCGCGTGGATGGCTTTCGGCCGGTTGAGGCGAATGCGGCCGACTCCGCGCTCGACGAAAGTGAGGACGTCCTCGGTCATGCGGCCGCCGGTCCTTCGATACGGGTCTTCGGCAAGCTCAGCCCCTACTCAGGATGAGCGGGGAAGGCGCGCCCACAAGCCGCTCATCCTGAGTAGCCATTGAGCCGGTCGAAATGGCGTATCGAAGGACGAGCATCACTGCCGGAGCAAATCGCGGCTGACGATCACGCGCATGATCTGGTTGGTGCCCTCGAGGATCGAATGGACGCGAAGGTCGCGCCAGAAGCGCTCGACCGGATAGTCCATCAAATAGCCGTAGCCGCCGTGGAGCTGCAGCGCACGGTCGACGACGGAAGAGCCGGTGTCGGTCGCGAGCCGCTTCGCCATCGCCGCGAACCTGGTCTTGTCGGGCGCGTTTGCCGTCACCTTGGCCGCCGCGACGTAGAGCAGGTAACGGGCCGCCTCGAGCTCGGTCTCCATATCCGCGAGCATGAACTGGATCGCCTGGAAATCGGCGATCGGCTGGCCGAATTGCTTGCGCTCCTTGGTGTAGCGGACCGCCTCGTCGAGGCAGCGCTGCGCACCGCCCAACGAGCAGGCGCCGATGTTCAGCCGGCCCCCGTCGAGGCCCATCATTGCGATCCGGAAACCCTCGCCTTCGGCGCCGACGCGGTTCTCGACCGGCACCCGGACCTCGTCGAAATTGACCTGGGCGGTGGGCTGCGAATGCCAGCCAAGCTTCTTCTCCTGCGCGCCGAAGCTGACGCCTGGCATGTCCTTTTCGATGACCAGGCAGGAAATGCCCTTCGGCCCCTCCTCGCCGGTGCGGACCATGGTCACATAAATTTCGTTCTCGCCGCCGCCCGAGATGAACGCCTTCGATCCGGAGACGATATAATGATTGCCGTCCAGCACCGCCTTGGTCTTGAGCGCCGCCGCGTCGGAGCCGGACGAAGGCTCGGTCAGGCAGTAGCTGCCCATGCGCTGCATCGGGATCATCGAGGGCAAATATTTCTCTTTGACCGCGGCCGAGCCGAACCGGTCGATCATCCAGCTCGCCATGTTGTGGATCGAGATGAAGGCGCTGGTCGAGGGGCAGCCATAGGCCATGGCTTCGAAAATCAGCGCGGCGTCGAGCCGGCCGAGCCCGATGCCGCCGCTTTCTTCGGATACGTAGATCGACCCGAAACCGAGCTCGGCAGCCTCGCGGATCGTATCGCGGGGGAAGATGTGCTTCTCGTCCCATTCGGCCGCGAACGGCGTGATCGCGTCGGCGGTGAACTTGCGCGCCATCTCCTGGATCTGGAGCTGGTCGTCGGTCAGGTCGAACTGGGTCATCGCGCGGCGGCTCTAGGGCGCGGCCCTATCGTCAGCAAGTGCGTGCTCAGGCAGTCGCCGGCTCTTCCTTTAGCAACCCCTCGAACCTGAGGACCTGGCGCACCGCCGGGCGCTGCAGCATCCGCTCGCGGAAGGCGGCGAGGTTCGGCCAATCGCCGAGCCCGAGCATCTTCTCGGTCCAGCCGGTGATCACGAATAGATAGGCGTCGGGCAGGGTCAGCTCTTCACCCATCAGGAACGGACCTGCCCCGAGCTTCCGGTCGATATAATCGAGCTTCTTGCGCAGCCCGTCGACTACGAATTGCTTGAATGCGTCGGTCGCCTCACTGCTGAACAGGAAACCGAAGGGCTTGTGCAGCTCGGTGGTGATGAAATTCAGGACTTCGAGAACACGATAGCGGCTGAACTCGCCCATCGGCGGAAGCACTTGTGGCCAGGTCGCGCGATCGCCGAGAAATTGCAGGATTACGGCATTCTCGGTCAGCACCTCGCCGCTTTCGAGCTGGAGCGCCGGAACCGCGCCCTTCTGGTTGATCTTGAGGTAGTCGCTTCCGTCCTCGAGCGTCTTGGTCTTGAGGTCGACGCGCCTGGCTTCGTGCTCGAACCCGACCTCGTGGAGAATGATGTGGGGCGCCTGACTGCATGCGCCCGGCGAATAATAGAGGATCAACTTCATGGTCGCTTCGCCTCAATCGGAGTTGCCGGAAGGTCCGACGTCATTGACGTCGGGATTGTCGAATCCGTTCTGCAGCTGGTTCGACGGCGTCGTGCTGCTTTCGTCGGGCGGAAGCGTCTCGATGTCCGCATTGCCGACCGCCATCTGGTTGTCGGGCACGCCCTCGTCGATCGAGATGTTCTGATCCTGCGCCTGTTGCTGCTGCTTGTGGCATGCGCCGAGCGCCAAAGCGGCAATTCCGACCGCGACGATGAATCTAGCATTTCGCATAGGTGTAGCTCGCTGCTGGGTTGGTCTCCGTACGTGTCAGCCGATCGCCGCTCCGTTTCAATGCCTCGTAACGAGTCCACGACTGGCCTTCGCCGGTGAAATGGAAGTCGCCGCCGATCGAATTGCTGCTCGTCTGAGCGGCGGGCGACGGCACTGCGCGCGATTCGTAGAAGCGAGCCTCGCGTCCGTTGATCACCAGCAGGCCTTTGGCATCTCCGAGCGCCGAGGTGCAGTCGGCCGGAGTCAGTCCCCAGCGCCCCTGGAGCGACTCCGGAATGAGCGGCGCCGGACCCGCCGCAGCGGTGGATGGAGGCGCTGCGGTCCGGTTTGTCGGCGGCGCACCTTCCGGGGTCGGCGCGGGGTTCGGCGCGGGCTGGTTCGCCGCAGCCGGAAGGCCCGTCACTGCATTGGCGCCATTCGCGACAGGGTCCGGCCTGCCGCACGAGGCGACAATGAGGATCAGGCTGCAGGTGATGATCGGCAAGCGGACACGCATGCCCCACTAACGCCGAGGTGCCCTGCCGGTATCCCCTACCCCATGGTCGGGATCATGAACGCCTGCTTGTCGTCGGCGTCGACGAAGCCGTCGGGCCAGCGCTGGGTCACGACCTTGGTCTTGGTCCAGAAGCGCAGTCCCTCCTGGCCGTACTGGCCGATGTCGCCGAAACCCGAACGCTTCCACCCGCCGAAGCTGTGGTAGGAGACCGGCACCGGAATCGGCACGTTGACTCCGACCATGCCGACGTTGACGCGATGCGTGAACTCGCGCGCCGCGTGGCCGTTGCGGGTGAAGATCGCGACTCCGTTGCCGTACTGGTGCTGGCTCGGAAGCCGAACCGCTTCCTCGAAATCGTTGACCCGGACCATCTGCAGGACGGGGCCGAAAATCTCGTCCTTGTAGCTCTCCATGTCGGGCGTGACGTGGTCGAAGAAGGTCGGCCCGATGAAAAAGCCCTGCTCGTGGCCCTGGAGGGTGAAGTTGCGGCCGTCGACGACCATCTCCGCGCCCTCGTCGATGCACATCTGGATGTAATGCTCGATCCGCTCGCGATGCGCCCTGCTGACCACCGGTCCGTAATGGGCTTCGGGATCCGTGGAGACGCCGACGCGCAGCGACTCGATCGCGGGAATCAGCTTGGCCCGCAGCTTGTCGGCGGTTTCCTGGCCGACCGGGACCACGACGGGAAGCGCCATGCAGCGCTCGCCCGCGGAGCCGAATGCAGCCCCGGCAAGGTCGTTGACGACCTGGTCGAGGTCGGCGTCGGGCATCACGACGCCGTGGTTCTTCGCGCCGCCCATCGCCTGGACACGCTTTCCGTTCGCGGTGCCGCGGGCATAGATGTACTGGGCAATGTCGGATGAGCCGACGAAGCTCACGCCGGCGATGTCGGGATGGTCGAGGATCGCGTCGACCATTTCCTTGTCCCCATGGACGACGTTGAGGATGCCGTCGGGCAGGCCCGCCTGGCTCATCAGCTCGGCAAGCCGCACGGGAACGCTGGGGTCGCGCTCCGACGGCTTGAGGATGAACGCGTTCCCGCAGGCGATCGCCATTCCGAACATCCACATCGGGATCATGGCCGGGAAGTTGAACGGCGTGATTCCGGCGCCGATTCCGATCGGCTGGTGCATCGAATAGACGTCGATTCCGGTGCCCGCGCCCTGCGTGTACTCGCCCTTCAGCGCCTGCGGGATGCCGCACGCATATTCGATTACCTCGAGACCGCGCTGAACGTCGCCGCGCGCGTCGGCGAGCACCTTGCCGTGTTCGGAGCTCAGCAGTTTCGCGAGGTCGTCCATGTTCTGCTCGACCAGGTCGCGGAACTTGAACATTACGCGTGCGCGGCGCTGCGGGTTGGTCGCGGCCCACGCCGGCTGCGCGGCCTTCGCGGAGTCGACCGCCTTCTGCAGGTCCGCGGGGGTTCCGAAGCCGACGTTCGCCTGCACCTGACCCTGGTTCGGGTCGAACACGTCGCCTTGCCGCTCGCCGGAAGCGAAGGTGGAACCGCCGATGAAATGGTCAATAGTGCGCAACATGGAGACGCCTCGGTTTGCTGGTTTGGGGTTGGCGCTCCCCTAGACCCGCGCCCTTGCAAATGCCAGTTGCGGACCGGGCGAGAGGGAGAGTCGAATGCGTAAGATCGCGATCTTGATGTGCGTCAGCCTGCTCGGTGCGGCGCCGCCGCCGTCGAGGACCGATGCGAAGCTCCGCGCGATCGTCGCGCCCGTCAGTCAGGCGCAGCTGCATCACACGATCGCGACTCTGGTGAGCTTCGGCACCCGGCACACGCTGTCATCGCAGACCGACCCCCACCGCGGGATCGGCGCGGCGCTGAACTGGGTGCACGACGAGTTCGCGCGCGATTCGGCGCAATGCGGCGGCTGCCTCGAGATCATCAAGCCGGGGCAGGTCTTCACGGGTTCGCGAATCCCCAAGCCGACCTGGGTCTATGACATGGTCGCGATCCAGCGCGGCACCGGGCGTCCCAACGACGTCGTCATCATCACCGGGCACATCGACAGCCGAGTCAGCGATATCCTGAACTTTACGTCGGATGCCCCCGGGGCGAACGACGATGGCTCCGGCGTCGCGGCGGTGATGGAATCGGCGCGTGTCCTGTCGAAGCACAAGTTTCCGGGAACCATCGTCTATGCGGCGGTCTCGGGGGAAGAGCAGGGGCTCTACGGCGCGAAGGTGCTCGCCGACTATGCCAAGGAGCACGGCTGGAACGTCGTCACCGACATCAACAACGATATCATCGGCGGCACTTGCGGCTCGGACGGCGTGTGCGATTCGACGCATGCGCGCGTGCTCTCCGAAGGCCCGCGCTCGCAGGGGCAGGTCCAACTGATGGCCGCGACCCATGCGCTCGGCGGCGAAAACGACGCTCCGTCCCGCAACATCTCGCGCTTCCTCGACAGCCTCGCCGACCGGCTGAATATCGGTCTCGACCTGCGGCAGATCTGGCGCACCGACCGATTCGGCCGCGGCGGCGACCACATCCCGTTCCTCGAGCTCGGCTATCCGGCCGCGCGGCTCAACGTCGCGATCGAGAATTACAATTGGCAGCACCAGGACCTGAGGACTGAGAACGGGATCAAGTACGGCGACACGATCGACCACGTCGATTTCCCGTACCTCGCGAAAATGACGAAGCTGAACGTCGCTGCGCTCGCCGCGATCGCCAGCGCCCCGCCGCCGCCGGCGCCGAAGGTCGAGGGCGCGGTCAGCACCGATACGACGCTGACCTGGGCGCCGGTTACGGGCGCTTCCTCGTACATGATCCGCTGGCGGCGCACCGACGCCAACCAGTGGCAGCAATCCCGCGCGGTCGGGCCTGCCGCCTGCGCGGCAGAGTGCAAGGTCGTGCTCCCGCACATCAGGGTCGACGACTGGATCTTCGGCGTCTCGTCGGTGAGTAAGGATGGGTTCGAAAGCCCGGTCGCCTCGGCGGTTCCGGGCGGCGCGTTCAAACCCTATATTGCTCCTGACAAGAAGCCCTGACGCGCTCGCGCGTTCAGCGGCGAAGGAGAGTGAAATGGCCGGCGGATGGACGCGCGATGGCGCGGTTCAGGACCAGATCGACGATACGGTGAAAGACGCGGTGCTCCGCGCGCGTGCGCTGACGCCGAAAGGCGAGAGCGCCGAGGAATGCGACGATTGCGGAGAGCCCATTCCGAAAAAGCGGCGCGATGCGGTTGCGGGGGTGCGTACCTGTGTCGCGTGCCAGTCGGAGCGCGACAAGGCGGTGGTGCATTCCACGATCAATCGGCGTGGGAGCAAGGATAGCCAGCTGCGGTAATGTTTTCACACGAAGACACGAAGGACACGAAGGCCACCAAGAGGACGCAATCTTCATCGTGCTCTTCGTGACCTTCGTGCCTTCGTGTGAACCAATCCCGTTCTGGATTGCTTCGCTTCGCTCGCAATGACGTTATGGGGGTTCTGATGCCCCGCAAGCGCTCCGCCGACCTCCCCACCCGCAAGCAAATCCTCGATTTCGTCGCGAGTTCGGACGTGCCGGCGGGCAAGCGCGAGATCGCCAAGGCATTTGGCATCCGTGGCGACGCCAAGATCACGCTCAAGAAGCTCTTGAACGACATGGCGGACGAGGGACTGATCGAGACCTCGCGCGGGAGGGCGTTCAACCAGGTCGGAGGCGTTCCGCGGGTCACGGTGCTCAAGATCGTCGAAGTCGACGACAGCGGTCACGTTTATGGCCAACCGGAGCATTGGGAAGCGGACACGCCGCCGCCGAAGTTGCGGATCATCGAGAAGGAACGGCGCGGCGCGCTCGGCATCGGCGACCGCGTGCTCGCCCGCACCGAGGAGCGCGGCGACCGGTTCGTCGCGCATCCGCTCAAGAAGCTCGCGAAAAAGCAGGAGCTGGTGCTCGGCGTCCTGCGGCAGGAAGGCACGCGCTTCTGGTTGACCCCGGTCGAGAAGAAGGAGCGGCGCGAGCTTCCAATCAGCGACGTGGCCGATGGCGAGGCCGGGGACCTCGTGCTGTGCGAGGTGTCAGGCCGCGGCGGTCGGGTGACCGCGCGCGTCGATGCCGTGCTCGGCGACCCGTTCGCGCCGAAGAGCTTCAGCCTGATCGCGATCCACAAGTACGAGCTTCCGCATGAATTCAGCGACGCTGTCGTCGACGAGGCGAAGCGCGTCGCGAAGCAGCCGCTCGGCGAGCGCGAAGACCTCACCCAGCTCCCCATCGTCGCGATCGACCCCGCCGACGCGCGCGATCACGACGATGCGATCTGGGCGGCGCGTGACGAGGACGAGGACAACAAGGGCGGGTGGAAGGCGATCGTGGCCATCGCCGACGTCAGCTTCTACGTGCGCCCCGGAACCGAGCTCGACAGGGCAGCGAGAGCACGCGGAAACAGCGTCTATTTCCCCGATCGCGTGGTGCCGATGCTTCCCGAGGAGCTGTCGGCCGACGTCTGCTCGCTAAAGGCGGGCGAGAACCGTGCCGCGCTCGCCTGCCATCTCACGATTGCGACGGACGGCACGCTCAAGGGCTGGCGCTTCACGAGGGCGAAGATCCGCGTCGCCGCGAACATTGCCTACGAGGACGCGCAGGCCGCGATCGATGCCGCGGAAGAGGAACGCGTCGAAGTGTCCTCGCCGGTCTGCTGGATGCCGGAGCTCGACGGTCCCGTGCCGAAGGAGCTGGTCGACGACGCGCTGATGCCGCTGTGGGGTTGTTGGCGCGCGCTGCTCGCCGCGCGCAATCGCCGCGAGCCGCTCGAGCTCGATCTTCCCGAGCGGCAGGTGGTGCTCGACGAAAAAGGGCGGATCGAATCGGTCGCGCCGCGCGAGCGACTCGATGCGCACCGGCTCGTCGAGGACTTCATGATCGCAGCGAATGTCGCTGCGGCGCGCGCGCTCGAAGCGAAAAAGTCGCCGGCGATGTACCGCGTGCACGAGCCGCCGAGCCGCGAGAAGCTCGCGGCGCTGAAGGACTATCTCGAGACTTTCGGGATTCAGTTCACGCTCGGAGAGGTGATCAAGCCCGCCACTTTCAACGGCATCCTCGAGCGGGTGGGTGACGCGGACAGCCGGCCCGAGATCATGGAGCAGCTGCTTCGCACGCAGATGCAGGCGCGTTACGCGCCGGACCGGCTCGGCCACTTCGGACTGGCGCTCGGCACTTACGCGCATTTCACCTCGCCGATCCGCCGCTACGCGGACCTTCTCGTGCATCGCGCGCTGGTCAGCGCCTACAAGCTTGGCGAGGGCGCCCTTCCACCTGCCGACGCAGAGAAATTCGAGGAAATCGGCGAGCAGATCTCGAAGCTGGAACGCCGCGCGATGGAAGCGGAGCGCGAAACCGTCGACCGCTATGTCGCGGCCTATCTCGCGGATCAGGTGGGGCAGGTCGTCATGTGCCGGATCACCGGCGTCCAGCCGTTCGGCTTTTTCGCGACGGTGGTCGAGTTCGGCGGCGATGGACTGGTGCCGGTCTCGACCATCGGCGACGAATATTTCCGCTACGACGAGAAAGCGCAGCAGCTGGTCGGCGAGGACAGCGGGACGACCTACCGCCAGGGCCAGAAGCTTCGCCTGCGGATTGCGGAGGCGAATCCGGTTTCAGGCTCGCTGCGCTTCGAATTGCCGGACCAACAGGCATCGTCTCGCCCGACCTCGGAGCGCCGCGACCGGGTCCGGACGCCAGGACGGCGGGGCAGGCCGCCCAACATCCGCCACCAGTCGCGCCGCCGCTGAGGGGGCGGAGCAGCTGTCGCAACCTTTCGCGGCAAACCGGATTGAAGGTAGGGAAACCGGAGGCGCAACCATGAGCTACAAGATCGCAATTATCGTCGGGAGCCTTCGCGAGGGCAGCATCAACCGCAGGGTCGCGCAGTCGATCTGCGCCATCCGCAACGACAATCTCGACTGCTCGATGGTGCAGATCGGCGACCTGCCGCTCTACAACCAGGATTACGACGCGCTGCCAAACCAGCCCGAAGCTTATGTCCGCTTCCGCGATCAGGTCCGCCCGGTCGACGGCGTGCTGTTCGTCAGCCCCGAGTACAACCGAGGCGTCCCGGGCGTGCTCAAGAACGCGATAGACGTCGGTTCGCGGCCCTACGGCCACAGTGTTTGGGACCGCAAACCGGCGGCGATCGTCACCGCTTCACCGGGAAGCATCGGCGGCTTCGGAGCGAACCACCAAATCCGCCAGTCGTGCGTGTTCCTCAACATGCCCGTGATGCAGCAGCCCGAAGCCTATCTTAGCCATGTCACCGACGACAGCTTCGACGAGCACGGCCAGCTGAAGGACGGACCGCTGAAGGATCTGGTGACGAAGCTCGCCCATTCGTTCCACGACTGGGTCGACATGATTCACCGCTCGCGCCAGCTGCTCGCCGAGGATTCGGCGCACGCGAGCCAGCAGGCGGCGAAGGCCAAGGAACACGCCTGACACTTGGCGGCGCTTGAACCGCCGCCCTAGCTTGCCGCACCAATAAAGCGGAGGTTCGAATGGAATTGCCCTGGCTCGCGCGGTGGCAGCCGCAACTGCTCGCGATCCTCAGGATCGTGGTCGGGCTGCTGTTCCTCGAACACGGCCTGTCGAAATATTTCGCCTTCCCGGTGCCGTTCATGGTCCACCCGCTTACGCCGTTGCTGATGGCGGCGGGCGCCGTCGAGCTGATTACAGGAATCCTCGTCACCATCGGATTGTTCACCCGCGTCGCCGCCTTCATTGCCTCGGGCGAAATGGCGATCGCCTACTGGACGTCGCACTTTCCGAAGAGCCCGTGGCCGATCGCGAACATGGGCGAGGGCGCGATCCTGTTCTGCTTCATCTTCCTCTATCTCGCCGCGGCGGGCGCGGGCGCCTGGAGCATCGACAGCGCGCGGACGAAGCGCGCGCCGATCAGGTGACCTTCGCGCGAGTCCTGAACCGCGGCTCGTCCCATTCGCGGCTTTCGAGGATGCCGGTGAGGATTTCGGCCGCGCGCACAACATCGGCGTAGCGGGTGTAGAGCGGTGTGAAGCCGAACCGCATCAGGTCGGGTGCGCGGAAATCGCCGATCACGCCTCGCGCAATCAGCGCCTGCATCACTGCATAGCTTTCCGGGTGCGCGAACACGACGTGGCTGCCGCGGCGGCCGGGATCGGGCGGGGAGGCGAGGCGAACCTCGCTCCCGCACCGCGCCTCGACCTCGTCGACGAACAATTGCGACAGCTTGCACGATTTCGCCTGCACTGCCGCCATCGAGATTCCGTCGAAAGTGTCGATGCCTGCGGCGAGCGCCGCCATCGCCAGGATCGAGGGGGTGCCGGTGAGAAAGCGGTTGATGGCCTCCGCGGGCCGATAATCGTCGACGAACGCGAACGGCTCGGCATGGCCCATCCAGCCCTGCAACGGGTTGGTGAGCTCATTATGCAGTCCCTCGGCGACATAGATGAAGGCCGGCGCGCCGGGACCACCGTTCAGATATTTGTAGCCGCAGCCGACCGCGAGGTCGCACCCGCTTCCGTCGAGGTCGAGCTCGACCGCGCCTGCGCTGTGCGACAGGTCCCAGACGGTGAGCGCACCGGCGGCATGCGCAGCCTCATTGACAGCAGCCATGTCGTATATGGCCGCCGAGCGGTAATCGACGTGGGAAAGCGTCGCGACCGCGGTTTCGCCGTCGATTGCGTCCAGCACCTCTCGTGCACGGACGGCCTTGAGCTCGAGCCTAAGCATGTCGCAGATACCCTGCGCGACGTAGAGATCGGTCGGGAAGTTCGCCTGCTGGCTGACGATCGTTTTGCGCCCGGGCCGCGCGCGAACTGCGGCCGCCAGCAACTTGAACAGGCAGACGCTGGTCGAATCGGCAATCAGCAGCTCGTTCGGCTTCGCACCGACGATCGGCGCGAGCGTCGCTGCAATGCGGGTCGGCCAGTCGATCCACGCATGTTTGTTCCAGCTGGCGATCAGGTCCTCGCCCCACTGCCGCTCGGCGGTTTGCGCCAGTGCGCCCGGCGCAGCCTTCGGAAGCGCGCCAAGCGAATTGCCGTCGAGATAGATCGTGTCTTCCGGCAAGCGAAACCGCTCCCGCGCAAAGGCTAACGGGTCGACCGCGTCGAGTTGCTGTGCTTCTTCCAAGGTCACGGTCCACGCCATGCGAGACGCGCAGCGGCGAAGCAATTCGATTCACACGAAGGCACGAAGAAGAAGGAAGCCACGAAGACAAACCGACGTTTCTTCGCGCCTTATTTTTCTTCTTCGTGGCTTCGTGTGAAAAATGGACCGCGGCGGTGCGCTCGCGATCGATCAAAGCTTCGGCAGCGTCACGCCCTTCTGGCCCATGTATTTGCCGGCGCGATCGGCGTAGCTCACTTCGCACGGCTCGTTGCCCTGAAGGAACAGGAACTGGCACGCGCCTTCATTGGCGTAGACCTTCGCCGGCAGCGGCGTCGTGTTCGAGAACTCGAGCGTCACGTGACCCTCCCAACCGGGCTCCAGCGGCGTCACGTTCACGATGATCCCGCACCGCGCATAGGTCGACTTGCCGAGGCAGATCACCATCACGTCGCGCGGCACGCGGAAATATTCGACGGTGTGGGCGAGCGCGAAACTGTTCGGCGGAATGATGCAGACGTCGGTCTCGCGGTCGACGAAGCTGTTGTGCGCGAAGTCCTTGGGGTCGACGACTGCGTTGTCGACATTGGTGAAGATCTTGAAGTGCCGCGATACGCGCGCATCGTAGCCGTAGGAGGAGAGCCCATAACTGATGCAGCCTTCGCGTCGCTGCGCCTCGACGAACGGCTCGATCATGCGGTTCGCCTGCGCCTGTTCGCGAATCCAGCGGTCGGATAAAATCGCCATGCCGAGTGCGTAACGGGACCGCCGGAACGCATCAATTTTCCAGGCATCATTTCTGTGGATGGGCGGCCGCGGCGGAATTCCCGACTTTCCGCGAACCGGCGGCCGATTCGCGCACAAGCTATCCACAGCTGTGCTATATTTGCTTCGCTTGATGTGGGGCCGCACGAGCGTAGGAGCCCGGTCATGGCCGAAGTCGTTCGCATCGCCGAGTCTGCGTCGGAAACCGCAACTCAGTCCCTGCCGCAGAACGTCGAGGCCGAAGCCGCGCTCCTGGGCGCGCTGATGATCGACAACCGGTTGGTGGAGGATCTCCAGCTCAAGCTGAAATCCCACCACTTCTTCGAGCCGCTCCATCAGCGGATTTACGAAGCAATCCTCAAGCTGACCGACGGCAACCGCATCGCCAATCCGGTAACTTTGCGTCCACTGTTCGAGAGTGACGAAAATATAAAAGAGGTTGGCGGCGTCGCATATTTGGCGCAATTGACGGGATCGGGCGCGGCCGTGATCGGGGCACGGGACTTTGCCGACCAGATCTACGATCTGGCGCTACTCCGTGCGCTCATCGGCGTAGGCCGCGACCTGGTCGAAGGCGCGCTCGACACGAGTGAGGACGTTGCCCCCCTCGCTCAAATCGAGCGCGCCGAGTCCGCGCTTTACTCGGTGGCGGAGGCAGGAGGGGCCGAGGGCAGGGCCAAATCCTTCGCCGACGCCACCAAGGAAGCGCTCGAAATGGCCGAGCGCGCGCTCAACAGCGGCGGTCATCTGTCCGGCTTCACGACCGGGCTCGAAAGCCTCAACGCGAAGATCGGCGGCCTTCACAAGTCGGACCTGATCATCGTCGCCGGCAGGCCGGGCATGGGCAAGAGCGCGCTCGGCACCAACATCGCCTTCGCCGCCGCGCAGCGCTTCATTCGCGATGTCGAGGACGGCGTCGAGCCGGAGAAGTCCGCGGGCGCTCCGGTGGCGCTGTTCAGCCTCGAAATGTCGGCCGACCAGCTCGCCACCCGAATCCTCGCCGAACAGTCGGGGATCAGCTCCGAGAATCTGCGCATGGGCAAGATCAGCCAGCAGGAATTCCGCCAGCTCGCCCGCGCCGCGGCGGAGCTCCAGAGCCTTCCGTTCTACATCGACGACACGCCGGGCCTGACCATCGCCGCGCTGCGCACCCGCGCACGACGGCTGAAGCGCCAGAAAGGCATCGGGGTGGTCGTCGTCGACTATCTCCAGCTGCTCCAGGGCAGCGGCAAGAACAGCAACGACAACCGGGTCCAGGAAATCTCCGAAATCAGCCGTGGGCTCAAGCAACTCGCCAAGGAGCTGAACGTGCCGGTGATCGGCCTTTCCCAGCTCAGCCGCGCGGTCGAGCAGCGCGAGGACAAGCGCCCGCAGCTCTCGGACCTCAGGGAATCGGGCTCGATCGAGCAGGACGCCGACATCGTGCTCTTCATCTACCGCGAGGATTATTACCTCGCCGCCAAGGCGCCGGCCGAGGACCACCCGGACTTTGCCGCGTGGCAGGAGGAAATGGGCCGCGCCTACGGGCGCGCCGAAGTGATCGTCGCCAAGCAGCGCCACGGCGCGACCGGCAAAGTTCGAATGAAGTTCGACAGCCGAATCACGAAGTTCAGCGACGCCGCCGACGACGGCTTTTTGCCCGAGGCGCGCGGTTAGCAATGGTTCCGGGGTGGGGGATGAGGGCGCCGGACCGAGTTCCGGCGCCCTCAGTCGTCTCTACGGCCCGATGTCGCCGCTCTGCTGGACGGGCATCCACTTGACCCCGCGGACCAGCCCGAGCGCGGCGGCCACATTGTCGTCCCAGCTGTAGACGTCAGGCCTGAACTGCACGCGCGAGCCGTCCCAGAAGGCGGTGTGATACATCAGGCGAACGGGGATGGACTGCGGGAGCTTGACGAAGGTCTCCTGCTTGCTCGCCATCCCCTTCTTGAACTGGTCGAGCACGCCTTCCTCGGTGGCGATCGCGGTTGCGAAGGCGACCGCGTCCTGGACCCGCACGCAGCCGTGGCTCCGGTGACGGTCGGGCAGGCTGAACAGCGCCTTGGCCGGCGTGTCGTGGAGGTAGATGGCGTATTTGTCGTCCATGTCGAACTTGACCAGGCCGAGCGAATTCTTCGGCCCCGGCTGCTGGACGTACATGCCGTTCTTCATCACGAAATTGTTCGCCTGAAGCCAGCTCGAGCTCTTGGTGGCGATTTCGTCCCCCGCGATCGACTTGGGGACGGTCCAGGTCGGGTTGGCGACGAGATTGACGATCGGCGCCTCGATCTGCGGGGTCTGCTTGTCGGGCTCGCCCGCGACCACTTCGCGGCGGTCCATGTGCTTCCCGTCGCGCCAATAATCCAGCAAAGTGGAGGCGGTATTGACGTCGATCCGCGTTTGCGGGGGAGTGCGGTCGAGCCAGCGCAGCCGCTCCATTGCAATCGCGCACTCGCGTGCGAGCCCGCCCGGCCCGAGGTTGACCGCGGCGAGCGTGTTGCCGCCGACGATTCCGTCGGTCTTGAGGCCGAAATCGCCCTGGAGCCGCTTCACCGCCGCAACGAGCTGCGGCGAATAGCGGGTCGCAGGGGCAGCTGCAGGCGCTGCCTTCTTGCCCTTCGCCGGTTGGGGCGCGGCGACATAGCCCATCGCCGTCAGCGCTGTGGCGAGCGCCGCGACCCGCTTGTCATGGCTGCCGGGCTTGATCGGGTCGCCATCGGCAACCGGCTGGAAGTTCGGGTCTTGCGATGCGAGCTTCAAATATTTGATGTGGGCCTGGCTGAGCGCCTTGTACTCGTCGGTCTGGGGCGGAAGCGAATTGAACCAGCTTGCGATGTCGCCGTTCTGCATCGCTTGCTGCAAGCCTTGCCGCACGTCCGCTGACGGCCGCGGGATCGTGTAGACGTCGTAAAGCTTTGTCGGATCCGTGTAGCCGTGGGCGAGCGCCTCGGCATATTTGAGCGCCGCCTGTGTCAGCGCTGCCCCGTCCTGCCCGTTGCCCTTGAGGAAGAGGTCGGGCTTGAGGCCGTTCGCAGGCGCGTTGGCAATGGCGTCGCGAAGCTGCTTCTCGAGCTTCGAGTTCCATTGGGCCTGGCCAGTGTCGCTTGCGGCGGCGTTCGAGGATTGCTGGTTGGAAGAATTCCCGCCCTGAGAGCAGGCGGGAAGGGCGGCGCACAGGGCAAGGCCGAGGGCCGTGCCGATCCATTTGCTGTTTTTCACGGGAAGCTGAACGCCGGGTTCAGCGAAACGGGTGCAAGGTGACTCGTCATTGCGAGCACCGAAGGTGCGCGGCAATCCAGAGCTGCGGCTGGATTGCTTCGCTACGCTCGCAATGACGGAATCAATCCTCCTGCATGTTCGGGTCTCTCAACCCCTCGCCGATCGCGGCGCGGGCGCGGTCGGCCTCGCTGCTGGTCACCGGATAAGCGCAATAATCGGCAGCGTAGAACGCGCTCGGGCGATGATTCCCCGAAATGCCGACACCCCCGAACGGCGCACTCGACGGCGCGCCGTTGGTCGGCTTGTTCCAGTTGATCACGCCGGCACGCACGTTCGCCCAGAATTTGTCGTACATCTCGGGCGTGCCGCCGATGAGGCTGGCGGCGAGGCCGAACCGCGTGTTGTTCGCTTCGTCGATCGCCGCGTCGAAATCCTTCACCCGGATGAGCTGGAGGACCGGTCCGAAAATCTCCTCGTCGGGTCTCTCCTTCGCGTCGGTCACGTCGATAAGCGCCGGGGTGAGATAGGGCCGCTCCTCGAACGGACGATCGAGCCGCCGCAGCGGCTTTCCGCCCTTCATCATCAGGTTGAGCCACTGCTCCTGCACCTGATCGGCGGCGGCATTGTCGATCACCGGTCCCATGAACGGCTGCGGATCGGCGAACGGCTGGTCGACGATGATCCGGTCGGCGAGCCTGGCGATCGCATCGACCAGCTCACCCTCCTTGCCGTCCTCGACGATCAGCCGCCGCGCCGCGGTGCAGCGCTGGCCTGCGGTCAGGTATGCGGACTGGGCAGCGACCATGGCGGCTGCGTCGACGTCCTTCGACTCCCAGATCACCAGCGGATTGTTGCCGCCGAGCTCGAGTGCGAGAATCTTCTGCGGCGTTTCGGCGAATTGCTTGTGCAGCGAAATCCCTGCCCGCGCCGAGCCGGTGAACAGCAGCCCGTCGATTCCGGACGGCCCGGCGAGCGCGCGACCCTGGTCGGGGCCACCGATCAGCAGGCGCACCGCGCCTTCGGGGATGCCCGCCTCGTGGAAGCAGCGGACCAGGAACTCGCCGGTCGCGGGAGTTTTCTCCGAGGGTTTGAACACCACCGTGTTGCCGGCGATCAGCGCGGGCACGATGTGGCCGTTCGGCAAGTGCGCCGGGAAATTGTAGGGGCCGAGCACCGCGAGCACGCCATGCGGCTTGTGCCGCACCGCGACACGGTTGCCGAGCGCAGCTTCCATCTTCCGCATCGGCGTGCGCTCGGCGTAAGCGTCGATCGAGATCTGGACCTTGTTGACGACCGCGCCGACCTCGGTGCGCGCTTCCCAGAACGGCTTGCCGGTCTCGCGCGCGATCAGCTCGGCGAACTCGGCCTCCTTGCCGCGAACCACGTTCGCAAAGCGCCGGACCGCCTCGATCCGGAAGGCGTGCGAATGCGCTGCCCAGGCCGGCCACGCCGCGCGTGCGGCAACGACTTCGGCGGCGGCATCGCCAGCTTCGCCGGACCAGACCTGCTCGCCCGTCGCCGGGTTCGTCGAAACGATGGTTTCAGCCACGCAAGCGCGGTCGACGACCGGCGCCCTTTCGTCAAGCTGCCGGTGCATCGTGGTTCATCGCTTCGCCCATCCGCCGGACGGCGCCGATCTTCTCCTCGAACGGGCGCCAGTCGTCGCGCTCGGCGATCGCCGACCAGATCGCTTCGACCTCGTCGATGTGCATCGAGCAGGGTGCCGGATCGGACCAATAGGAGTGCGAACGACGGGCGGCAGCCCGTTGGGCGGGGACGGTGCGTTCGAGCAGCGCAGCCAGCTCGCGGAATTCTTCGGCCGGGTACGCGTCCGCGCCGGGATCGCGGCCTCCGTGCCAGTCGAAGAACACGCGATCGATCGTCTCTGCACGCGTGGCCAGCGCCTTGATCAGTGCCGACGCGATCTCGCGCCCGGTCTGTCCCGCCGCAACGCCGAGCCGGCGAAGCATTGCCGCGACCAGCGCATTCTCGAACGTCTCGCTCCAGCCCGCGAGCATGTCCGAGAGCGGCGGCGCTTCGGCAACGAGCGACAGGCACCCCGCGAGCTGCGCCAGGTCCCAATGGATCGCCTCGGGCTGACGTCCGAAGGCGTACAGGCCGTAATGGTCGAAGTAGGCCGCGGTGAACTCCGGGTCCCAGTACGGCGTGAAGCGCCACGGGCCGTAGTCGAAGCTCTCGCCGGTCACGTTGATGTTGTCGCTGTTGAGCACCCCATGGACGAATCCGGCAGCCAGATAGGATGCTGCAAGCTTCGCCGTGGCCGCGCCGACGAGGGCGAACAACCTCAGCGCATTCTTCGCATCGTCCGCCCCCGGCACCTCGCCGTAGAGGTTCGACAGGCAGTAGCGGACCAGCTTGTTGATGTTCGCGACGTCGCCGAAGAAGGCGAGCCGCTGGAAGGTGCCGATGCGGATATGGCCGTGGCTGAGCCGGGTCAGCACCGACGAGCGGGTGGGGGAGGGCTCGTCGCCGCGCTCGAGCGCTTCGCCGGTTTCGAACAAGGCGAAGCTCTTCGACGTGTTCACGCCGAGCGCTTCGAGCATTTCGGTGGCGAGGACTTCGCGAACGCCGCCCTTGAGCGTCAGCCGTCCGTCGGCGTGCCGGCTGTAGGGCGTCTGGCCTGAACCCTTGGTGCCGAGGTCGAGCAGCCGATCCCTGTCGTCGCGGAGCTGCGCGAAGAGCAACCCGCGGCCGTCGCCGATCTCCGGATTGTACATGCGGAATTGGTGCCCGTGATAGCGGAGCGCCAGCGGCTGTCTCAGATTCTCCGCGAGCGGCTCGAAATGGCAGAAATGGGCCGCCAATTGATCGCTGGTCAACTCCAGTCCGACCCGTTCGGCCCAGCGGCTGTTTGTGAAGCGGCCGGTGCAACGCGGGAATTTGGCCGGCTCGACGGGGTCGTAGAAATCCGGCCCGAGCGTCAGGATTTCGGGATCGGGCCGGTAGATTGCCATCGGACCTCAAGTGGCGCCCCGGCGCTCGAGTTCCAAGCCTAGCCGGCCAGCGCCCTCAGTTTCACAAGTGCGTCGGCATCCGATTCATCCGGCGAGATCGTGGTCACGAACTTGCCGTCGCGGTCGAACAGCAGGACGATCGCGCTGTGCTCCATCTCCTTGCCCGGCATCGGATGCGGCGAGGGTTGGGCGTAGATTCCATATTCCTTCTTCACACGATCGATTTCGGCCGGCGTGCCGGTCAGGCCGATGATCGGCGAATTGAACAGCGTGGCGTACTGCCCGACTTCCTTGGGACCGTCGTGGGTCGGGTCGATCGTGACGAAGACGATGTTGAACTTGTCCGGACCGCCGACCTCATTGCGCAGCTTGACCATCCGCGACAGCGTCGTCGGGCACACGTCGCCGCAGCGCGTGAACCCGAAATACATCGCATAGGGTTCGCCCAGCAGCTTCGCGCTCGAGAACGGCTTCCCGTCGGCGCCGACGAGCGTGAACGGGCCGCCGAAGCTAGACTGCGCGGCGCTGGTGGTCGCCTCGGGCGGGTTGACGTCGACGCGCTTGACCAGCAGCAGCGCGGCCATTCCGGCGATCGCCAGCACCACGATCACCCACAGCAGCACGCGTACTGTCCTCACCTTCGATCGGGGTGGACGTTCTTCGGTCACGGCCTCTGCTCACTTGCCTGGCACGGTGCTTGCAGCTTCATCCGTCGATGATTGCACATATTCGGCAGCCTCGTTCGCCGCAGCAGGGGAATTCATGTCCCGGCGCTGTCCATTTGCGGACAGCACGCGTCCGCCTCCGGACATTGACGGGAGGTGGAGGCCCGAGCCGGAATCGAACCGGCGTGCAAGGATTTGCAGTCCTCTGCGTAACCACTCCGCCATCGGGCCGGGGAGAGCGGCGGTCTTTGCCGCGACCTTCGCTCCCGGGTCAAGCCTGCGGCGGCGCCTGCTCGTCTTTCGATCAATGGCGGTTGGCGCGGACCCAAGCTGCCGATATGAGCGCCCGACGTCTTGAACTGCAAGTGTATTATCGGCATATAACAGCAATGACCGTGCAGAGCCCGATCCCAGACTTCGCCGCCGCGCGCGCCGCGATGGTCGAGAGCCAGCTAAGGCCGCAGGGAGTGACCGATCCCGCCGTGGTCGACGCGATGGGCTCGGTTCCGCGGGAGAACTTCCTTCCGCCCGAAACGCGTCCGCTCGCTTATGTCGATCGCGCTGTGCTGATGGGCGACGGCCGGTATCTTCCGGCGCCCGCGGTGCTCGGCGCGCTGCTCACGGCGATGATGGCAGACCGCGGTCACCGCGCGCTCGTGGTCGGCGCTGGGAGCGGATATTCGGCCGCAGTCCTGAAGTCGATGGGCGTTGCCGTGACCGCACTCGAAAGCTCCACCGTGCTTGCCGCGATGGCTCGGGAGAACGGCATCGACGTCATCGAGGGGCCGCTCGAGGGCGGGTGGAAGAAGGCTGCACCCTACGACCTGATTCTGATCGACGGCGCGGTCGAGTATATTCCCGATGGAATCGTCGCGCAGCTCGCCAACGGCGGCCGCCTAGGGACCGCGCTCGCCGACCGCGGAATCACGCGCCTGATCGTCGGCCGAAAGGCTGCGGGCGCATTCGGCTATCTGTCGCTGAGCGATGCGGGTGTGCCCGCGCTTCCAGGCTTCGCCCGGCCAGCGGCTTTCACTTTCTAAAAGGGTTTTTCGATTGGTTCGCACTCTTCTCACCGGAACGCTGGTCGCTGCGCTGATGGCCGGCACAGCCGACGCCGACACGCTCCGAGAGGCGCTGGTTTCGGCCTACCAGACCAATCCGACGCTGACCGCGCAGCGGCAGACGCTCGAATCGACCGATGCGCAGGTCGCGATTGCCAAGGCCGCGGGCCGGCCGCAGGTCAGCGCGACCGTCGGGCTCAACCGCTACATCACGCAGACCGGCGTGCTCGCGACCGGGGGCAAGGGACCGACGCTCTCGACAGGGGTCAACGTCAGTTACCCTTTGTTCAACGGCGGCAGCGTTCGCAACAACGTGAAGGCCGCTGAAACGCGCGTCGAAGCGGGCCGGGCGACGCTCACCGCAGTCGAGGGCGACGTCTTCACCAACGCGGTCGGGTCCTACATGGACGTGATCCGCGACCGCGCGATCGTCGAACTGAACCAGAATAACGTGAAGGTCCTGACGACGAACCTCGAGGCGACGCGCGACCGCTTCCAGATCGGCGATTTGACGCGCACCGACGTTGCCCAGTCCGAAGCGCGCCTGCAGCTCGGCTATGCCCAGCTTGCCACGGCGCAGGGCAATGCCGCTGCAAGCGAAGCGACCTATCGCCAGCAGATCGGCCATCCGCCCGGCGACCTTTCCCCGCCGCCTCCGCTGCCGCCGCTACCGGCGAGCGATGACGAAGCGGTCAGGATCGCGCTCGCCGACAATCCCGACCTGCTCTCGATCGCCCGGCAGGAAGTCGCGTCTGGCTACGACGTGAACGTCGCCAAGGCAGGACGGCTGCCGACTCTGTCGGCTCAGGCCAGCGGCGATTACGCCGCGAATATCGGAGGCAATGCGCCGCAGGGTTTTCCAAATACGGGCACCCAGACGGCGATCGGCCTCGGCGCGACGATCCCAATCTTCCAGGGCGGACTTCCCGCTGCCCGCATCCGGCAGGCGCAAGCGCAGCAGGGGGAGCTGCGTGAGCAGGTCGTCGGAACCGAGCGCGCGGTCGTCCAGCAGACGCGCGCCGCTTACGCCAATTACGAGGCAGCGCAGCAGGCGATCCAGGCTCAGACGGTCGCCGTCCAGGCCAACCAGCTTGCGCTCGAGGGCAACCGCGCCGAACAGAGTGTCGGTACGCGAACGATCATCGAGGTGCTGAACGCCGAGCAGGATCTTCTGAATTCGCAGGTCGCGCTGGTGACTGCGAAGCGCGACGCCTATGTCGCTGGCTTCCAGCTCCTGAACGCCATGGGTCAGGCGCAGGCGCAGGACCTCGGGCTCGACGGCGGACCGCTCTATGATCCGCTCGGCAATTACCGCCGCGTGGCAAACAACTGGAATGACTGGGCGACCGATCCCGCGCACGTGCCGGCGGCGACGCGGACCGTGAGCCCGCAGGAAATGCCGGCCAACCCGATCGTCACGCCGCAGATCGAACCGGCGGGAATCAACGCGACTCCGCCGAGCTCGCCCGGGGTGACGACCCAGCCTGCGGCCAACCCCTCCGTGCTCGCGCCGCTGCCGAGCGAATCGCCCGAGCGCGGCTGAGGCAGATTCTCTTGTCGTCGAGCGTGACTCGGCCGAACCAATAAGCGATATCGTTCGCCATGCAGGCCGGCCGCGAACCCTCGATGGAAGACATCCTCGCATCGATCAAGAAAGTGATCGCCGAGGAGAAGGAGCTGCGGGCGACCGTGGGTACGGTCGAGGACGACGAGTCTCCGGCCGAGGACCCGCGCGCGAGCGGCGACGAGGACGTGCTCGAGCTCACCGACCAGCTCGCACCGCCGGTCGACCTCGGGCCGCCGCTCGTCGACGAGCAAATCGCCGGTCAGAGCCGACAGGCGCTCGAGCAGCTGCAGACCGTCGCGGCGACGATTCCGGCGGCGCCGCTGGTCAACCCGCTCGAAGAGATGGTCCGCGAAATGCTCCGGCCGATCCTCAAGCAGTGGCTCGACGAGCACCTTCCGCAGATGGTCGACGAGCACGTCAAGCGCGAGATTTCGCGGATCACCGGGCGCCCGCTTTAGCGTCATTGCGAGCGCAGCGAAGCAATCCAGCGCGGTCTGGATTGCCGCGTCGCCTTCGGCTCCTCGCAATGACGGTTGTTGATGGACGGCTTAGCGCTCGCTACGCCTGCGTGATGACCAGGATCGCCCTCCTCATCGCCGCCGCGACCGCGCTCGCGGCCTCCCCCGCGCTCGCCCGCCCGATGACCGCCCACGACCTCCAGTCGATGCACCGCATGGGCTCGCCCGACGTCTCGCCGAATGGGCACTGGGCGGTGTTCACGGTTTCGAGCACCGACTGGGCGAAGAACAAGCGAAATAACACGTTGAACCTCCTGGACCTGACCAAAGCCGGCGCGCAGCCACACGTCATCGCCGGTGCGGCCAAAGGGCACGACGCCGTATTCGCCTCCGACGGGTCGCTGTGGTTCCTGATGCCGGTCCGCGATCAGGACCAGCTGTTCCGAATGACGATCGGCGGCAAGCCCGTGCAGGTCAGCCGCTTCAAGGGCGATATCGGCGGGTTCAAGATCGCGCCGTCCGACAATCGCGTGGTCGTCTGGGCCGACCGCGACCTGCGCTGCGCCGACCTCAACTGCGCCGGCCTGCCGCCGAAGCCGAAGACCGGCTCCGGCCGCACCTACGACCAGCTGTTCGTCCGCCACTGGGATACCTGGGAGCAACCTGGCGTTCGGTCGCGCCTGTTCACCTTCGCGATTGCAGGCGGCAAGCTTTCGGGCGCCGGCGTTCCGGTCGAGGGCAAGCTCGTCGGCGACACGCCGTCCAAACCGTTCGGCGGCGGCGAGGAGATCGCCTTCTCGCCCGACGGCCGCACGGTTTATTTCGCGCTCCGGGAAGCCGGGCGGACCGAGGAGCTGTCGACCAACCTCGACATCTTCGCCGCGCCTGCCGACGGGAGCACGCTGCCGGTCAACCTGACCGCCGCGAACAAGGCGACCGACACGCTTCCGACCGTCTCGCCGGACGGCCGCACGCTCGCCTATGTCGCCATGGCACGCCCGGGCTACGAATCGGACCGCCAGGTGCTGATGTTGCGCGATCTCGCCTCGGGCGAGGTCCGCCCGCTGACCCAAGGCTGGGACCGCTCGGTCGGCTCGATCGAATGGGCGAAGGACGGTCGCAGCATCCTCGTGACGGCGGAGGACACGCTCGAAACGCCGGTGTTCAGCGTCGACGTGGCGAGCGGGAAGGTCACGCGCCTCACCGGCGACGGAAGCTATGGCAACGTCCATGCGCTTGCCGGCGGCGGCGCGATCGCGACGATGAACAGCATCTTCGCGCCCGACGACCTCTATCGGCTGAGCGCCGCCGCAGAGCCGGCGAAGCTCACCGACCTCAACCACGACTACCTCGCCCAGTTCGATCCCGTCGCGTTCCACAAGTTCAGCTTCACCGGCGCGAACAACGACACCGTGTGGGGTTGGACGCTGAAGCCCGCGAACACGACCGCCCCGCTGCCGATCGCCTTCCTCGTCCACGGAGGGCCGCAGGGCAGCTTCAACGACAGCTGGTCCTATCGCTGGAACCCGCGGCTGTTCATCGCTCCGGGCTACGCGGCGGTCAGCGTCGATTTCCACGGCAGCACCGGCTACGGCCAGGCGTTCACCGACGCCATCCATCAGAACTGGGGCGGGTGGCCGCTCACCGACCTGAAGCTCGGCCTCGCCTACGCGACTGCGCACGACCCGCAGCTCGAAGCCAACAACGCCTGCGCGCTTGGCGGCTCGTACGGCGGCTACATGATGAACTGGATCGAGGGCAACTGGCCCGACCGGTTCAAGTGCATCGTCCAGCACGACGGCGTCTTCGACGCTCGCGCCATGGCTTACGAGACCGACGAATTGTGGTTCGACGAATGGGAGCACGGCGGCCATCCCTATTACGAGACGCCCGCCGAATATGAGCGCTGGAATCCGGTCAATTACGTGCAGAACTGGAGCACGCCGCAGCTGGTCGTCACCTCGGAGAACGATTTCCGAATCCCCTACACGCAGGGGATTGCGGCGTTCACCGCGCTCCAGCGCCGAGGCATCCCGTCGCGCCTGCTGGTCTTCCCCGACGAGAACCATTGGGTGCTGAAGCCGAAGAACTCGGTCCAATGGTATGACGAGGTGTTCGGCTGGATGAAGCGATGGTTGGGCAAGTGAGGACGGACGGGAATAACTCGCAGCCGCTCATCCTGAGTAGCCATTGAGCTTGTCGAAATGGCGTATCGAAGGACGTCCTTCGATACGGGTCTTCCATGCCCCCGGCGTTGGCCGGGGTTACTCAGCCCCTACTCAGGATGAGCGGTTGCGGGTGAAAGACCCCACCGCTAACGCCCGCTCGCCATGACCGACCTCCCGAAGACCTTCGATCCGGCCGCGATCGAGCAGCGCTGGTACGCGCATTGGGAACGCGAAGGGCTGTTCCGTCCCGAGCGTCCCGACGCGCAGCCATGGACGATCGTCATGCCGCCGCCGAACGTCACGGGCTCGCTCCACATCGGCCACGCGCTCGACAACACGCTTCAGGACGTGCTCACCCGGCGCGAGCGGATGCTCGGCAAGGATGCGCTGTGGGTGGTCGGTACCGACCATGCCGGGATTGCGACGCAGATGGTCGTCGAGCGGCAGCTCGATCTCGAGCAGAAGAAGCGTACAGACCTCGGCCGCGACGCATTCCTCGAACGCGTCTGGGCGTGGAAGGGGGAAAGCGGCGGCGCGATCACGCGGCAGCTTCGCCGCCTTGGCGCGTCGTGCGATTGGCGCCACGAGCGCTGCACGATGGACGAGCGCTACCAGCGCGCCGT
>JAICXO010000011.1 GCA_025980335.1 Sphingomonas sp. | reverse complement strand
GAAGGCGATCGCCAAGGTCGACCAGGGCAAGGGCGTGATCATCCTCACCGACCTGTTCGGCGGCACGCCGTCGAACCTCGCCATCAGCCTGATGAAGGGCGAGAACGTCGAGGTCATCGCGGGCGTCAACCTGCCGATGCTCATCCGGCTCGAGGGTGCCCGCAAGGTGATGCCGGTCCACGCCGCCGTCGCCGCCGCGCGCGAGGCCGGACGCAAATATATTTCCGTCGCTTCGGAGATCCTCGGCGAGGCCGCTGCTTGACGGCGCTTAGCCGCGAGGTTCGGATTACGAACCAGCGCGGACTCCACGCCCGGGCGAGCGCGAAATTCGTCAATCTCGCAAGCGAGCTCGCAATTCCGATCGAGGTCGAGAAAGACGGCAACCGCGTGTGCGGTACATCGATCATGGGCCTGATGATGCTCGGCGCCGGGCTCGGCGACACGGTCACGATCCATGTCGACGGTGACAATGCCGACGAAGTCATGGCGCAGCTGGTGACGCTCGTCCAGGAGCGCTTCGGGGAGGAATAATGCCCCGCCAGGTCACCGCCTTTTCGAACGCCACCGTCAAGCTGCTCCGCTCCTTGCGCGACAAGAAGGCGCGGCGCGCGGAGCGTCTGTTCCTTGCCGAGGGGCTGCGGATCCTCACCGAGGCGCGCGACAGCGGGCGCCTGCCCGAGATCGTCGCTTTTTCGGCGGAGGGCGCGCGCCATCCGCTTGCGGCCGAGATCATCGACGCGACGGAAGCGGCCGGCGGCGACGCGATCGAGGCCACGCCCGACATCCTCGCAAAGATGAGCGGCAAGGATAATCCGCAGATGCTGCTCGGCGCCTTCCGGCAGCCGGACACGTCGCTGGCGCAGATCGAGCGGTCGAAGGCGCCGCTGTGGATCGTCGCCCAGGCGCTGCGCGACCCGGGCAATATCGGAACCATCCTCAGGACCGGCGACGCGGTCGGCGCCGGCGGCCTAATTCTGGTCGACGACTGCGCCGATCCGTTCTCCGTCGAAGCTGTCCGCGCCTCGATGGGCGCGCTGTTCACCCAGGAGATCGCCGCCGCTCGCTGGGCGGAGTTCGTCGCCTGGTTGCGCTCGGGCGAGGGTCAGCTCGTCGGGACCAGTCTCAAGGCGACCGAGGATTATCTCGACGCCGATTATCGCCGCCCGTGCTTCGTCCTGATCGGGAACGAGCAGCAGGGGCTTCCGGCCGATTACGAGGCGGAGTGCGACAGCCTCGTCAAAATCCCGATGGCAGGGCGCGCGGACAGCCTCAACGCGGCGATCGCCGCAGCGGTGATGGCCTTCGCGATTCGGGCAAGCTGGCGCTGAGGGAACCGGCTCCAAGGCGTACGGTTGTTCGGGAATGAAAGGTTTTTTGATCGTCGCGCTCGCTGCCGGCTCGAGCGCCTGCGCGCACCTCCCTGCCCCGCCCACTCCGATCTATCACGCCCTCGGAACCGAGCCGTTCTGGAACCTGCTGATCGGCGGGCGCGAGATCACCTTCACCGCGCCCGAGAAACAGCCAGTTACGCAGCCCACGCCGAAACCGATCATCGGCATCGCCGGCGAAATCTACCGGACGCCGCGGATCGACGTGAACATCGTCCACGCGCAGTGCAGCGACGGCATGAGCGACCGCGTCTATCCCGACAAGGTCCAAGTCACGGTCGACGGCAAACGATTCAACGGCTGCGGCGGCCTCTGACTTCGCGAATGTTCGCGAATGTTCGCAGTGACGGCGAGGAATCCGCAGGAGCGATTCTCAAACGATCGAAAGAGCCTGTCTCAATGCAGCAGGCGAAATCCTACTTTACAAGCGTCGCCTACTCGGCAGCGATCTGCGCCGGCTCGTCATTCGAGGGCTTGGAGGCGAGCTTGGTCGACACCTTGGGCGCGAAATCGATCGTTTGTGGGTCCACGATAGGTTTGTTGCCTTCAGCGACTTTCAAATCTTCGAATCTCTTCGCTTGGGTCAGGACGTTGCGGTCCAAGCTACCGACAAAATCATTGTAGCTATCCGCCGCCAGACGAAGATTTCGGCCGAGGCTCACGACATGGTTCCCCATGGTCTGTAGACGCGCATGGAGTTCCTTCCCGATTGCTGCGATCTCCTTCGCTTCGGCGGCGAGCGTCTCCTGGCGCCACATACCGGCCATGATCTTCGCAAGCGCCAGCATGTTGATCGTTGACGCAACGATGACGCCGTTGCGGAATGCTTCTTCGATGAGCTTGGGCGCACGCTCGGCCGCAGCAGCCAGGAAGTGCTCGCCCGGAACGAACATGATCACGAAGTCAGGCGAAAGATCGAGCTGCTTCCAATAGCCTTTCTTTCCAAGATCCGCGGCATATGACCTCAACGCCGCTGCGTGCTGTAGCAGGAGGGCCGCGCGCTTGCCCTCGTCTTCCTCATCAAAGGCTTGTTCGAACGCGACCAGTGGGCATTTCACATCAACGACGATGCACCGGTCGCCTGGAAGGTTGATCACGCAATCTGGCCTCAGTGTTCGCTCCCCATCCGAAACACTGCTCTGCAACGTGAAATCGATGTTTTCCGCGAGTCCAGCGGATTCTAGGATCGTCCGAAGCTGCTCTTCGCCCCAGCGCCCGCGCGCCTTGGGACTAGACACCATGACATTGGCGAGCCGCTGCGTTTCACGACGCACCTGGTCATTGCCCTGTGCGAGTTGCGCGACGGCTTGCTTCAGTTCGCCATAGCTTGCGTTCCGCGCCTTCTCGATTTCGTTTAGGCCTTGCTCATATCGCTTCAGCGTCTCTTTCACCGGCTGTAGAAGGGTCTCGAGCTTAGCAGCATTTTCATTGCCGGTAGCTTCGAGCTTCTGCCCCGCCCGCTTCAGAAATGAGTCATGCGCCTGCTCAACAGCCTGTCCGGCGAGCTGACCAAAGCGAGTCTCCACAGCCGCGTGAAGCTCTTGCAGCTGTTTCAGCTGCTCGCTGTGCGCACGTTCTCGTTCCACTTCACCGCGTCTAAATGCTGCCACTTCGGCTTTCAGCGAGGCCGCGGCTTCCCGCTCGGTCACGAGCTGTACCTCCACGTCGGCGAGCCGCCTTGTCCTCTCCGCCTCCGAAGCGAGATTGACGACAGCCTCGTTGAACTTGAGCCGCCAGTTTTCCGCGTCCGCGCGACTCTCGTCGCGCTCCGCCTTGAGCGGAGCCGCCGACCGATTGGCAAGCCACCACCCGACCACCACTCCGACGACCACCGCACCAAGCGCGAGAATGATAATGACAGGCCCGTCCATGACCGTAACTCCCCCGGAACAGAATGCGAACTCTAGGCCGTGAATTGAGGCTCCTCAAGCGGAACATCGAGGCGTACCTCCCGTTGGTCGCCAAAGCGGGAGAAAGCCGATGTCGATCCGGAAGATGATTGCGCTTCACCCTGACGTTCAGGGGCACGTCAACCAGCCGCTCGGGGATGCGGCCCATCACCTGATGTATTGCTCCCGAATGTGCCTCAGCTGCGCCGACGCCTGCTCGGCGGAGCGCGAGGACATGCGCGAGTGCATCCGGGTCTGCCTCGACTGCGCAGACGTGTGCGAGGCTGCTGGTAAGCTTGCAGTGCGGCGCACCGGTTCGAACGAGCAGGTACTGCGCGAGATGCTCGAATTGTGCGCGCGGGTTTGCGATGGCTGCGCGGCCGAATGCGAGAAGCATGACCACGAGCATTGCAAGCTGTGCGCGCAGATGTGCCGCGAATGCGCGGAAGATTGCCGCAACGCCGCCGAAGCGGTGACGGAGCCGGCGTGATGCGGTCGGTGAGTCTCGTTTTTGTCGGCCTGATCCTCGCATCGTGCGGCCAGAAGGCCGAGCAGCCGCCGACAAACCAGCCCCTTGTGACCGAAAAATCCACCGCGACCAGCACCAATGCGGCACAGGCGAACGTGAGCGGCAATGTGAGCGGCGCGGCTCCCGGGAACTCGACGGTCGAAGCGAACGCATCCGCTCCCGCGCCTGGCGTCCTTCCGCCCGCGAACGCCTCGATGAGGTACGTCGGCACCTGGGCGAAGAACAAGGGTGAGTGCGCGTCGAAGCCGTGGCATTTCACGGCGCGCGAACTGACCGTCAGCGGCGGACCGCACTGCAGCTTCTACAATGTGGCGAAGGTGCCCGGCGGCTACGATGTCGCGGCTCAGTGCCCGACCAAGCAACCGATCCACACCGACCTGATCAAGCTACGTTTCGCCGAGTCCGCACAAGCGATGTTGGTGGAATCGAACGCGATCGATCCGACCGGGCTGATCTACTGCGGGAAGTGACGCCCGAAGAACCGTCACCCCGGACCTGATCCGGGGTCTGCCTGCCTTCATATCCCTTCGGAAAGAAAAGGCGGGTCCCGGCTCAAGGCCGGGATGACATTATGCCGCCTTTTTCTGCTGCTCTTTGCGCCACTTGGCAAGCTTCTTGAGGACCATGTCGCGCTTGAGCCGCGAGAGATGGTCGATGAACAATACGCCGTTCAGATGGTCCATCTCGTGCTGCAGGCAGACGGCGAGAAGGCCTTCGATCTCTTCCTCGTGCTCATTGCCGTCCTCGTCCTGCCAGCGGGCGCGGATCCGGTCGGGACGCATCACCTCGGCATATTGCTCGGGCACCGAGAGGCAGCCTTCGGTGTACGGCACCTCGGCGTCCGAGTGCCACAGGACTTCCGGATTGATGAACACCCGCGGGTCCCTGACGACCGGGCTTTCGGGATCGTCCGGGTCCGTCGGCTCCTGGAGGTCGATGACCAGCAGCCGGATCGGCTCGCCCACTTGAACCGCGGCAAGGCCGATGCCCGGCGCATCGTACATTGTCTCGAACAGATCAGCGACGAGCGTCTTCAGCGCGTCGTCGAACGTCTCCACCGGCTTCGAAATCTGCCGGAGGACCGGGTCGGGCGTCTCATAGATGCGGCGAATGGCCATAAGCGGGATTTAGGGCGTGTTCGCCAGGCGTTCAAGCAATTGGCCGCCGGGCGCGGAGTGCCTGCGCAAGCGTGCCTTCGTCGAGATAGTCGAGCTCACCACCGACCGGAAGTCCGTGCGCCAACTGGCTGAGACGGATAGGAAATCCTTCCAGCCGCTCGGCGAGGTAATGCGCGGTGGTCTGGCCCTCCAGAGTGGCGTTCATCGCTAGCACAACCTCGTCGATCCCGCCCTCCGACACCCGGCGGACGAGCTGATCGATGGTGAGGTCTTCCGGCCCGACGCCCTCGAGCGCGGAGAGGCGGCCGCCGAGAACGTGATAGCGGCCGGGGAACAGCCGCGAGCGATCGAGCGCCCACAGGTCCGCGACTTCCTCGACCACGCACAGCATCTTCTCGTCTCGACGCGCATCGCGGCAGATCGAGCATGGGTCGGAGGTATCGACGTTGCCGCACACCGAGCAGGTCGAGAGCTTGTCGGCGACATTCTGGAGTGCGGTGAGAAGCGGCTGAAGTGCAGCCTCGCGCCGCTTCATGAGGTGAAGCACCGCGCGCCGGGCCGAACGCGGCCCAAGACCCGGCAGCCGCGCGAGCGCCTGCGATAGTGCTTCGATTTCCTGACTGGCCACGCTGGCGCCGAGGTAGGCAATTCCTCGCGCTTTCGCCATAGGGCGGCCGATGCGCATCATCTTCATGGGATCGCCGGACTTCGCCGTGCCGAGCCTCGAGGCGCTGGTCGAGGCTGGCCACGATGTGGTCGCCGTCTATGCGCAGCCGCCGCGCCCCGCCGGACGCGGGAAGACTGATCGCAAGACGCCGGTCCACGAGCGCGCGGAAGAGCTGGGCATCGATGTGCGCACGCCGCGGACGCTGCGCGATCCCGAAGAGCAAGCTCAGTTTCGCGCGCTCGACGCCGATTTGGCCGTGGTTGCCGCTTACGGGCTCATCCTGCCGAAGCCGATCCTCGAAGCGCCGCGGCAAGGGTGCGTGAACGTCCACGCCTCGCTCCTCCCGCGCTGGCGCGGCGCGGCACCGATCCAGCGCGCGATCCTCGCCGGGGACGAGGTCAGCGGAGTCACCATCATGAAGATGGACGAAGGGCTCGACACCGGGCCGATGCTGCTGGAGCGCGAGCTCGATATTCGTGGGAAGAATGCCGGACAAGTCACGGAAGAGCTGGCGAATCTCGGCGCAGAGGCACTCGTTGAATGGCTAGCCGATCCGACGCCGCCCCGTCCGCAGCCGGCGCAAGGCGCGACCTACGCCTCGAAGGTCGACAAGGCCGAGGCGCGGATCGACTGGAGCCGGACCGCTGAAGAAATCGCGCGGCAGGTCCGGGCGTTCAATCCAGTCCCGGGCGCATGGTTCGAAGCGAATGGCGAGCGGGTGAAGCTGCTCGAGGCGGTCGCCGGTGAGGACGCGACGGGACCAGCTGGACAAGTCGTGGACGATTGCCTGAGCATCGCCTGCGGCTCCGGTTACGTCCGGCCGCTCAAGGTTCAGCGAGCCGGTCGCGCTCCGATGACTCCCGGCGAGCTCCTTCGTGGCTTCGCCATTCCGAAGGGCGCGATCCTGCCGTGACCCGCTGGCGGTTGACGATCGAATATGACGGCGGTCCGTTCATGGGATGGCAGCGCCAAGACCATGGTCCGTCGGTTCAGCAGACGCTCGAGGAAGCGCTTCAGCGGATGACCGGAGAACAGGTGGCGTTCACCGCCGCGGGCCGAACCGACGCCGGCGTCCACGCGCTCGCCATGTCGGCGCATGTTGACGTCATGAAGTCGCTTACGCCGCACCGGCTGCGGGAGGGTCTGAACGCGCTGGTCCGCCCGCAGCCGATCTCCGTCCTCCGGGTCGCCGAGGTGCGCGGGGACTGGCACGCACGCTTCTCCTGTGTCGGCCGCCGCTATCTCTATCGCATTCTCAACCGGCGCGCGCCGCCTGCACTCGACGCCGGCCGCGTGTGGCACGTTGCAGTCCCGCTCGATGTCGAGGCAATGGAGGAAGGCGCGGCGCACCTCATCGGGCGCCACGATTTCACGACCTTCCGCTCGGCGCATTGCCAGTCGAACAGTCCGGTGAAGACGCTCGATGCGCTCGAGGTCGGCCGCGCAGGTGAGGAAATCCACGTCAGGGCCGCGGCGCGAAGCTTTCTTCACCATCAGGTGCGCTCGATGGTCGGCTGCCTCGCGCTGGTCGGACGCGGCCAGTGGCAGCCCGAGGAGATGCGCAAGGCGCTCGAGGCACGCGATCGCTCCGCGCTCGGCTTCAACGCGCCCCCGCACGGGCTCTACTTTGTCGAGGCAATCTACCGGGAAAGCGCGGCGACGCGCTGAACGGCGCTCTTGCCCGAGCGTTGGTCTCCCGAGAGGAGACTCAAGGATGAGCGACGACGATCAAGAAAAACCGGTCGAGCTTTCAAAGCACAAGTTTCGCGGCGAGAACGCCGAGCGCCGAGGAAACGGCCTCGCCAGCGGGCTTCAGCCCGGCGGGACGATTCCGGGCGGCGGCCCTGCCGCAATGGAAGGTGCCATCGGCACCGGCGGCGCCTCCGACGACGACCGCCCGACGGGCGATGCAGCCAAGAACAACATCGACGAAGATGTAGGTTGACCAGGCGTCTTGCGGCCTATTCGGCGGCGAGCGCTTCGAACTCCTGAGCTGCGAGATATTTCTCCGCGTCGAGCGCGGCCATGCAGCCGGTGCCCGCGGCCGTGACCGCCTGGCGATAGGTCTTGTCCATCACGTCGCCGCAGGCGAACACGCCGGGGATACTGGTTCGAGTGGTTCCGGGCTCGACCTTGAGATAGCCGTCCTCGTCGAGCTCGAGCTGACCTGCGAACAGCTCTGTCGCGGGCGAATGGCCGATCGCAACAAACGCGCCTTCGACCTCCAGCCTGCTGATTGCGCCGGTGCGCTTGTTGCGGATGTCGAGACCGATCAGCGCCTCGGGATCGCCGCCGCCGACGAACTCGACCACTTCGCTATCCCAGATCACGTCGATCTTTTCGTTCGCGAACAGCCGGTCCTGCAGGATTTTCTCGGCGCGCAGCGTGTCGCGCCGATGGATCAGCGTGACGTCATGGCTGTGATTGGTCATGTAGAGCGCTTCCTCGACCGCGGTGTTGCCGCCGCCGATCACCGCGACCTTCTTGCCCCGGTAGAAGAAGCCGTCGCAGGTCGCGCAGGCAGACACTCCCCTGCCCTTCATATGCTCTTCCGACGGAAGCCCTAGATATTTCGCCTGCGCTCCGGTGGCGATCACCAACGCATCGGCGAAATATTGCGCGCCGCTATCGCCGGTGAGGCGGAACGGACGGTGCGACAGGTCGACGGCGCTGATGTGATCCCACACCATCTTGGTCCCGACATGCTCGGCCTGGGCCTGCATTTCCTCGACCAGCCACGGTCCCTGGATGACTTCGCGGAAGCCGGGGTAATTTTCGACGTCCGTCGTCGTGGTGAGCTGCCCGCCCGGCTGGATGCCCTGGATCACGATCGGCGAGAGGCCGGCGCGCGCGGCGTAGATGGCGGCCGTGAGCCCTGCAGGCCCGGAGCCGAGCACGGCCACGCGCGTCGAAACACTGTTCGTCATGCGCCGCATTTAGGGGCGCTGCGAGCGCCCCGCAACGGCGAGAGATTCGCGGCTAGACCGCCCTGCGACCGGCCACGAAGTGCCAGATGAGCACGATGATGCCGATGATCAGCAGGATGTGGATCAGGCTGCCTGCCACGTGGAAGGCGAAAAAGCCGAGCGCCCACAGGATGAGCAGGATGATGGCGATGGTCAGAAGCATGTGCAGCTTTCCTCGTTCTAGTCGCGGAACGGAACCGTAACGGCCAAGCTGTGGCCCTGTTCCGAGAACTAATGAGGGCTAGACCAACCTCGACTGCTTGACCGCTGCTCCGATGAAGCCGGCGAAGAGCGGATGGGGGTCGAACGGCCGGCTCTTGAGCTCCGGATGGAACTGGACGCCGATGAACCACGGATGGTCCGGCCGCTCGACGATTTCGGGAAGCTGGTCGTCGGGCGACATGCCGGAGAACACGAGCCCGGTCTTCTCCAGCGGTTCCTTGTAATGGACGTTGACCTCGTACCGGTGGCGATGCCGTTCGCTGATCTCGTCGGTGCCGTAGATCGACCGGACGACGCTATTGCCGTCGAGCTTGGCGGGATAGGCGCCGAGCCGCATCGTCCCGCCGAGGTCGCCGCCGGCCGCGCGCTTCTGCAGCCCCTCTTCGCTCATCCACTCGGTGATCATTCCGACTACCGGCTCGGAAGTCTCGCCGAACTCGGTGGTCGAGGCATTCGGAATCCCGGCGAGGTTCCGCGCCGCCTCGATGCACGCCATCTGCATGCCGAGGCAGATTCCGAAAAACGGGATTTCCCGCTCGCGAGCGAACTTGACGCTCGCGATCTTGCCCTCGCTTCCGCGCTCGCCGAAGCCGCCCGGGACCAGGATGCCGTGGAGCGGCTCGAGCTCGGCGACGATGTCGGCTTCGGGATGCTCGAACAGCTCGGCATCGATCCACTGGATGTTGACCTTGGCGCGGTTGGCGATCCCGCCATGGACCAGCGCGTCGCGCAGGCTTTTGTAGGCGTCGGGAAGCCCGACATATTTCCCCACCACGCCGATCGTGACCTCGCTCTCGTAATGGTCGATCCGGTCCATGATTTCGTACCAGCGGGTCAGGTCCGGCGGCGGCGCGTCGTGAATTCGGAACGCGCGCAGCACTTCATCGTCCAGTCCCGCCTCGTGATACTGAAGCGGCACATCGTAGATGTTTCGGGCATCGAGTGCCGGGATCACTGCAGATTTGGGCACGTTGCAGAACAAAGCGATTTTCTCGCGCTCGCCTTCGGGAAGCTCCCTGTCCGAGCGGCACAGGAGCACGTCGGGCTGAACTCCCAGGCTCGACAGCTCGCGCACCGAATGTTGCGTCGGCTTGGTCTTGAGCTCGCCCGCCGCGGCGATCCACGGCACGAGTGTCGTGTGAACGCTGACGGCCTGGTCGCGGCCGAGGTCGTTTCTCAACTGGCGGATCGATTCGATAAACGGCAGGCTTTCGATATCGCCGACCGTGCCGCCGATCTCGCAGATCACGAAATCGCAGTTCTCGGTGCCGGCGAGCGCGAATTCCTTGATGGCGTTGGTGACGTGCGGGATCACCTGCACCGTCGCGCCGAGATAATCGCCGCGCCGCTCCTTGGCGATGATGTCGCGGTAGATGCGGCCGGTCGTCACATTGTCCGACTGGTGCGAGGAAACGCCGGTGAAGCGCTCGTAATGGCCGAGGTCGAGATCGGTTTCGGCGCCGTCATCGGTCACGAAGACTTCGCCGTGCTGGTAGGGCGACATCGTCCCCGGATCGACGTTCAGATAGGGGTCGAACTTGCGTATCCGGACCTTGTAGCCGCGCGCCTGCAGGAGCGCCCCGAGCGAGGCGGAGAGAAGACCTTTACCAAGCGATGAGACCACGCCGCCGGTGACAAAAATAAACCGCGCCATGGGATTCGAGGCTTAGGGGGACAGATGCCGCGGACGCAAGCGGCGGCACGAAAAAATATGGGGAAAGGCGCTCTTACTGTGCGAGCGGGACTGCCGGAGCCGGTTGATTCTGCTGCGGATTAGCCGCCGGCGTTCCCGGCGCCGGCTGCTGCGGCGCAGTCTTCTGCTGCTCGAGCGGTGCCGCCGAATTGACGAGCGAGGTGTCGATTTTCGTCGGCTGGCGGCTCGCGCCGGCGATCGCCGCCATGACGATCGACAATACGATGAACAGCCCCCCGAGCACTGCGGTGGAGCGGCTCAGGAAGTCCGCCGCGCCGCGCGCGGTCATGAACCCCGACGAGCTTCCGCCGACGCCGAGGCCGCCGCCTTCCGACTGCTGCATCAGGATGGTGCCGATCAGCGCGACCGCGATGAGCGTTTGGACGATCAGCAGGAATGCGAACATGACGGACTTTCTCGAAGACGGATTGGAGGCGCGCGCCGCACTTAGTCGGCGCCGCGCCGCCTTTCAACCGAGCTTAGTTGCCCGGCGTGTCCGCCGACGGCGTGCTCGTCGCCGAAGCGTCGGTCGACGATGCGCTGCCCTGGACGAGCGCTTCCAACTGTGCCGCCGAATAACCGATCGTCACGCTTCCGTCGGAATTGCCGCGAAGGCCCGCCTGCGGGATCGCGAGCTTCTTGCCGTTCTGAAGCGCGATCGTGGCGTTGCCGTCGGCAATTGCCTCGATGGTCCCGACCGGCGTTCCGCCGACACCCTTCACGGTTGCGCCGGCAACGATTGCCGCACTCGAGGCGGCGGAACTTTGCTCGATCTGCGCGTCGAGCTGCGCCTGCGTCATTCCGAACAGCAGCTTGCCCTTCGAAACGGAGAAGCTGCTGGTGGGAATCTGCGCCTCGTGCTTGTCGGTCCTGATCAGCACGTTTGCGCCCTTCAGGCCCACGACCGTCCCGACCGGAGCACCGGTCGAGTCCGTGACCTGCATTCCGATGGTGACGCCGGCCTGTGCCTGCGCTGCGGCCGGAACCGCGATGACGAGCCCGGCGGCAGCAAATGCCCCAAATATGAGTCGCATCTTGTCCTTTCCCTACATGTCAGTAACTTTGGATAAGGGTACCATAACACAGCGGTGCTGATTGTGAACTGAATGGCAGCTCACGCCCGCCGCGCGGTCTCCGCAGCGGCGGCAACGATGGGCATGAACGCGGAAGCCGTGAGGCTCGCGCCCCCGACCAGCGCACCATCGACGTTTGGGACGGTGAAGATCTCGGCAGCGTTGGAGCCGTTCACGGAACCTCCGTAGAGAATGCGCATGCGTTCGCCGCTGTCACCGAGCCGCTCCACAAGCCGCGCCCGGATAGCGGCGTGCATCTCGGCGATTTCGTCGCAAGCCGGCACCTTTCCCGTGCCGATTGCCCAAACCGGTTCATAGGCGACCGCAAGCTCGGCCGCGCCGACCGGCTGCGGCGGCAGTGAGCCGTCGAGCTGCGCCAGCACCGTGTCGAGGGCAGCGCCCTGCTCCCTCACCTCGAGGATTTCGCCCACGCACAGGATGACGGCCAAGCCGCAACCAAGCGCCGCATCCGCCTTTGCGCTCACCTCGAAATCGCTTTCGCGCTGCGCATCGCGGCGTTCGGAATGGCCGACGATCGTCAGCCGGGCACCGGCGTCGACCAGCATCGGCGCGGAGGTGCAGCCGGTATGAGCCCCCTTCTCGGCCGCGTGAACGTCCTCCCCGCCGACCGCGAAGCCGGGCACCGCCCGCGCCGCGCGCTCGATCAGCGTCGCCGGGATGCACAGTGCCACATCCACTTGCGGATAGGCGCGGGAAGCCGCTGCAATGCGCTCGATCTCGGCAATGTCCCCGGACAGACCGTGCATTTTCCAGTTGCCCGCGACGAGCTTTCTTGGCGCCACTTCCGTTCCCCTGCCCCAGCGGCAGTAGCGGCGCCGCCTTGATGCATGCAAGGCTCGCCCCTAAAGCGGCGCCCAACCACCATTCTCCCCCAGGATCCTGATGCTCGCTTCCCTCCGCCGAATGTCGAAGAGCAAGGTCGGCACCGCGATCGTTGCCACCTCGTTCATTCTGATCCTCATCGGCTTCGCTTCGACCGACATCTCGAACTTCGGTTCGGGCACGATGGGCTTCGGAATGACGAGCTCCACGCTAGCCGAGGTCGGACAGGAGCGGATCACCGAGCCGGAGATGAGTGACGCAATGCAGCGGCGGCTCCAGCAGGTCCGGCAGGAGCGAGCCGAGGCCGACTATTCGACGATCCTCGACGATTTCGAGTCCATCCTCGGCGAGCTGATCGACGAGAAAACGCTGTTGGCGTTCGCCGAGAAGTACCATTTCCCGCTCTCGAAGCGGCTGGTCGATGCGGAAATCGCGCAGATCCCGCAGACCAAGGGTCTCAACGGCAAATTCAGCGAGCAGGCGTATCAATCGTTTCTTGCACAGCAGCGGCTGACCGATAGCCAGGTTCGCGAGATTCTCGCGGGCGGCCTGCTCGAGCGTTACCTGCTGGCGCCGGTCGCGGCCAATGCGCGGGTTCCCGTGGGAATGGCGACGCCGTACGCAGCCATGCTGCTCGAATCTCGGCAGGGGGAAGCCGCAGCGATCCCGCTCGGCGCGTTCCGCGAGGGATTGAAACCGACCAACGCGCAGCTGCAGCAATATTATTCGGCCAACCGAAGCAAATATATGGTGCCCGAGCAGCGGGTACTGCGCATCGCCCGGATCGGGCCCGAGCAGGTCGCGAACCTGACCGCTTCGGACCAGGAAGTTGCCGCTTACTACAATTCGCACAAGGCGGACTACGCGGCGAGCGAGACGCGGAACATCAGCCAGGCGCTGGTGCAGGACCAGGCGACGGCGAACCAGATCGCCGCGCGCGCGAAAGGCGGCGCAACCATTGCCGCGGCTGCCGCTCCCGCTGGAGCGAATGCCGCGGTGACGACGCTGACGGACCAGAGCCGCGACGCATACTCTTCCGTTGCCGGTGACGAGGCCGCGAACGCCGTCTTCGCAGCGCCCTCGGGCGCGGTTGTCGGCCCCATTCAGACCAAGTTCGGCTGGGCGGTGGTCAAAGTGGACTCGGTCAAGACCACCGGCGGAAAATCGCTCGACCAGGCGCGTGCCGAGATCGCCGCTAAGATCACCGCGGACAAGCGCAAGACCGCGCTCGAGGACCTCGTCGACAAGGTCCAGGACACGCTAGACAACGGAAGCAACTTCACCGAGGCCGCAGCCAAGGCGAAGCTGCCCGTCACGACCACGCCGCTCATTACCGCGAACGGAACGGCCCGCTCCGATCCCAAGTACAAGTTCCCGGCCGAACTTGCCCCGGCGCTCAAGACCGGGTTCGAGATCGAGCCGAACGACCCGCCGGAGATGATCACCCTGCCGAATGACCAGGGTTATGCGATGGTCTCGCCCGGGCAGGTCATGACGGCAGCGCCGGCGCCGCTCGCGCAGGTGCACGACCAGGTGGCGAACGACTGGATCGACGCTCAGGCGCTGGACCGCGCCCGCGCCGCCGCCGCTCAGATCGAAGCCAAGGTCGAGAAAGGGATGCCGCTTGCCCAGGCGATGAACGAGAGCAAGGCTCCGCTGCCGCCGGTGCAGCCGCTCGCGGCGCGGCGGATCCAGCTCGCGACGGCGCAGGGTCCGGTCCCTGCCCCGCTCAAGATGCTGTTCTCGCTCGCCGAAGGGAAAAGCCGCATGTTCCCCGACCCGCAGGGGCACGGCTTCTTCATCGTCAGCGTCAAGAAAATCACCCCGGGCAATGCGATGATGCAACCGGCCCTGATCGGGCAGATGGAGAATGAGCTGCAGCAGGGCATTTCGCAGGAATATGCCCAGGAATTCCTCGGCGCGATGCGCAGCGAGCTCAAGGTCAAGCGCAACGAAGCGGCGATCACGGCAATGAAGCAGCGGATGGCCACCAGCGGCGGTTGAAGCATGGCCGCTTGACCAACGCCTCTATGTTGCCTACACGTTCTCCGTTCGTTCCACAGGGATGACGGGGACACCGACAATGCTCACCGCCAAGCAACGCGAACTTCTGCTGTTCATCGACGGCCGTCTGAAAAACGGTGGCGTCAGCCCGAGCTTCGACGAAATGCGCGAAGCGCTGGAGCTCAAGTCCAAGTCCGGAGTCCACCGGTTGATTTCGGCGCTCGAGGAACGCGGGTTCATTCACCGGCTTCCCAATCGCGCCCGCGCGCTTGAGGTCTTGAAGATCCCCGAAGCTGCCGGCGACCGCTCGCCAGCAACTGTCACGCCGATCCGGCCTGCGGTTGCGGCAGCGGCCAACGATACGATGGAAATCCCGCTCCACGGCCGGATTGCTGCCGGCACGCCGATCGAAGCACTGCAAGGGACGGAGAGCTTCGCGGTTCCCGCGGCGCTGCTCGGCCCCGGCGAGCATTTCGCCTTGGAAGTATCCGGCGATTCGATGGTCGAGGAAGGAATCCTCGATGGCGATTTTGCCTTGATCCGGAAGGTCGACACCGCGCGCGACGGCGAAATCGTCGTCGCACTGATCGACAGTGAGGAAGCGACGTTGAAGACCTTCCGCCGCGAAGGCCGGATGATCAGGCTCGATCCGGCGAACAGCCGCTACGAACCGCAGCGCTACGACGAGGACCGGGTCCGCATCCAGGGACGGCTCGCGGGGCTGATCCGGCGTTACTGAGATGACCGATGCGCGCATCGACTATGTCGAGCTGCCGAGCGCGACCGCGCATGAGCTGACCCGCGCTTTCTATAGCAAGGCGTTCGGCTGGGCGTTCACGAACTACGGCCCGACCTATTCGGCAACGACCAACGGCACGACCGATCTCGGTCTCCAGGGCGGTCCCGCGGACGGCTTGTCAGCGCCCTTGCCTGTCATTCGCGTCGACGACCTCGAGCGCGTGTTCGAGGCAGTCACGAAAGCCGGTGGCATCGTCGCCAAGCCGATCTTCGCCTTCCCCGGCGGTCGCCGCTTCCACTTCATCGACCCCGGAGGAAACGAGCTCGCCGTGTGGAGCGAGCGCTGATCTAGTGCACCGAGCGCTTGGCCGAAGCGAGAAGCGCGTCTAGCGTCGAGCGGTCGAACAGCCGTCCATTCAACACGACGGCGTCAATCCGCCGCGTGTTCGCGATGTCTTCGAGCGGATTGGCGTCGAGCAGGACTAGGTCGGCGGTCTTCCCGCGCTCGACTGTCCCGAAGTCCTTTTCAATGTGGAGGAATTTCGCTGGGTTCAATGTCGCCGCCTGCAACGCCTGAAGCGGCGTCAGGCCCGCGTCATTGAGCAGGCCCAGCTCGTCAAGCAGACTCGCGCCGGGGTAGATGAAGGGATTCCCGACGTCCGTGCCGGCGAGAATCGTCACTCCCTGCTGCTCCATCAGCCGCGTGATCGTGAACAACTCCTTCCACCAGCGCGCACTGATGGCGTCGTCTTGGGGCGTCATCGTCCCTTTGGCGAGGCCTTTGCGGAGGAGGTCGCGGGCGTCCTGCCACGAGTCGAGCTCGTTTTGGGGGACCGTCGCCAAGCGGGGGTCACCGATGAAGAAGCCGAGGGTTTCGGTGCCGGCCGAGAAACGGTCCTCGACCAGAGTCGGCGTAAACGCCGTGTGATTGCGGGCAAACGTCGCGGCGAGCGAAAGACAAGCCTCCTCGCTGTAGCTGTCGACGAGAAGCGAATCGTTCGAATAGGCCCAGCGGAGATCTTTCTGTTCCCGCGCGTAAAGCTCGCGCTCCTTACTCGAACAGCTTTCCATCATGCCATATTCGTGCTCGACGCTGCGCTGGCCGGAATCGCTCGCCAGACGCGCACCCACCGCCCAGGGAACATGGCCCGCGACCGGCAAATGGCGCCGCTTCCCCTCATCCACCACCGCAAGATACACGTCGCGCGAGAGGCTGTTGTAGGTCTTGAAGAAATCGACGCCCGCCGCTTGCAAGCCATCGACCATCCTGCGGCCAGCTTCGGGAGTCGGGGCGACATCGACATTGGGTCCGGGAAAGTGTCCGGGCTTGGCATCCTCAGGCCCATCGACGATCGTGCCGACAGCCGCGAAGCGGGGTCCGACGAACTCGCCGCGATCGAGGTCCGTGCGCCATTGCCGGACTAGCGGCATGTCCTTCGCTTTGACCCACATGTCGCGCACGCCGGTGACGCCATAGGCAATGAACAAGGGGAACTGCCACGTCCGCGGCGGCCGGCCACTAACATAATTGAAGTTGTGGGCATGCATGTCCCACAGCCCCGGCATCAGGAACTTGCCGGCCGCTTCGATGATTTGGGCATCGGCCGGCACCTGGAAAGTCGCGTCGCGTGCTATGCGATCGATACGATTGCCGCGAACGAGCACGACTCGGTCCGCGAGAATGCGCCCATGCTCCACGTCGACGACATTGACGTGCCTGAAGGCGAGCGTCGCCGCCGTTGCGCCCGCTTGGGATAATAGCGCAACTGCCGCCGCGAGCATCCGCGGAAGGAGCCGGATCATATGCTTGTTCCCCCAGCGATCATCTTAGTCCATTTTCCGAAGCGCCGTTAGCCGCCCACGGGTGCGCGCCGACGCGCGCAGCCACGCTGTCGACCCGCGGCTTGCCGGCGAGATAGATCGCGAGGCCGCCGGTTCGCCGTAGCGCGGGTGCGTCGAGCTTGAGCCACCGCGGCGTGCAGCCGCGCGGCAGCCGGCGGTCGGAGACGACGATGTCCGCCTCTCCACAGGCGACCGTAAAGCTCTGCCAGTCGATCAGCGTCGAAGAACGCGTCGCGAGCAGCCGCCATTCCGATGCGCCCTTTCGAATGACGGCGACGCATGCGTCCTTCGAACACGCGCTGTACGGCCGACGGCCGAGATCCTCGGGATCGCCGTCGAACCCCGAAGCCTCGGCGATCAGGCTTCGGACATAGTCGCCGGTGCGCTCGCGAAGGATCAGCGGCGTTCCGCCATCGACGACTGCAACGTGCATTCCGTCGCCGGTAATCAGCAGATCGGGGGACGGCGAAAGCGCCGCCGCGACCGCGCCGACCGCGAACGGCACCAGCCCGAGAAGCCGCAGCCGCGTGTTCCAAAGGCACAGCCAGATGCCGCCCGCCATCATTGCGCCGAACGCCCACGTCGGCATCGACGGAAGCAGCGCGACTGCACCCCTCGTCGATGCGATCGCGTGCGCGAGGCCGAGCAGGCCTTCGATCGACTTGCCGCACATCCACCAGAAGGGCAGTCCCCAGCCGAGCGCGTCGAACGTCAGCGCGGCCGCCTCGCTCGGCATGATCACGAATGTCGTCAGAGGGATAGCGATGATGTTCGCGAATACGCCGTAGAGGCCTGCGCGGTGGAAATGGAACAACGCCATCGGCGCGAGCGCGACTTCGACCACCAGGCCTGTCGCGACAATCCCGAGCAGCGCCCGCGCCGTGCGGCCGATTATGCCTTCGTCCCGGCGTTGCAGGAGCAGGCGCGCCCAGCGGGTCGAATGAAGCGCGACGATCGCGGTCACCGCAGCGAAGCTCATCTGGAAGCTGGCGCCCGCGAGCGCCTCGGGCCGGAACAGCAGCACGACGATCGCTCCGGTGGCGATCAGGCGCATGCTCAGTGCATCGCGGCCGAGTGCGATTCCCGCGAGAATCAGCAGCGCCGCAACGCAGCTCCTCACCGTCGGCACCTGCGCTCCGGTGAGCAAGGTGTAGCCGATGCCCGCCGCGGCAGCGACGCCGGCGGAGACGAGCACGAGATTGAACCGCAGCGCGAGCCGCTCGCTCAGCGCCAGCAATTTCAGGCTCACGAACATCGCAAAGGCGACGACCGCGGCAATGTGAAGCCCGCTGACCGAGAGGAGATGGGTCAAGCCTGCGCGCCGCATTGCGTCGGCATCGTCCTGGTCGACCGCGTTCTGGTCACCGGTCGCCAGCGCGACGGCGATCCCGGCCGGGCTGGCCGGGAGACGCTGCTCGATGTGCTGCCTGAGACCATCGCGAACGCGGTCGAGACCGTGCGGCTTGCCGGCGCGGAGCACCGTTACAGGTCCAAGCGGCTTTCCGACGGCCCCAAGCCCCTGGAACCACGCATCGCGCGCGAAATCATAGGTGCCCGGCAACGCCATCGGCGGCGGCGGCACCAATCGCGCCCGAGCGGCGATCTGCGCTCCGGGCGCAATTCCCGTCGGAAGCGTGTCGTCATCGATCGACAGCCGGAGCCTGGGCGGCAGACCTGCAGTCGCGGATTGGAGCACCACACGGGTGGTCTGCCGCGCCGCGAGATGGTCGACCGTCACGACGGTGCCGTCGAGTTGCGCCACCGCCGGGCGGTCCAATCGCGGCGCGGCGACGAGCACGGATCGCGCCCAGACCAGTGCACAACCGATCGCCGCCGCAAGCGCGAACCAGCCCAGTGCCCTCCCCGCGCGTCCGCTTCCGAGGGTGAACCCGATCAGCGCAACCGCGGCAGCGAGGCACAGAAAGGCCTGCCATTCGGCCGGACGATCGAGCGCGAACCACGCAGCGATGCCGCTGCCGAGACCGACGGCGAGCCACGGCGGGAGCTGTGCGCGCTCCGCCTCGAGGAGCCTCTCCAGCTCCTCTCCAGCGGCGGAAAACCACGCCTTCCAATAGCCCCGAGCACGCTGTGGAAGAGGCGCTTCCCCTATGTTAGGGGCGCTCGTCCATTGCATTGCAGCATCAACTGAAGAGGAAAGCGCGCCTCAGCGCAACCATGAGTTCACGTTCCGCCGATTCACCGCCGGTCGTCACCCGCTTCGCACCGTCGCCCACCGGCTTCCTGCATATCGGAGGGGCGCGGACCGCGCTGTTCAACTGGCTCTACGCGCGCCACTTCGGCGGCAAGTTCCTGTTGAGGATCGAGGATACCGACAAGGCCCGCTCAACCACGGAAGCGATCGACGCGATCCTGGACGGAATGCGCTGGCTCGGCCTCGATTGGGACGGGCACGAATATTATCAGTCGCAATTCTGGGCTCGCCACGCCGAGATTGCCCACCGGATGCTCGAGCGGGGTCAGGCGTATCGCTGCTACATGACTCAGGAGGAGCTCGCCGCGCAGCGCGAGGCGGCACAGCGCGAGCGCCGGCCGTTCCGGATCGAAAGTCCGTGGCGCGACGTGACCGAGGCGCAGGCCGACAAGCCCTTCGTCATTCGCCTGAAGGCGCCGCGCGAGGGCGAAACCGTGATCGACGACCAGGTCCAGGGGCGGGTCACGGTGCAGAACGTCGAGATCGACGATTTCGTCCTGCTCCGCTCGGACGGTACCCCGACCTACATGCTTGCGGTCGTGGTCGACGATCACGACATGGGGGTCACTCACGTGATCCGCGGCGACGACCATCTCAACAATGCCTTCCGCCAGCTGGCGATCATCCGCGCGATGGGCTGGCCCGAGCCGATCTACGCCCATGTGCCGCTGATCCACGGGCAGGATGGCGCCAAGCTCAGCAAGCGCCATGGCGCACTCGGGGTGGATGCCTATCGCGACGAGCTCGGTTTCCTGCCCGAAGCGGTGAACAATTACCTTCTTCGTCTCGGCTGGGGCCATGGCGACGACGAGATCATCAGCCGGCAGCAGGCGATCGAATGGTTCGACCTGCCGCAAGTCGGCAAGTCTCCGTCGCGTTTCGATTTCAAGAAGCTCGAGAATTTGAACGGCCATTACATCCGCGAGGCGGACGACGAACGGCTCGCCGAGCTGGTCGCGGCGAGGCTGGGCCTTTCGGCGGAGCAGAAGGCACTGCTCACGAGGGCAATGCCGGAGCTCAAGACGCGTGCGAACACACTCGTGCAACTTGCTGAGAGTGCATCGTTTCTCTTTTCGGAGCGGCCGCTGGACATCGATGCGGGCGCGGCCGCTTTGCTCTCCGGCGATGCGCGGTCCGTCCTCGCAGCGGCGCGCGCGAAGCTCGCTGCACTTGCGAATTGGGACGCAGGCTCGTTAGAGGCAGCCATCCGCGAAGTCGCCGAGGCGAGCGGCGTCAAGCTGGGCAAGCTTGCGCAGCCCCTCAGGGCCGCCCTCACCGGGCGCACGACGTCTCCGGGGATTTTTGACGTTCTCGCGTTGCTCGGACGGGACGAGAGCCTCGCCCGCATCGCCGACCAGATGGAGCCTACAGAATGACCGACAAATCAGCCTCGATGAACCTTCCGACCGGGAACTTCGATTTCCCGGTGCTCGAAGGCACGGTCGGTCCGGAAGTCGTCGACATCCGCAAGCTCTACGCCCGGTCGGGCATGTTCACCTACGATCCCGGCTTCACCTCGACCGCGAGCTGCGAAAGCGCGATCACCTACATCGACGGCGAGAAGGGCGTCCTCCTTCACCGCGGCTATCCCATCGACCAGCTCGCAGAGCATTCGACCTTCATGGAGGTCGCCTATCTGCTGCTTCGGGGCGAGCTGCCGACGCAGCAGGAGCTCGACGAGTTCACTTACACGATCAGCCGCCACACGATGGTCCACGAGCAGCTCGCGGTCTTCTTCCGCGGGTTCCGGCGCGACGCTCACCCGATGGCCGTCCTGTGCGGCGTCGTGGGCGCGCTCTCGGCCTTCTATCACGACAGCACCGACATCACCGACCCCGAACAGCGGATGATCGCTTCACACCGGCTGATCGCGAAGATGCCGACGCTGGTCGCGATGGCGTTCAAATATTCGCTTGGACAGCCGTTCATGTACCCGCTGAACGAGCTCAGCTTCACCGGCAATTTCCTGCGCATGACGTTCGGAGTGCCGGCGGAGCCTTATGAAGTGAATCCGATCATCGAAAATGCGATGCGGCGCATCTTCATCCTCCACGCCGATCACGAGCAGAATGCGTCCACGTCGACGGTGCGCCTCGCCGGCTCATCGGGCGCGAACCCGTTCGCGTGCATCGCTGCCGGCATCGCATGCCTGTGGGGCCCTGCTCACGGCGGCGCGAACGAAGCGGCGCTGAACATGCTTCGCGAGATAGGCGACGTGAAGCGAATCCCTGAATATATCGCCCGCGCCAAGGACAAGAACGACCCGTTCCGGCTGATGGGGTTCGGCCACCGCGTCTACAAGAACTTCGATCCGCGGGCGAAGGTGATGAAGGCGACGGCGGACGAGGTGCTGAAGGAGTTGAACATCTCCGATCCCGTCCTCGACGTCGCCAAGGAGCTCGAGCACATCGCGCTCAACGACGAATATTTCATCGAAAAGAAGCTCTACCCGAACGTCGACTTCTACTCGGGCATCATCCTCAACGCGATCGGCTTCCCGACGGACATGTTCACCGCGCTGTTCGCGCTTGCCCGGACGGTCGGCTGGGTCGCGCAGTGGAACGAAATGATCGCCGATCCCGAGCAGAAGATCGGCCGTCCCCGCCAGCTCTACGTCGGCCACACCCGGCGCGAATACGTTCCCGTCAACCAGCGCGGCTAGGCGCCCGGCAGCGTCAAGGTAAAGCGCGCTCCTTCGCCGGGAGCGCTGTCGAGGCTCACGTCGCCGCCCATCGACCGTGCGAGCCTCCGCGAAATGGCAAGTCCGAGGCCGGTCCCGCCCTCCTTCGGGTGCGCTCGTTCGAAGCGTTCGAAGATGCGCTGCTCGTCGCCCGCGGCAATTCCGTGACCTTCGTCCGATACCGTGACCGAAGCAGTGCCCGCTGTCCTGCTGAAGCTCAGACGGATGGTGGCTTGTGCCGGCGAATAGCGGATCGCATTGACGATCAGATTGACCAGGATCTGGATGACGGCGCGTTCCTGTCCGCGCACCCGCAGCGGCTCGGGCCGGTCGAGCTCGATGTGAACCTCGCGGTCCTCAGCCGAGGATTCGAGCATGATCACGGCTTCCGCCGAAAGCGCTGCGAGGTCCACGACGCCATGGACCTGCGTCGGATCCTCGCTCATCGCCCGGAGCACGGACAACAGGTGCCGCGCGGCCGACGCGATGTCGTTCCCGTAGCTCGCATAATCGCTGCGCAACGGCCCGTCTGCGCGGGCGACGATCCGTTCCGCGCTTTCGATGATCCGGTCGATCGGCGAGCGAAGCAGTTCGTCGAAGGCGCGGTCGAAGCCAGGCACAGGTCGAGCCGTTCTCGACGACCCGCCCTTCTCGCTCTCGGCGGTTCCGCGAAAGCCTGCAAACCGCCCGTCCGCCGCCGTCACGACCTCACCCGAGAGGATCACGAGGCAGCTTTCGTCGGATCGACCACGCGCGCGCTGACCGGTGAAGGCGCGACGAGCCGCAAGCGCGCTGATCAGCGGCATCTCTCCGCTTTCGTCTTCCTCGAGCCGCAGGACACGCGTCAGCGCCGTGCCTGCCGCATCTGCAACCTCGACGCCAAGCAATCCCGCAAGCTCGGAAGAGAGGGAGATGATCCGCAGTTCCTCGTCGGTCGTCCACTCATTCTGGGCCTCGGCCGCCGCAGCATCGCTTCCGCCGCCGAGGATCGACGTCAAACGCGCGGCAGCTGCAGGACGGACGGTCCAGCCTTCCAGCGATAAAGCAATCTCGTCGCCTTCGGGCCGTGCGTTCACCCACAGCTCGATATCGTGCTCGGTCGACGCGGCAACGGCCGGACGCCCGACCGCCGTGCCGAGCTTTCGGGCAAGCTGGGCGACAGCGGCGACCTGCGGGAGCGCGAGCATTTGCCCGAGATCCGCTCCGGCTTCCCGCTGCAGCGCTTCGAGCTCCGGCTCGGCTGCAATCAACCGTCCAGCCGCATCGAGGCGTCCGAGCACTGGCCGCGGTTCGGACGGAACGCTAGCCATTGTTGCTCTCGAGCGCGTCCAGAGCAGCGCGATAATCCGCGGGAGCCGCGACCCAGCTTGCAGCGGCCTTCATCTCGTCGGCGCCGATCCGGTCGAAAATGCCGATCGCCGCTCCTGGATCGTCGATGCCTAGCAGGTCGCCAAAACTGGCGAGCAGTCCGGCGCTGAGCTCGCGCGAGAAGCCGGCGAGACGTAGCAAGGCCATCAAATGCTCGGCTTCTCCCGAGAGGAGTTCGTCGAGCGCGACGGTGCCCTGGACACCCGCGCGCCGGCCGATGGCTTCGGCAAGGAATGCGACTTCGCCCTCCTGCGCACAGGCGAGCAACAGCTCGTCCGAGAGGCTGCCGTTTTCGTCGAGCACAGAAACGAGCGCTCCCGTGAGCGCCTCGATCCCCCGCGCCGGCTCATGGCGGTCGAGCAGCCGACTCGCGGCGCTGGTCAGCTCCGAATCCGCGGCCGCTACACCGTGGCCGGCCGCCACGTCGTTCCGCAATGCGGCTGCGATGGCGTTGGCAAGCTGCTCCGCCAGTTCGTGCGAGAGGTCATCGAACCCAAGCAGGCACTGGCCGAAGCGGTCGCGCCGTCGGCCTCGGGCGAGGATCAGCGCCATGGCCGCCGCCGACGCGGCACCTTCGTGATGGCTGACGAGGCCTTGGATTGCGCGTGCCTCACGCCGGCCGCTGCGCGCACGAGCGGCGGTTCCGATCCGCTCTTCGTCCGCCCGCCGAAGCAGAAGCGCCATCAATTCGGGCTGGTCGAGCAGGCCCGCGCGCGTCAGTGCATCGACAAGCGCCGCATCGTCGTCATTGGCCCCTGCCCATCCGGCCGGGAGCGCCGCCCTGATTTCCCCTGCGATGTCGGCGATCAGGCAGTGCAGCATCGCGGTCATCAACGCCCGCTCCTGCTCCGTCAGGCGCTCGGCGGGGTTGAGGAAAAAATCGGCGCGAACAGTGGACAGCCGCCCGCGTCCGCCCGCGCGTGCAGGCGCATCCCGCTCCGCTCCCGTGGCGGCGATCGGCCATTCCTCCGGCATCATTAGTGTCACGCGTTATCTGATTTGGGTTAACTTCGGGTCAACTGGACGGTTCATGCCGTACATGCTGGACGATGAAGAAAGAAATCACTGCATAAGCGAGAAGCACGACGAGATAGCTGGTCCAGGCGCCCGCCAGGGCGAACGGCACAGCGAGCACGATCGCGCTGCGACGGGAGATCAGCCACGGCTCTTCATCATGGATGCCCGCGCGCTCGATCCGGGCAGCTTCGCCAAAGGCTGCGGCGGCGAGCGCGCACACCATCGCGCCCCAGCCGCTGTTGTGCCGCATTTCCCACCAGCCCAGCGCGACCAATGCAAGGCCGGCGGCCGGCCATAACGCAAGCCGGCTCAGTGTGCGGATCGCCAGCGGGCGCAGCCGCAAGGTCGCGAGGCGGCTCGAGATCAGGTCGAGGGGCATCGACAGGAGCAGCAGCACGAGCCCGGCCCCCAGCCACCCCCGTGTGAAGCAGAAGGCACCGCCAACCGTCAGCGCGAGTGCGGCCCACATCAGCCACAGCGGCCGAAGGCCCGTTTCCATCAGATGCTCGGTCGCAAACTCCTCGATCGGCGGCAGGATGAAGCGACTCACCCAGTCGGGCCGAATTCCGCGCGAGCTGACGAGGAGCTTGCGCTGGAACCCCTCGAGGTCTTCCGACTGCCGGGCAAGCAGCGGTTCGCCCCCGTAGTCGCTCGCCGGCACCCGCAGCGCCCCTTCCTGGAGTGCCCGCCTGAGCAGGGTCGACTGCAGATCCCAGTCGCCGAGCATCGCCGCGGTCGATCCGAGCAAATGCGCATCGACGAGCGCGACTCCAGCCCAGCGCGACTCGCCGTCGATCCGTTCGAACAGCGCGTGCACGTCATCGTCCGGCACCGTTGCGATTGCAGGTTCCGGCTCTTCCGCGATCTTCACGACGAGATCGGCGACCGGCGCGATTCCGTCCCCGATAAGCAGGATCATCGAGCCTGCCTCGAACCGGCTCACCGCTTCGCTCACGTCGCTCACGGGGAAGACGCCGAGGCCGTCGAGGCGAAGCCGCTCGAATGCATCCTGCAGCGCCTGCGGCACGCGCTCGACGATGACGACGATCGGGGCAGCGCCTGCCGCAGCGGCACAGCGCACCTGATATTCGACAAGCGTCCGCCCGGCGAGCGGAAGCAGCGCCCGAAGCAGTCCGCTGTCGTCCTCCTGATAAGCCCCGATCAGCGCGCCGACCGCCATTCCTCCGCCGTTCCCTCCCCGTCTTTCGACAACCCTCTCTAACCGCTTTCGTGAACCTTCAAAGGTGGTAAAGTCCGCGTTACGATGACACCCACCCCAAAGCGCGCCGAACCTCTCCCGCCGGCGATCGATGCGGCCGAGCCCCTCGAGCTGACGACCGAAGCGGCGTTCGAGCAGGATCCGTGGTTGCGGGAAGCGGATTCGGTGCAACCGGATGCAGCCAATCAAGGCGCCGGCGGCCGTCAGGTGCTCGGAATCACCCTCGCCGTTCTTGCGGCGCTGTGGCTCGGCTATTCGGCCTGGTCCGCAGGCCGGACTCTCGCGGGGCAGCCGCTATCCTCGCCTTACGTCGCCCAGTGGCTCGCGGTCGCCGCCGGACCGCTGGCGCTGCTCGGCCTGGTGTGGCTGATCTTCGGCCGGACGCGCCGCAAGGAAGCCGAGCGCTTCACCCGCTCGGTCATCGCGATGCGCGGCGAAGCGCAATCGCTCGAAGCTTTGCTCGAGGTCCTGTCGCAGCGGATCAGCGACAGCCGCTCCGAGCTGACGATGATCGCACAGCAGCTGATGCAACTCGGCGACGAAACCACCGGCAAGCTCGGCGGGATCACCCGCCAGTTCGACAGCAGCAGCGACAGACTGCGCCAGCATGGGGAAGCGCTCGACCGCGCTGCCGAATCCGCCCGCAACGACGTCGCGGTCCTGCTCGACGACCTGCCGCGCGCGGAGGAAAGCGCACGCGCTCTCGCCGGACAGCTGCAGTCGATCGGCAGCCAGTCGGCCGAGAAAACGGCCGCGTTCAGCCGCCACGTAACCGACCTCGCGCAGTGTACGCGCGAAACGGACCAGGCGATCGCTGAAGCGACCGATCGGCTCGCGGCGCGGCTATCGGAGATCGAGGCGGCAGGCACGACCGCTGCGGCGCGAGTCGGCGAAGCGGAGGCGGGGTTTTCGGGAGTGCTCGACGCCTTGCTCGATCGCACGTCGGCAACGCTCGGCGAAATCCGCTCGGGCATCGACGCTCAGTCGGCCGCCGTTTCGGCGCTGGTCGAGCAGGCATCGGCAGGCATCGGCAAGGCTGGGGCGGACGCATCGGAGGCGCTCGCGGCCAACGTCGATCATGCCAGCACGTCGCTCGACGCGCTGTCGCAGCGGGTTGCGGAGCAGGACCGCGCGTCGCAGCAGATGATCGCCGAGATCGATCGGGGACTTGCGCTGATCGACGAGCGCTTCAGCGAGCTCGCCGCCCACGGAGACGAACGCGCAAACCGCTTCCTCGAATCGCTGACCCGCGCGCGGGCCGAGCTCGACACGCTTGCCGCACAAGCGGGTTCGCAGGAGGCAGCGATCGGCTCGATCGCTGAACGCACGACGGGGCTGCGGGAGAGCATCGACCGGCTGACCGACGCAATTCGAGACGATCTCGGCACTGCAATCGGCGAGGCTCAGGGCGGCGCTGACCGGCTGTCTGAAGCTGCGAGTGCCGTGCGGCCGGAGGTGGGTTGGATCCGCGATGCCGCGGTCGAGGCCGGTGAGCGGCTGTCGCAAACCGGCGCGACGATTGGCGACCAGCAGGACCGGTTGAGCGCGCTCCTCGCGAGCGTCGATGAGGGCGTCGGCGATGCCCAGTCGAAGCTGACCGAGCTCGCGTCGATGCTCGCGCAGGTCGAGCGCGAGGCCGCCGACCTCAGCAGCCAGACGGCTCCGGCGCTCGTCTCGGCACTCGTCCAGGTCAAGGATGCCGCCGCCCACGCTGCCGAACGCGCCCGTGAGGCGATCGAGGGAGTCATCCCGGAAAGCGCCGGCAAGCTGTCCGATGAAACCCGCGCCGCGCTCGAACGGGCGATCCGCGAAGGAATCGAGGACCGGCTCCGCGAAGTCGAAACGACGGCCGCGCGCGCGGTCGAGTCGGCGCGCGCTGCATCCGAGCGGCTGACGCAGCAGATGCTGACGCTCGGCCAGAGCGCCTCGGCGCTCGAGCAGCATATCGAGCAGACTCGTGAGGAGCAGCGGGAGAAGGACAGCGAGGCGTTCGCGCGGCGCGTGTCGCTCCTCATCGATTCGATGCATTCGGCGGCAATCGATGTCGGCAAGATCCTTTCCGACGAAATCGACGACAAGGCGTGGGGCGCGTACCTCAAGGGCAACCGCGGCGTGTTCACGCGCCGTGCAGTGCGCCTGATCGACGGCAGCGAAACCCGGGCAATCCGCGCTCATTACGACAGCGACTTGGAGTTCGAGCGTTCCGTCAACCGCTACGTCCATGATTTCGAAGCGATGCTCCGGCGTGTGCTCGCCGAGCGCGAGGGCGGGATCATCGCCGTGACGCTTATGTCGTCCGATATGGGCAAGCTCTACGCTGCACTGGCGCAGGCCGTGGAGCGCCGCCGCTAGACGCGGTGGTAGAGGTCGATGTCGTCCGGCGTGATCCAGCCGAACGCCCAATTCGCATAGAATAAAGCGAAGAAGATCGCCGCGACGATCGCGGCCCTGATCAAATGGCGCTTGAGGTCGAACTGATGAGGTGCGCTTTCGGCCTGTCCGGGCACGCTCTCGCCGCCGACCTCCTCGGTCGTCTTCACGCCGAACGGCAGCAGGAAAAACGCGCTTGCGACGAAGCACAGGAAATAGATTGCGATGATCGAGGTCAGCTTCATGCGGCGATCTGAAGCAGCATCACCTCGACGACGGGCTTCTTACCGGTCCACAGTGTCGCGCAGCGTCGCACGGCAAGTCGTACGGACCCGCGCATCCGCTCCTCATCAATGCCTGGGCTGTATGCGCGCGTTGCTGCGTCGGTAGCGTCGGCGATGAAGTCATCGCGGTCTTCCTCGACCGGAACGCCGAACGGCCGGATCAGCGGCTTGCCCGCAAGCTTGCCGTCCTCGCCGATCGGCAGCGCGACGGTGATCAGCCCGCCGTAGCCGATCTTGCGCCGCTCATTCACCGTGGCGCCGTCCGCAGGAAGGATCACGTCGCCGTCGAGGACGAGGCGGCCGACCCGGACCTCATCCAGCTTCGCCGGCGCGCCGGGTGCAAGGCGGATTACGTCGCCGTTCTTCTGCACGACGGCGTAGGGAACGCCGTGCTCGAGCGCGAGCCGGGCCTGCTCGGCCATGTGCCGAGCTTCGCCGTGCACCGGCACGACGATCTCGGGACGGACCCATTCGTACATCTGGATCAGCTCGGGGCGGCCCGGGTGACCGGAAACGTGCACATGCGCCTGCTTCTCAGTGACGATCTGCACGCCGAGGTCGGACAGCTGGTTCATGATTCGGCCGATCGCGATCTCGTTGCCGGGGATGATGCGCGACGAGAAGATGACGGTGTCCCCTTCGCCGAGCCTGAGCTCGTGCGTGCCCGACGCGATACGCCCGAGCGCCGCGCGGGGCTCGCCCTGTCCGCCGGTCGCGATGATCAGCACCTCTTGCCTGGGCATCCGCATCGCCTCGTCGAAGCCGATCGGCGGCGGGAAATCCTCCAGATAGCCGGTAGACTGGGCGACCCGAAGAATCCGTTCGAGCGAGCGTCCGGCGATGCACACCTGGCGCCCTGCTTCGCGTGCGACACGTCCGATCGTCTGCAGCCGAGCCGCGTTCGACGCGAACGTGGTCACGACCACGCGTCCGTTCGCCATCATCACCTGCGCGAGCAGGCCTTCGTGGACGCTTTCCTCCGATCCCGACGGCTGCTCCTGGAATGCGTTGGTCGAATCGCACACCAGCGCCAGCACGCCGCGGTCGCCGATCTCGGCCAGGACATCGGTGTCCGGCGCCGAGCCGAGCACCGGAGTCTCGTCGATCTTCCAGTCGCCGGTGTGGAACACATTGCCAAACGGGGTTTGGATGAGCAGCCCATTGCCTTCGGGGATCGAATGCGAAAGCGCGACGAAGCTGACTCGAAACGGGCCGAGCTCGATCGTCCCGCCGCGCTCGATGGTGTTGAGCTTGACCTGCCCGGTCAGTCCCTCTTCCTCGAGCTTGCCGGCGATCAGCCCGGCGGTGAACGGCGTTGCATAGAGCGGCGACTTGAGCTCGTCGGCCAGATAGGGAAGCGCGCCGATATGGTCCTCGTGACCATGGGTCAGGATGATCCCGGCAAGCCGCTCCTGCTGGTCCTCGATGAACTCGAGGTCGGGAAGGATCAGCTCGATCCCGGGGTAATCCGGGCCGGCGAAATTCAATCCAAGGTCGACCATCAGCCATTGGCCCCGGCAGCCGTAGAGATTGACGTTCATGCCGATCTCGCCCGAGCCGCCGAGCGCGACGAACAGGAGTTCTTCGCCCGGAATCATTTGTCGCGCGCCGCCATGTTGTACAACAAACTCAAACCCTGAATCGTCAGGTCGGGTTCAATCGCATCGAACAGGCTCGTGTGCTTGTCGAAGAGATCGGCGAGGCCGCCGGTCGCGACGACTGTCACCGGCCGAGCGAGCTCGCGCTTCATCCTCTCGATCAGGCCCTCCATCATCGCGACATAGCCCCAGTAAATGCCGATCAGCATCTGGCTCTGGGTGGTTCGGCCGATGACGGAGAAATCGTCGCCCGGCGCCTCGATCGCAATTCGCGGAAGCTTGGCTGCGGCATTGACGAGGGCATCTAGCGACAGGTTGATTCCCGGTGCGATGATGCCGCCCTTGTATGCGCCCGATCCGTCGACGAGGTCGAACGTCGTCGCGGTCCCGAAATCGACCACGATCAGCTCGCCGGGATATTTCGCATGCGCGGCAATTGCGTTGAGCGCCCGGTCCGCGCCGACATTCTCCGGTTCGTCGACGTCGAGCGCGAGCGGCCAGGCGAGCTTCCCTTGTCCGGCGACGAGCGCATCGGCGTGAAAATATTTGCTCGCAAGCACTTCGAGATTGTGGAGCGCACGCGGCACGACGATGCCGATCACCACGGCGTCGACGGCGTCCTTGCCATAGCCTTCGAGTTCGAGCAGCTGGTGAAGCCAGACGGCATATTCATCGGCGGTCCGGCGCGGGTCCGTCGCGATCCGCCAACGTGCCTTGATCTCCCCCTCGTCCACGAGCGCGAAGACCACGTTCGTGTTGCCGGCATCGATCGCGAGAAGCATACTGCGCTCCTACCGGCGCTCGACTGTGTTCACAACTCGACGTCGCCGGCGCGGACGAGCTCGAGCGCTCCGTCGTCGAGCCGGAGCTTGAGCGCACCGTCGCTCTCGATCCCCTCGAAGCGCCCGCTGACCCGTTCGTCGCTGCTCGAATGCATTGACAGCCGTGTGCCGATCGGGTGAGCGCGGGCGAGCCAAGCCTGTGCAAGGAGGCGCGGTTCGCTCCGCCGCCAGAGACCGAGCAGCCGCTCGAAGCTCCCGCCCAGCAAGGGTGCGAAGGCCTCCGGCGTGATCCGCGCCGACAGCGATGCGCATGGCCGCTCCGGCAGGTCAGGCGCCGATGCCAGGTTCACTCCGAAACCGATGACGACGCGATCGCCGCTGCGCTCGAGCAGGATGCCGGCGAGCTTGCGCCCGAGCAGGAGCAGGTCGTTGGGCCACTTGAGCATCAGTTGCTGGCCCGGCACCGCGAGATCGATCGCCTCGATCAGCGCGAGCCCCGCGGCAAGCGAAAGCGTCTGCGGCTGCGGGTCGCCAGCTTGCAGCTCGACCAGCGTGCTGCCGTAGAAATTTCCCGCCGGCGACACCCATCGCCGCCCCTGGCGCCCTTTGCCCGACGTTTGCTCGAGCGCGATCAGCCAGTCGCCTTCACGCGCGGTCGCATCGGCAATGAGGTCGGCGTTGGTCGAGCCCGTCCGCTCGACGATTCGAATGCGGCTCAGAAGAGCGTCCCCGCGGCGCGGTCGGCGAGCGATCCGAGTGGGCCGATCAGCAGGTAGCCGACGGGTGAAACGGCGATTGCTGCGACCAGGATCAGCAGTCCCTGGACCGGCTCTCTGACTCGAGCATAGGGCTCCGCCGGCTCATCCATGTACATGACCTTGACGATCTTCAGGTAATAATAGGCGCCGATGACCGCGCCGACGATGCCGGCGACGGCAAGCACGATGTAGCCCGCCGCCACTGCGGCATTGAACACCAGCAGCTTGGGCCAGAAGCCGAACAGCGGCGGCACGCCGGCAAGGCTGAACATGAAGATGGCGAACGCGGCGGCGAACGCCGGACGCCGCTGCGAAAGCCCCGACAGGCTCGCGATGCTCTCGACCGGCTCTCCGTCCGCATCGCGCATCCACAGCACGCAGAGGAATGCGCCGACGGTCATGACCACATACACTGTCATGTAGAAGAGCACCGAGGAGGCGCCCTGCGCATTGCCTGCGGCGAGACCGATCAGCGCGAAACCGACATTGTTGATCGACGAATAAGCGAGCAGCCGCTTGATGTTGGTCTGGCCGTAAGCCGCGATCGCGCCCAGGAAGATCGAGGCAAGCGCGGCGAAGATCACGATCTGCCTCCAGGCATCGGTCGCCGGCCCCAGCGCTTCGACGCAGACGCGGACCGACAGCAGCACGCCCGCTACCTTCGGCGCCGAGGCGAAGAAGGTCGTGACCGGCGTCGGCGCTCCCTCGTAGACGTCGGGAGTCCACATGTGGAACGGCACCGCGCTGATCTTGAATGCAAGGCCGGCGAGCAGGAACACGAGCCCGAACAGCAGGCCGAGCGACGGCGCGCCGCGCGCGAATGCTGCAGCGACGCCGGTGAAGCTGGTCGTGCCGGTAAAGCCGTAGAGGAGCGAGATGCCGTAGAGCAGAATCCCGCTCGCGAGCGCTCCGAGCACGAAATATTTGAGCCCCGCCTCCGCCGAACGCTCGTCGCGGCGGCGGTAGGCCGCGAGGACGTATCCCGCGAGGCTGTTCAGCTCGAGCCCGACGTAGAGCGACACGAGGCTGGTCGCCGACACCATGACGCTCATCCCAACCGCGGCGAACAGGATCAGCACCGCATATTCGGACGCATGCTCGCTGCCGCGCTCGAACCAGCCGTGAGCGGCGATGATCGCGACAGCCGCGGACGGATAAATGATCGCCTTGCCGAAGCTCGCGAACAGGTCCGCCGAGACAAGGCCGTCGAACAGCGGCCCGGCGTTGGACGGGGGCCCGATCAACGCAACTGACGCGGCGATCAGGAGAGCGACGGCGAGCCAGCTGATCGCGCCGGTTCCGCGCCGCCCGGCAAAGGCCGCGGCGAGCATCAGCACGATCGCGCCAATGCTGAGGATGATCTCGGGGAGAAGCGGCGCGAAACGGCCCATCAGTGCGTGGCTCCCATGGGCATGTGCATCGCCGGCAGCGCGAGGTGCGAGTCGCCGGCCGGAGTCACCGTCTCGAGTCGCGTCAGCAGCCGACCGACATCGTTGCGCATCGGCCGGATGAAGCTTTCGGGATAGATGCCCATCCACAGCACCGCGAGCGCGATCGGGGCGAGGCACCACCATTCGCGCGCGCTGAGGTCGGGCATTGCCGCCGCCTCCGCCGTGCGCGCCACGCCGAAGCAGATGCGCCAATAGAGCCACAGCATGTAGCAGGCGCCGAGGATGATCCCGGTCGTCGCTGCGATCGCCGCCCAGCTCGATGCATGATACGTCCCTACCAGGCTCAGGAACTCACCCACGAAGCCGCTCGTGCCCGGCAAGCCGACGCTCGCCATCGTGAACAGCATGAACAGCAGCGCGTAGCCGGGCATGTTGTTCGACAGGCCGCCGTAAACCGCGATCTCGCGCGTGTGCATGCGGTCGTAGATGACACCGACGACGAGGAACAACGCGCCCGAGACCAGGCCATGGCTCAGCATCACGACCATTGCGCCTTCGATGCCCTGCCTGTTCATGGCGAACAGGCCGAAGGTCACGAACGCCATATGCGCGACCGACGAGTAAGCGATGAGCTTCTTCATGTCGCGCTGAACGAGCGCCACCAGGCTCGTGTAAACGACCGCGATTCCCGACAGCACAAACACGAACGGAACGAAGTACAGCGAGCCTTCGGGGAACATCGGCAGCGAGAACCTGATGAACCCGTATCCGCCGAGCTTCAGCAGCACGCCGGCAAGGATCACCGATCCGGCGGTCGGCGCCTGCACATGAGCGTCGGGCAACCATGTGTGGACCGGCCACATCGGAAGCTTGACCGCGAAGCTCGCGAAGAAAGCGAGCCATAGCCATTTCTGCGCATCCACCGGGAAGTTGGTGTTCATCAGCACCGGGATCGACGTCGTGTGCGTCGTCGCCACCATGTAGATCATGGCGATCAGCATCAGCACCGAGCCGAAGAACGTGTAGAGGAAGAACTTGTAGCTCGCCTTGATCCGTTCCGGGCCGCCCCAGATGCCGATGATCAGGTACATCGGGATCAGGCCGCCCTCGAAGAAGACGTAGAACAGGAACAGGTCCTGGGCGACGAACACGCCGAGCATCAGCGCTTCCATCAGCAGGAACGCCGCCATGTACTCGGGCACGCGCCTGGTGATCGATCGCCAGCTCGCGCCGATGCAGATCGGCATCAGGAATGCAGTGAGCTGGATCAGGACCAGCGCAATCCCGTCGATTCCCAGCGCCCAGCTGATCGGGCCGCCGATCGGGACCTTCTCGACGAACTGCCACTGCGCCCCGGCCGGATCAAACGCGATCCACAGATAGGCGCTGAGCACGAGGTCGAGCAGCGTTGCGACGAGCGCGATCCAGCGCGCCGCTTCCGCCCGCACGAACAGGCACAGCGCACCCGCGATAAGCGGGATTGCAATCAGGATGGTGAGCAACGGCAGTCCGTTCACTGGGCCCACCAGATCGCCCAGCTCGCCGCGCCGATCAGCCCCAGCAGCATGACCAGCGCGTACGAATAGAGGTAACCCGACTGGAAGCGGTAGGCGATCCGGTTGCCGATGCCGACGGCGTAGGCGGCGCCGTGGGGACCGAAGCGGTCGATCGTGCCCTCGTCACCCTTGTGCCAGAACAGCCGCCCGAGCCACAGCGCCGGACGGACGAAAATGCGGTCGTAAAGCTCGTCGAAATACCATTTGTTGAGCACGAACTTGTAGACGCCGGGCACCACCGCGACGAACGCCGCGGGCGCACGCGGATTGCGGATGTAATTGTTCCACGCAATCCACAGGCCGATCAGCATTGCGATGGTCGGCGAGAGCTTGACCCAGAGCGCCGAGTTCTCGGTCGCTTCGGCCAGCTCGCGAAGGAAGGCGATGCTCCCGCGCCAATATTCCGGTGCGCGCTCCGGACCGACGAAGATGCCGTGGAAGAGCTGGCCCGCGAGCAGCGCTCCGAGTGCAAGCAGGCAGATTGGCACCAGCATGGTGAGCGGGCTCTCGTGCGGGTGATATCCGGCGGTCCCGGCGACCGGCGCATGCGTCGGCGCTTCCTCGAAATCGTGCTCGCCTTCGGTGCCCTCCGGCTCGTGCACATGATGGACGGCGTGCTGGACATGCTCGGATGACGCCCAGCGGGGCTCGCCGAAGAAGGTCAGGAAAATGACGCGCCAGCTGTAGAAGCTGGTCAGGCCGGCGACGATCACGCCGATCCAGAAGGCGATGGTGCCCGAAACCGAGCCGCTTACCCACGCCGACTGGATGATCGAGTCCTTCGACCAGAAGCCCGCGAACCCGATGCCACCCGCCACGTCGAGTCCGACGCCGGTGATCGCCAGTGTGCCGATCACCATCACCCAGAAGGTGATCGGGATCTTCTTCCGCAAGGCCCCGTAGAAACGCATGTCCTGTTCGTGGTGCATCGCGGTGATGACGCTGCCCGCGCCGAGGAACAGCAGGGCCTTGAAGAAGGCGTGGGTGAAGAGGTGGAACATCGCCGCGCCGTAGGCGCCGACGCCCGCCGCGAAGAACATGTAGCCCAATTGCGAGCAGGTCGAATAAGCGATCACGCGCTTGATGTCGTTCTGCGCGCAGCCGACGGTCGCCGCGAAGAAGCAGGTGATGGCGCCGACCCAGGTCACCACATGCATCGCTATCGGCGAGGTCTCGAACATCGGCGACAGGCGGCAGACCATAAACACGCCGGCGGTGACCATCGTCGCTGCGTGGATCAGCGCGCTGACCGGCGTCGGGCCTTCCATCGCGTCGGGAAGCCAGG
>JAICXO010000034.1 GCA_025980335.1 Sphingomonas sp. | reverse complement strand
CGGCGAGAGCGTGACGCTCGAGCATCTCGGCGGCGCCGGCGTCGCCACCATTCGCGGCCGCCGCGTTCCCGAAGTCTCGCTCGCCCGAATTCTCGGCATCGACAGCCATGTCGAGGAGAAAGACCGTACCTTGATTGTCCTCCGGCCCGCTGGCGGGGACGTCTATGCGCTCTCGGTCGACCGAATCCACGACCATGAGGAGCTGGTAGTCAAGCCGGCCGCACCGGCGGTGATGGCGACGGGCATTTATGCCGGAACCACGCTCGCCGACGATGGAAGCCCGATCCTGTTGTTCGACCCTGCTGGCCTGGCGCAGGTCGGCGGAGTCAAGCTGGAGGCGCAGGAGCGTGGTGCACGGATTGCCGAAGGTCCTGCCGCTGCCGTTTCGAGGGCGACCGAAGTGCTGCTGTTCCGCGGCCTCGACGGCGGCCGGCGCGCGCTTCGGTTGGCCGTGGTCGACCGGATCGAGGAAGTGCCCGCCGCGTCGGTCCGCCAATCCGCAGGCCAGCTGAGAGTGCAGCTCGGCGAAGCGATCCTGCCGCTGGCGGGCGCCGCGGGCGAAGATCTCGGGGACGGCAAGGTCCGGCTCTTCCGCCTCAACGACGGCGCCCACGAGATCGGTTACGCCTTTGCGGAGGTGATCGATTTCGCGTCGATCGACAACGAGATCATTCATGCCGAGCGGCCAGGCGAGATCAGCGGCGTCTCGCTCGTCAACGGCGAGCCTGCCGAGCTGGTCGATGCGCATTGGCTGTTCGCCAATCACGTCGGATCGGCGGCACGGGCGAGCGAGCAGCTGGTCTGCCGGCTACCGAGCGACGACCCGTGGATGCAGAACATGCTCCGGCCGATCGTCGAGGCTGCCGGCTACCGGGTCGTCGGCGAAGAGCATGACGGTGCTGCCGACCTGGTCATTGCCGCGCAAGGCGCCGGTGTCGCGACGGATACTGCGGACAGGACCATTTGGTTGAGGACCGAGGCGGAGCCGTCGGGGAAGAAAGACGAGAGCATTTATCGCTACGATCGCGCCGGGCTTCTGATGGCGCTGAAGAGCGCCGGAGGCGGGAGCGCAAAATGATCAAGCGCGCGGAGAAGGCCAAGTGAACGAACTCTTGCTGGTCGTGACCATCGCCGGCGAGCGCGTCGCGCTCCCCGCTGCGGCGGTCGAGGCAGTCGTCGAGCTGGACACGCTGATCCCGGTCCCGCGCGCCGCGCCGCATGTCGCGGGGCTGTCCGCGCTGCGCAGCCGGGTCCTCACGGTCATTGATTGCAAGCGGTCGCTCGAACTCGGCTCCAGCGATTGCTCCGGCGGAATTCGTGAAGCAGCGGTCGTCGACTTCGACGGACACCATTACGCTTTGATCGTCGACCTCGTCGAAGACGTGGTCGAGGCACTGTCGGACTCAACGCCCGTTCGCGCCACGATGGGCGGCGGGTGGGAGCGGGTGTCGCAGGGAATGGTCGATACCGAAACCGGTCCGCTGCTGCTGGTCGACGTCGCGGCGCTGATTGGCGGCACGGCCGAGGCCAAGGCGGCTTAAGGTCTTCGTTACCCTTAACGTTTAGTAGAACCAAGCTTGGAAGCGGGAAGCCTGAGAATGAAGAGCTGTTTGATCGTCGATGATTCGAAGGTGATCCGCAAGGTTGCGCGGCACATCCTCGAGACGCTCGAGTTCGACGTCGAAGAGGCGGGGGACGGCCAGGAGGCACTTTCCCGCTGCGAGACCAAGATGCCTGATGTCGTCCTGCTCGACTGGAACATGCCGGTCATGAGCGGGATGGAGTTCTTGCGTTTGCTCAGGCAGCGCGGCCACGGCGATCAGCCGAAGGTCGTGTTCTGCACCACCGAGAACGACATGGCGCACATCCGCGCGGCGCTCGAAGCCGGCGCCGACGAATATGTGATGAAGCCGTTCGACCGGGAAACGCTCCACATCAAGCTTCAGCTCGTCGGCGTCGCCTGAGGCCCGCTGCGGTGGAGCGGGCGCTCGCCAGATCGCGGGACCGCCGGCCGGAGCCAGCGCCCACGCGGCGGAGGATCCGGCTGATGATCGTCGACGATTCGACGGTCGCTCGGGCGGTTCTCTCGCGCATGGTCGAGAGCGACCCGGTGTTTGAAATCACCGCCGTTGCCGGGAGCGCCGAGGACGCGATCGAAGCGCTTGGCGAATGCCGAGTCGACGTCGTCGTGCTCGACCTCGAGATGCCCGGAGCCGGCGGCCTCAAGTCGATCCCGCGAATCATTGCCGCAGCCGCGGGCGCCAAGGTGATGATCGTGTCCTCGCTTGCCGAGGACGGCGCGGAGCAGACCGTTGCTGCGCTCGCGCTCGGCGCCGCCGACACGATGCCCAAACCGGGCACGGGCCGCTTCAACGGCAAATTCTCCGAGATCCTGTTGGGTAAGCTGAAGGCGCTCGGCTACGCCGCGCCCGCCGCTGCGGCCGCCACTTACGCCCCGAAGGGCTCGGGTCCGCAGGCGGCGCTTCGCGCGATGCCGAGCGACCCCATCGATGTCGTCGCGATCGGCGCTTCGACCGGCGGCATCCATGCCCTTGGGCAGCTGTTCCACGCGCTTCCGAAGCGTATCGGAGTGCCGATCCTCGTGACGCAGCATTTGCCGGCACCGTTCATGTCGGTATTCGCCCGGCAACTCGGCGCGATCGCTCACCGCTCCTGTGTCGTGGCGGAGGACGGGATGACGCTGGAGCCCGACCGAATCCTCCTCGCTCCCGGCGATGCGCATCTGACGCTCGAGCCCGGCAAGGAGGAGGTTGTGGTTCGCCTGAGCCACGGACGCACCACCAGTGGCTGTCTGCCTTCGGTCGATCCGATGCTTGCCTCTGTCGGCGCAATTTACGGCGCGGGTGCGCTCGGCGTCGTGCTCACGGGGATGGGCCGCGACGGAGTCGAGGGCGCATCGACATTGGTTGCCTGCGGCGGCTCGGTCGTCGCACAGGATGAGGCGAGCTGCGCGGTGTGGGGAATGCCGCGCGCCGTCCTCGAAGCCAATCTCGCGAGCGCTGTGCTCCCGCCCGAGAAGATCGCGCGCCGCATCGCCTCACGGACCGAGGAGCAGCGCGAGTGCAGATAAGCGACAGCTCGACGCGCATCCTCGCGGGGCTGCTCGAGGCCCGCACCGGCCAGCAGCTGACGATGAGCCGGCGCTGGAGGATCGAGACAGCGCTGTCCGGCCTCCTTCGCGAACGCGCCATCGGCACGCTCGACGAGCTCATCACCATCCTCGTCATGGGCAAGGAACCAGGATTGTCGCAGATGGTCGTCGAAGCGCTCCTCAACAACGAAACCTATTTCTTCCGGGATCGTGCGCCGTTCGATCTGCTCCAGCGCTATGCGCTGCCCGAGCTCGCGCAGCGCCGCGCCAAGGCGAAGCGGCTGCGCATCTGGTCGGCGGGCTGCTCTACCGGCCAGGAAGTTTATTCGCTCGCCATGCTGTTCGCCGAAGAAGCGGATAAATGGCGCGGCTGGACCATCGACATCCTCGGCACGGACGTTTCGACCGCCTGCATCGATCGGGCGCGCGGCGGCGCCTACACCCAGTTCGAGGTCCAGCGCGGCCTCGGAATCAACCAGACGATCAAGTGGTTCGAGGAGTGCCCCGACGGGTGGCGCGCGGTCGAGGAGCTTCGCCGCCCGGTTCGCTTCCAGGTCCACAACATTCTCGAATCGGCGCCGCACCCCGGCGGGTTCGACATCGTGCTGTGCCGCAACGTGCTCCTTTACCTCAGCCCCGAGAAGAAGACCCTGAGCTTCGAGCGCATAGCGAGCGCGATGGCCGAGGACGGATGGCTGATGCTTGGCGCGGGGGAGACGGTGATCGGCCAGACGAGCAAGCTCGGCGCCGACATCAACGCACGCGGGCTTTACCGCCTCACCGGCGACGGCAGCCGAATAGAAAAGCGGCAGAGTCACGAACGGCGCGCCAGCGCCGCAGGGGCTTGACCGCAAAGCCGTTGTCGTGCGGCAATGGCTGAGTGATCGATTGCATCGAGACGCCATCGCCGAACTTCGATGAGCGGCAGCTGCCGGTCTCGATGATCGTGCTCCATTATACCGGCATGCCCGACATGCGCTCGGCGCTCGACCGGCTGACTTCGCCCGAGGCGCGGGTCTCCTCGCATTATCTCGTCGACGAGGACGGCACCGTCTACCGCCTGGTCGATGAAGCGAACCGCGCCTGGCACGCCGGCAAGTCGCGCTGGCGCGGGATCACGGACGTGAATTCGGCCAGCGTCGGGATCGAGATCGTCAATCCCGGCCATGAATTCGGCTATCGGGAATTCCCCGACGAGCAGATGGCGTCGGTGATCCCGCTCGTCGCCGACATCAAGGAGCGGCACGGCATCGGCCGCGGCAATGTCGTCGGCCATTCGGACATCGCCCCTGCACGCAAGGAGGACCCGGGCGAGCTTTTCCCGTGGCATGCACTCGCCAAGCGCAGGCTTGCGCTTCCTAGTCCCAGCCGCGAATTGATTGATCCTTACTGGACGGACGCCGGCTTCCTCCTCGCGCTGGAGCGGTTCGGCTACGACGTCACCGACGAGCAAAAGGCCGTGATCGCCTTTCAGCGACGGTTCCGGCCCGACCTCATCGACGGCATCATCGACGGCGAATGCCGCGCCAAGCTGCTCGCCCTGCTGCTTCCAAGGCCGCAGTGATGGCGCCGCTCGCCCCGCTTGCACTGCCGAATGTTCGCGAATGTTCGCAGTGACGAGCCGCTGAATTGCGCCATTTCCGGCCCAATTCGCCGCGAAGGATGAATCGGAATTCATCCGCGAGCATGGATCACATTTGGGGCGCTGTAGGAAAGCATTTTCGTCGTAGTTGAATGGCAGCTTACGACCCAAAACGGGCTCAAGCTGAAGCAATCAACTGCCGTGATGGATGCCATCGAAATAGAAGGCGGCAAACCAAGCAATGAGCGTCAGCGCCGCGAAAATTGCTCCATGCCGACGCCGCAATGCTCTGAAACCAGCAATGAAGTTTGCGACGATGAAGAGCAGAAAAATTGGAAGGGCCGATATGCCCCAGACGAAGGCCGCACCTCCGCTCGCGCCGGGGACGTTTGCTAGTTCCGGCTCAATCCAAGTTTTCACAGCAAGCGCGAAGAACAGCGCTATTCCAGCAGCGTTAAGCGCCAGCCACAGCCACCATTTGTTGACCCTCGCCATCATCCGAGCAGCATAGGTCCGCCAGTGTCTGCTTTCCACCCATTGCAGACATTCGCTGATCGGACGTAGCACTGGAGAGATGAGCCTACTTCCTCTGGTGCTGTTAGCGGCTGCGCCCACTCAAGCACGTCCGCCCGGGAAACCTGACCTCCGGGTTTCGTGCGAGGCTTCGTTGGCTTTTATCAAAGATTTTGTGAGTCGAAGTGACGGTCGAAAATTGGTGTTCACTTCGGAAGATGATGCTGAACGCGGCAATTTGACAGGCCAGCACTGGACTCAGCGAAGTGCGCGGCATGCGCTAACGACCGAGCCGCCGCGTTCTCTCATTAAGAAGCTGGAACGCGAGGGAGGACTGAACTCAGTTTCAAGGTGTGCTCAGATTCGAGTTTTTCTCGAGTCCCGACACATCGCCTACGGACCGGACGCCGTTGAGCAGGCACATAAGCAAGGCAAAGACTTCACATATCGCGCTCAGATCGTGAGCGTATCACTTGCAGTCGTCAGCGCGGATCGCAAAATCGCTCTGCTTAGTTCTAGCGCGGGATCTGCGCCTCTCGCTGCATCGGGCGCAATTCACCAATTGGACCGTGACGGCTCGTCGCACTGGCGAATTACGAAGAGCGCCGTTGTGTGGATCTCGTAATGGCAGCTTTCCACCCAGAGCTGAACACTAGGGTACGGCGTTTCCAGTCGACTTCTTGTAAGGCGCTCGATCGAATGCTTCCTTCGAACCTTGCCAGCACCCGCCGTCTCGGCAGTGCATCTCTTGATCGATGGTATCGCGAACATGCTGAGCAAATGAGCAATCCGAGGCTTTCCCCGGATCGAAAATGTAAAATGGAATGGGGTTCATCGTTGCGGTCTCTCGAACGTACCTGCTGAACGTCGGCTCATTGATTGGGTGACCGTTCCACAAAATCTCGCGCCCGCGTAGGGCCACCACATTGGTGATTACGGAAACTGGCTTCCCGGTTTGTTCAGTTGACCATCCCGGCAACGCCGGAACGCAGATTTGGGGCGCTTGGCTCTTGCGGCATCCGGTGATCGCAAATCCGACGAGGCCGATAAGTAGCACCTTCCGCATAGGGCAACGGTGCGATGAACTGCTGCAACGTGCAAGGTCAGCTTTCCACCCATTGCAGACATCCAGACCGTTGCTAGGCTGCCTCCATGAATGAGTATGCCATCCTGGTCGGTCTGGCCACTAATGCCGACCTCGGAGATGAGGCAGAGCACGACAAGGGAAGACGACTCTGGGCTATCTACGACCTAGTCTTTTCGCTCGGACGGGCATGGCATGGAAACCAATCGGCCATCCTCCTAAAGAGCGCGCTCAGCCGCGAGCAAATTGTTGAGCGCGTCTCGCCTTTGGTGGCCAAGAGTGATCTGGTCGTCGTCATAGAAGCTTCAGCAAACGCGATAACGACCGTTGGCTACATTGCGGATGAAGAGGGCCTTGATGCCCTCTATCCAATTGTCACCAAGTTCGGCGTGTCCCCGTCAGGGGGAACCTACCCGATCAGTTAACGCTCGTGTCCGCTTTCCACCCAAAGTTGCCATTGCGGCGCCGACTCGAAACTCTGCAGGCTTTCGCCTATATGCGCCGCGCCAGAGGGCCGGGCGGCCGCGGCTCGCGCAAGCGAGGCGAGGAAAGTCCGGGCTCCATGGAACTACGGTGCCGGGTAACGCCCGGCCGGCAGCTTCGGCTTCCGAGGGACAGTGCCACAGAAAGGACACCGCCGCGCTTCGGCTCGGCAAGGTCGAAAGGGTGCGGCAAGAGCGCACCGCGGCTCCGGCAACGGAGCCGGCACGGTAAACCCCACCGGGTGCAAGACCGAATAGGGGCGACATATGGGCCTGGTTCCGGCTCGTCGCCCGGGTTGGTTGCTCGAGCCCCGATGCAAGTCTGGGCCTAGAGGAATGGCCGCACATCCGCCTTCCCCCGGATCTAGTCCGGGGTGCGGCGGAGGACAGAACCCGGCTTACAGGCCCTCTGGCAATCGCTCCCGTCATTGCGAGGAGCGAATGCGACGAAGCAATCCAAACGCAGCGCTGGATTGCTTCGCTGCGCTCGCAATGACGGTTTGGAATGCTAAGTGGAGCGTGAATGCCGAAGCAGAAGAGATCGGACGATTGGGGCTTCCCGCGCTGGCGCTCCTATGGCGAGAAGGGTCGCCACGCCGCCAAGGTGCGCCTGTGCGACCGTGAGGGATGCAGCGATATCGGCGACAGGCCTGCGCCCAAGGCTCCGCATAGCCCCGAGCGCTGGTATTTCTGCGAGAACCACGCCGCCGAGTACAACAGGAACTGGAATTATTTCGCCGGCCTCAGTCCCGAAGAGGCAGCAAAGCGCGCCGCCGAAGAGGAGCAGGGCGCGAAGGGATTCCGCCAGTCCGCGCAGTGGAAATGGGCCGGTCCCGGAGATGGCAGCCGTACCCGCGACGAGATGCGCGCGCTCGACGCGCTCGAGCTCGACAGCGACGCGGATTTCGCGGCGATCAAGGCGGCTCATCGGCGGCTGGTCAAGGAAACCCATCCCGACGCCAACCCTGGCGACGAGGAGTCGGCAAAGCGGTTCAAGCAGGTGCAGGCGGCTTACGACGTGCTGAAGAAGGCCGAGGAACGGAAGAACGGGAATGTGGCTTGAGAGAAGTACGGTCCCTCGGGAGGGATTGTCGCTGCTAAGCCGCCGCCGCGTATCGTTCCGCGGTCTCCTTCACCAGCGCAATCATGTTCGGGACGCCCTGGGTGCGGTTGGCGCTCAAATGCTTGCGCAGGTCGAAAGGCGCCAGGAGCTCGGCCACGTCCATCTCCGCGACTTCCGCTGCGGGCTTGTCCTGCACCGCGGTCAGGATCAGCGCGACGATGCCCTTCGTGATCGCTGCATTGCTGTCGGCGAGAAAATGAAGCCGTCCTTCGTCCGCGGTCGGATAGACCCACACCGACGATGAGCAGCCCCGGACCTTGGTCGCGTCGGTCTTGAGCGCGTCGGGCATCGGCTCGAGCTGGCGGCCGAGGTCGATCAGCAGCCGGTAGCGGTCCTCGCCGTCGACGAGCTCATATTCTTCGAGGATTTCGGACAGGGCAGGGAGGCCGGCCATCCCGGCCGCCCTAGCGGCTCAGCGGTTGCGGAGCGACTCGATTTCGTTCGCCAGGCTGTTCTCTTTGTCGACGGTGATCCGCTCGAGCACCTTGATGCGCTCCTTGAGCTCGTGGACTTCGTCGCGCAGGCGAAGGTTTTCGGCGTGCTCCTGCGGCGAAGGTCCGATGTCCCGCCGATGCCGGCCGTATCCGTATCTCGCCCTCATAATGCCGGCGATCATCACGATCGCGACGATGAGGACGGCTGTAAGCTGACCGCTATCCATTCGATTCGTCCTCTACGATTCGGTCGTGGTCGCGCAGCGCCTCGATTTGCGCCGCGGTTTCGACGCCGCGATCGGTCACGATCCGCTCGAGCACGCGGATGCGATCCTGCAACTGCTGCACCTGGCCGCGCAAGCGCTCGTTTTCCCGGTCATTCGGCTCACCTCCCCTTCTGCCGGAGCGGTCGGGGATTCCGAGCTTGTGCCTGATGATCGTGAACGCGAACACCAGGATCAGGACGGCAATGACGAACTCGAACGGGTTCATTTCGACTGGTGGCCCCCGGCTGTGCGAACTGTCTTGGTTGGATCATCTGGGATCGGCTGCAGGCAATTCAAGCAGCGTCGCCCCTTGAAAGCGCCTTCGGTCTCGCCGTCCGCGGCGGCGTTTGCCGAAGCGCTTCGATCTGGGCAGCGGTGTGGGCGCCGTCGTCGGTCACGATCTGCTCCAGAACGCGAACGCGCTGCTCGAGCTCGGCATTCGCTGTCGCATATTGGGCAGCTTTCTCAGCCGCGAGCTTCGCGTCCACTTCGAGCTGCTTCTCGCGCAGCGCGAACCAGCGCTTGAACACATAGACGATCATCAGCGTCGGGATCGCGACGACGATGAAGAGCGCAATGACGTCGCCCGGTCCCATTATGCATTTCCTCCCTTGTCGACGGTCAGCGCGTCGATGTCACGCGCGAGCCGGGACGGTTGGTCCGTCGCGATTCGCTCGAGCGTTTCGAGCCGGTCCTTGATCGATCCGAGCTCGGCGCGGAGCTGCGCATTCTCGTTGGTCAAAAGCCGCACCCGCTCGAGCGTTTCGCGGTCGGACTTGGGATGAATCGGCATGCCCCACGAATTCTGCAGCGGGTAGCCGTTCTTGATCTTGAGCCAATTGTTGAGAAGCGAGCCGCCGACCGCGACCACGACAATGATCGCAACGACAGGAAGAACCGTCGTCAGCAGGTCGATGATTTGGGCAAGCTGCGGATCCATTCGAATTCCCCCTGGATAAGGTTAGCGAAGTTGCTCGATCTCGCGCGCGAGCGAGCGGTTTTCGGTCGTGACGTAGCTTTCGATGTCGGCGAGGCGCCGGTCCATGTCCTTGAAGCGCGACCGGATATCGCGCGCCGCGCGCGCCGGCGAGGCCCGAACGCCCTGCCAGAACTGACGGTCTTCGCTATGCTGATAATCGAACTCGCGCGGCTTTGTCGGAGCGACCCAGCCCGCGATGAAATAGAAGGGCAGGACCGATCCGCCGCTCATGAACACCGCGGCGAGGAAGGCGATACGGACCAGTGCGACGTCGAAGCCGGTGTAATCGGCAATCCCGGCGCAGACGCCCATGACCTTGCCGTTCTGCTTGTCGCGATAGAATCGCGTGCGGCTCGCCGGTTGGCCGTAATCGGGTTCGCGGTAATAGTCCGGCTCGCGCTCATATTGCGGCTGGTTCGAGCGCATCTGCGGCCGATTGCTCCGCCGTTCGCGGGAAGGATAGCGATCGTAAGCCATGTTACTCCCCGTCCGCGAGCAGGCGGCGATCGTCGGTTTCACGCCCCGGCATGCACTGCTGCCGCCAGTTCGGATTCTCCGCGGTCATGATGCGCTCGATCGTGCAGATCCGATCATCGAGCCGCCGGGCGGCATCGTGAAGATCGTCGAGCAGCTTTTCGTCGCCGGAGGTCAGCGTCGCCGCCGTCTTCCATTTGGTCACATAATGAAAGATCAGCCACGGCAGGCCGACAAACAGCATCCCGACAATCAGGACCGGCACTAAAACGTCTTCCATCACGGCTTACTTCCCTCTCGCTCGCAGCGCGGCCTTCATGGCCTCGAGCTCCTTGTCGACCGACTCAGCGGCCTTGAGCTCCGCAATTTCCTCTTCGAGGCTCTTGGGCCCCGTCATCCCGAGCGCGTCGGCACGGCCTTCGGCGAAGTCCGCGCGCCGCTCGAGGAATTCGAATTTGGAGAACGCGTCCTCCGTGCGGTTGCCGTTCAACAGCTCGCGGGCACGGGCGCGCGTGACCGCGCTTTCGAACCGCGCCGCGATCGCGTTCTGGCGCGCGCGCGCTTCGCGCAGCTTGCCCTGGAGCTTGGCGATGTCGGTCTCATAGCCTTTCAGCGTATCGTCGATGACCTTGATCTCCTCGCGCAGACCGTCGCCCATGTCGGCGGCCTTCTGGCGCTCCAGCAGCGCGGCCTTGGCGAGGTCCTCGCGTTCCTTCGACAGCGCGAGCTCGGCCTTTTCGGTCCAGTTCTTCTGCAGCTCGTCGAGGCGCGAAAGCGCACGGCGCATCTCCTTGCCGTCCGCGATGCAGCGGGCGGCGGAGGCGCGGACCTCGACCAACGTCTCCTCCATTTCGAGGATCACCATGCGGATCATCTTCGCCGGGTCTTCCGACCGGTCGAGCATCTCGGTGATGTTCGCCGCGAAGATATCCCGAGTCCGGGAAAAGATACTCATCCAGTCACTCCGAATTCCAAAATCAGGCGCCTAAACTTGCCTCAAGCTATACAAGAGCTGTGCCAAGTAGAAGGAAAGTGGAAACTTCGGCGAAAAACACCGATTCCCCGCCAAAAACAAGGTGAAAATCCTTGCCAAATCGTGGGATTTGCCACCAACAGTCAGCCGGAATTCTCATCGAGGAATGAATGGAACGAGCGGACCAGTTCATCGGCCAGAGCCTTGCCTTCCTCGACGCGGTCGAGCGGGCGAGCCGTGCCGCGCCGCTCAACCGTCCGGTGCTTGTGATTGGCGAACGCGGTACGGGCAAGGAATTGATTGCGGAGCGTCTTCACCACCTGTCGTCGCGCTGGGCGGGTCCGCTGATCATCATGAACTGTGCCGCGCTTCCGGAGAATCTGATCGAGGCCGAGCTGTTCGGGCATGAGGCCGGGAGCTTCACCGGCGCCGCCAAGACGCGCCACGGCCGGTTCGAGGAGGCCGACGGCGGGACCCTGTTCCTCGACGAGCTCGGAACGCTGTCGATGCCCGCCCAGGACCGGCTGCTGCGCGCGACCGAATATGGCGAAATCACCCGCATTGGCGCGTCGAAGCCGATCAGCGTCGACGTCCGCATCGTCGCCGCGACCAACGAGAACCTTCCCGCGCAGGTCGACAAGGGCAAGTTCCGCGCGGACCTGCTCGACCGGCTGTCGTTCGAAGTCATCACGCTTCCGCCTCTGCGGGGACGCGAAGGCGACGTACCGCTGCTCGCGGATCATTTCGGGCGGCGGATGGCGGTCGAGCTCGACTGGTCGAACTGGCCCGGCTTCACCCCGCGCGCCCAGGCCCGGCTCGATGCCTATCCGTGGCCCGGCAATGTGCGCGAGCTCAGGAACGTCGTCGAGCGCGCGGTCTATCGCCATGAGGACCCCGAGCGGCCGGTTGACGAGATCGTCTTTAATCCGTTCCAGTCGCCATGGGCGCCCGCAATCTCGGACACCGTACAGACGCACGCTTCGGCAGCCGAGGCGGAGGTGGAGGAGGCTGCGGCACCGTCGAATGGAGCGCCCTCCGCGCCACCGCCATCGACCAGCGATTTCCGCGCCGCTGTCGCCGATTACGAGCGCCGCATCCTCGAGGATGCGCTGCAGCGCAACCGCTTCAACCAGCGTGCCACGGCTTCCGCGCTCAACCTCAGCTACGACCAGCTGCGGCATGCACTCAAGCGCCATAAGCTGCAGGACAGCGCGGGCTAACACCAGTGTCTCGGCGGCGCCTCTGGACTTGCGTTTGGGGCGTGCTGACGGCCGCTGCATTCGCCGTGATTGCAGTGGGTTACCGGAACGCGACCGCCGCGCCGATTGTGCGCCGGCTGGTGCTCACTGTTCCGAAGTACCCTCCGGGCGCCGCTCCGGTGCGCCTCGTCCTGTTCTCCGACGTGCATGTCCACGGCCCCGACATGCCGCCCGCGCGCCTCGCGACAATCGTCGCGCAAATCGACCAGCTCCATCCGGACGTGATCGTCGCGGCGGGCGACTTCGTCGGCAACAATCTGATCGGCCGTCATTATCCGGTGCCCGACGCGGTCGCACCCCTGCGCAATCTGCACGCGCGGCTCGGCGTTTACGCAGTGCTCGGCAACAGGAAGATGACCTTTTGAGCCGATCCGGAAAAGCTCAGCGCCGGACCGGCGACGAGGAGCCGGAGCGGCTATCATTGAGAAGCTGCTCCCACTCACGGGCGATCCTCTCGGGCGAGAAGCGCTCGTTGATCGACGCGGCGAGGCTGGAGCGTAGCGCATCGCCAATCGGCTCCGCCGCGAAGCCCCGCATCCGCTCGGCCATCGCGGCGACATCGCCGACGGGCACCAGATGATCGCGGAAGCCGTCGAGGATGAACGAGGGCCCATCGGTCGTATAGGCAATCGGGACGACGCCGGCCGACATGGCTTCGGCGAGCACCAGCGAGAAGACTTCGAGCTTCGCGGTGACCAGCGTCAGCGACGCCCGATTATACCAGGATGCGAGGTCGGATGTGGGCGGGTGGATGTGCGTGCGCTCCAGGCCGGCCGCCCCGATGGCATCTCTCAGCAGCTGCTCCTCGGGTCCAGCCCCGATGATCGCCAGCTCCCATCCGTCGTCCTCGAGGCGAGAGAGCGCCATCGCCTGGATCGCATCGAAGAAGTTCTTGCGCGGTTCGAGATGGCCGATTGCGATAATCAGCTTCTCGCCCTTCCCGACTGTGGAGCGGGGCATCGGCGGCACGGGATTGGGGATGAGCCGGACGTTGCCGAGATACTTCCGGTAATGCGCGAGCTCGCTCGGGTTGAGCACGGTGACGCGCCATGCGAGCGGATAAATCAGCCGGCGCAGCGCTCGTACGCGCCGCCGATGGAAATACCAGGATGTATGCTCGGCCGCGATCACCCTGATTCCGCTGAGCAGGAGCCCGAGGATCAGGATGAAGTTCGCCTGGGTCCACGATCCGATCACCACGTCCGGTTTGTCACGCCGGAGCCTCGACAGCGCTTTGCGCCAGCCGATCGGTCGCCCGTCCGCTATCGCTTCGAGCTTCACCCGATCGGAAAGCGGGTAGGTCGGCTCGCCCGTGGTGCCCAGCGACAGCACCGTCACATCGGCACCAAGCTGTTTTGCGAAGATCGCCGAGAGATCGCTCACCACGCGGTTCACGCCCCCGCCGTCGGCAAGGTCGCCGGCGACGAAGCAAATCGTCAGTCGTGATTTCAAAGGGCGAAAAGCTCGCACAGCTGCTGCTTGAACCGGTCGGCGGGGAAGCGCTTCTGCATCAGCTCCCGGCCGGCGCTGCCCATCGAGCGCGCGAGGCCGGCATCGGCAAGGAGGCGGTTCATGCGATCCGCGAGCGCGGGCACATCCTCGATGCCGATCAAATAACCGGTCCGTCCGTCTTCGACCATTTCTTCCGGTCCGCCGCTGCGCGTCGCGATCACCGGCAGGCCCCGGACAGCGGCGTCCTGGCACGCAAGGCCGAACGGCTCCCACCGCGAGGGCATCAGTGCCGCGCGCTTGCCGGCGAGGCCTTCCTCCAGCGGAACGAACTCCCGGAACTCGATCCGCGATGCGCCGGCGCCAGCCGCGGCGAGCCGCTGCAGGTTCGCGTAGTAATCGGCGCCCGCATCGCCGGCCGTCCGGTTGCCATGGAAGACGAGCTTCGCAGCCGGATGCCGCTCCGCAATCTGGTGGAAGGCCGCGATCGCATGGTCCTGACCCTTCATCGGAATGTAGTTGCCGAGCACGACCAGCACCGGTTCTTCGCTCGCGCCGATGAAAGGCGCGTCGCGAACCGGATCGTAGACCAGCACCGCCTCGCTCGGGAACGGCAGCAGGTCGCGGACATATTCCGAAATGGCGACCACCGCATTGGCGCTGCGTCTGGCGAGCTCGAGCGAGAGCCTGCCCATCAACCGCAGCCTGGATGGATCGCTGCGGACCCAGGTGATAATCCGGCCCCTGAAGCCGAGCAGCCGCAGGAGCGTGCCATGCTGCAGCGTGAAGCAGTTCATCTGAACGCGCTGACACCGCTCCCGCGCCAGCAGCCGGCGAAGCGCGAGGGATGTGGTGAGCAGGGCCGCCGAATGCCGGACAGCCGTGGCGAGAGAGCGGTTTCCTTCGACAATCGGCAGTTCGACGACGCGCGCAAACGGATCGAGCTGATCCGCCGGGATATTATGGCCTCTTGGCAGGACGAGCAGCCAATCGGCCTCGTCCCGCATGAGCTCGGCTTGCCGCTTTATCGCGACGAACGCGCCAGTGAAGTCGGCGGAGGAATAGACCATGCAGACCAGCGGCTTCTCGCCGGCGGCAGCAGCCGCGTGGTCATGCACGCCGGCCGGGACGACGTTCATGCTTCCTGCATCTCTCGCGTCGGCGCTCGCCATTGGCGGCGCTCCAGCCGCCGGTTGTCTTCGGCGTAGAGGTCGCGAATTTCCTGGCGCAGGTCTTCGTCCACCGCCGTCGAATAGCCTGGTCGGGTGCCGATCTCGCGCAGGCGTTTCGCGAGCCCGAGCGTGGACTTGCCGCTCAGCTTCTTGACCAGCCCGGCGAGAGCCAGCGCGCCCGGCGGAGGGTTGTTCACCAGCTTCACGAACGCGTTCGTCCGGCGCTGCCGTGCTTCGTTGACCCGCGCGAAGTCCGTCCGCCCGTCGTCCTGGAGTCCGAGGAAGTCCAGGATAGCGCGGTAGGCGCTACGCGGGTCGGCAGCCCAGTCGCGCAGCTGAATGACCATGATTTGCCCGGGCGGGAAATGATCGAAATAGCGTTCGACCTGCTCGCTGAACCGGCCGGCAGCCTTGTAATCGAGCAGCCGGATATCGTTGCAGCTTGCCGGGACCTGCTCGCGAACGCGCTTCCCCGACAAGCGCCATGCGGTTGCAAAATCCTCGATCGGCTCCTCGCCGTTGAACACCAGCTGGTTGTGCAGCGAGGGGAGAAAATCCTCCTGCTCGCGCAAGAAGATCAGGATCTTCGCGGCCGGGTTGAACTCGGCAATCCGCCGCGGCGCTTCTTCGGATCGAAGATAGGTCGGCGAGGCTTCCCCGACGATCGCGGCTTCTCCGCTGCCGCCGAACAGATCGAGATAGCCTTCGAGCGTTTGGACGCGCTGCTGCGGCAGAAGGTCGGGGCAGAAATAGCTCGGCTCCTTCCGCTCGGGAAAGAAGACGTCAGGGTGAGACCCGAGATACTCGACCCAGGCGGTGGTCCCGCATTTGGGTGCGCCGACGATGAAGAGATTGGGCATGTCGGCCATTGGCTCGTCGGCTCACTTGGTCCGGTACGCGCGATGATCGGGGACCAGCATAGTCACTGGAACGGTCAAAGCGCCAGCACCTCGCGCATCTCCTCCCTGAAGCGCTCGACAGGGAAGCGCGTGCGCATGAGCTCGGCGCCTGCTTGTCCCATCCGATGGGCAAGTTCAGGATCGGAAAGCAGCCGGTCCATGCGATCTGCCAATGCGTCGACGTCGTCTATGTCGATCAGGAACCCCGTGCGTCCATCTTCAACCATTTCTTCCGGTCCGCCGCTTCGCGTCGCGATCACCGGAAGTCCATGGGCGCTCGCGTCCTGGCACGCGAGCCCGAACGGCTCCCAACGCGACACCATGAGCGCTGCGCGCTTGCCTTTGAGCGCTTCGGTCACGTCGATGAAACCCTCGAAGCTGATTCTGGGCGCTCCTTGGCCCTCCGAAGCAAGCTGCTTCAGCGCCTTGAAATTGGCTCTGGTCTTTGCGCGTCCGGGCGCAGAGCCATGAAAGATCAGCCGCGCGCCAGCGTGCCGCTCGCTGACGCGGTGGAACGCATTGATTGCACAGTCCTGCGCCTTCATGAAGCTGAAGTTCGCCAGTTGCACGAGATTGGGCTCCGGGCTCGACCCGATCACCGGCACGTCTCGCGCCGGATCATAGATCAACAGCGCTTCGTCCGGCTTCGGGAGAAGCCGGCGAACATATTCCGAAACCGCGACGATGGCGTCCGAAGACAGGCGTGCAAGCGAAAGGGAAACCCTGCCTGTCCATCCGACCCGGCACGGGTCGCTCCTGATCCACGTGACGATGCGTCCGCGATAGCCAAGCAGCCTCAGCATCGATCCGTGATGGGAGGTGAAACAGTTCATCTGCACTCGCGTGCACTTCTCCTTCTTGAGCAGAAGCCGGATGAGCACAGAGCTGTAGACCAAGGTCGCAAAATACTTGAAGGCGCCCGGAAACGAGGGGTGAAGCGGCACCATCGGCAGCCGAACCACCCGCTGGAACGGCGCGAGCTGTTCGTCGGACAGCGGATTGCTTCTGGGCAGAACCAGCGTGAAGTCGACTTCATCGCCGAGAACCTCGGCTTGCCGCTGGATGGCTACGAATGCTCCGCTGATCCCCTTGAATGCGTAAACGATGCAGACGCGCGGCTTCGCCGGCCGATCTGCCGCTGCCGCGCGGGGGAGTTCAAGGGATTTCTGCTGCACCATTTGTTCCAAACGGTATTCTCGTGTGAGTTGGAGCGGCCAGCTGCACCGCGTCGGTGAGACATTCGGGTGAGTCGAACTATGGGTGCATTGTGGGTTAAAATCTTCGGCGAACGCAACACGGGCACGAATGCGCTGTCGCAGGTCGTAGCCTCGAACTCCGCAAGCAAGTGCCTGCCGGGTACCGAGCGGGAACTCGATCTGCACGCCTGGAGACGAGCCCATCGACGTTGGGTGATCGGCGACCGCATGCGCGAATGGTGCTTCGACCGGATTTTCAGGGGACAGGACCCGCTGCATTCCTGGAAGCATTGCGCGACGAACTTCGACGACATCACGCCATTCGAAGAGGTGCTTGTCGTCATCATGGTTCGCCACCCCGCATCCTGGGTGCTTTCCTTATTCCGGAATCCTTATCAGTCGATCGGCGCTCTCCCGCCGACGCTGGAGAGGTTTCTGGACTTCAAGTGGCAGACGAATAGGCGTGAGCGACTGCAGCGGCGGCGACTGACGCCGCTCGACTTGTACGAAGCCAAGATCGACAGCTACCTGAGCTTCACCGATCGACTTTCGCGGCTGGGGTTTCCGTTCCGATTCGTACGTTTCGAGGACCTCGTGCTGCAGCAGGAGTCCGTCTTTCATGATCTCTCGGGAGAGCTGTCGCGGCCCGCCGAACTGTTCCAGCCGCTGAATGCCTCAACCAAGGAAACAGATTTTTTCAGGAAGGCTGCCGAACGCCATCCGCGACCTCAGCGAGACCGCGTGTCACGCGACCTCGATGAGTACCGTCGACACTATGGCGAGGAGCGCTGGCGGAAGTCACTTGCGGGGCTCGAAGCTGACATAAACCGCCGTGTTGATTGGGACCGGCTGCAACGCTTCGGGTATGAACCGTTGGGAAACGTACCGGCGCCGCAGCCTTAGCTCGCGTCAGTGCCGGCCCGCGATGGACGTGTCGACGCCGACGAGCCGTCGAGCATCGAACCACGCAATGATGTTCCACACCAGGATAGACACGACATAGCCCGTTGCCGCGCCTTCGAGGCCCCAGAGGGGGACGAGCAATGCGAAAGTGCCGGCATTCAGGACGAGGCCAATCGTCATGGCCCGTGTGACGCGGCGTTCGTGACGGGTCATGTTCAACACGGTCGCGTTCAGTCCGAACCCGGTCGTGATCAGCTGGCCGACAAGGATTATTCGCAGAACGTCGGCAGCTGCGGCGTACGCGTGGCCATACACCAGCGTGAGGATCCACTGAGGAGCAAGGAACAGCGGAAGCGACAGGAGGAATACGCCCGCGAACTGCGCCTGAGCGCACCGGGTGAGGAGCGTCTGCAAGCGTCTGTGGTCCTGCTGCGCGTCGAGGCGGGATATGAGCGGGGAGGCGACGGTCAGCATGATCGTCTGCGGCGCGGACAACATCACCGCCGTTGCGGTCGCGATTCGGAACAACCCAACGTCGGTGGCCGATAGCAAAATGCCCAGAAGAAGAACGGAAACTTGCCGCTGCAGGACCTGCATGCCTTGCGTCAGCGCCATCGGCACCATGCTCGAGATCCAGCGGCGTCCCTCGCGCACTTCCTCCAGATTGCCGTGCTCGGGCAAGCGTTGCCTGAGCCAGATCGCTGCAACGATCCAGGCGCCCGCTGCGGTCACGGCATTGAGTGCCACCGCGGTCCACGGCTGCAGCTTCAATCCCGCCAGATACATCAGAAACAGCAGGACCGACATTGCGCCGGGCTTCAGGAGAAATGCCGGAAGCTGTCCGCGAATGATCTGGTGAAGTCCGCGGAGCGCACCGCCGTTCATCTTCGCCAGCGCGAGGAACGGAATCACCGGTGCGCCGGCGACGAGTGCAAGCACGAGCGGAGACGGGTGGACCTCTTGCAGCAAGAGCGCTGCAATGAGCAGGATGAACGCCATCCCGACCGAGAGCCGCGCAGCCATCCGTTTGCCCCAGCGCAGCACACCGAACAGATAAGCGTAGTCGCGGCGAGCATCCGCAGCGGCGACCTCCCGCGTAACGAGCGGTGGGAGGCCCAATTCGCCCGGAACGCCCGCAATCGTCACGATCGACAGCGCAATGCCGTAATAGCCGTAACCAGCGACGCCAAGCCCACGCGCCAGCTGCACGCCGACCAGGAAGCTCACGAACATTGTCGCGATTCGAACCGCCCCCGTCCCGGCAACCGACCGGACGAGAAACGGGCCGAGCCCATCCGCGGCGACGTAGGCCCTGGCGTGGTTCAGGCGCTCAAACAGCAACTCGCGCTCCTCCGGGCTGGGTTGCCCTTGGACGGGTGCGCCCGGTCGAAGTCAAGATTGGGTTGCCGCGGTTCGCTGCGGAATAAGCCGCGATGTGGTCCGCGAAATACGCGGAGACGATGATGCCGATGGAGGGAAAGGGAAGGTGGGAGGGTTCCCTCCACCGGCGTCCCGAAAGGCGCGATGTTACCCGAAATTTAACGAGAGTCTATGACGAATAGACGAGCGTCCGATTGCCACGGGGCGTCGCCCGCGCCGCCGGCCCTACTTCGTGCCAGTCGAGGCAGGTGGAGCGCGGTACTTGCCCTTGCGCTGCTGCGGTTTCGGTAACACCATCCCCGCGCCGGAGGGGGTGAGTAGCTTGGCGAGCGTCTTTCTCAGCTACGCGCGTGACGACGCAGCGCGGATCCGCGCGCTTGCGCGGGCGCTCGAGCAGGCCGGTCACCGCGTCTGGTGGGACGAGCGAATCGGCGGCGGCGCCGAATTCTCCGGCGAGATCGAATCCGCGCTGGCGGACGCCGACGTGGTGATCGTCGCCTGGTCGCAAAGCGCGCGCGAGTCGCACTGGGTCCGCGACGAAGCGGCGATCGGGCGCGACAGCGGACGGCTCGTGCCGGTGACGCTCGACTCGAACCCGCCGCCGCTCGGCTTCCGGCAGTTCCAGGCGATCGACTTGTCGGCATGGAAGGGCCGCGGCCGTTCGCCTGCGCTCCAGAAGCTTTTCGAAGCAATTTGCGCGAAAGCGGCCGCTTCTCCGGCAGCCGACGGCCAGGTTGAGCGGCTCGCTTCCGAACCCAAGCACAAGCGGTCGTTCGGTCCGCCCCGAGGAATCGCGCTCGCCGTCCTGGTGCTTTTCGCAGTCGCCGTGACCGGCGCAGGCCTGTTGTTCTTCCGGCCGGGCGCCGCGAGCTCCAGGCCGGCGTTGGCCGTGATGCCGTTCGCCGACCTCTCGCCGGCGCACGACAAGGCCTATTTCTCGCAAGGCGTGGCAGAGGAAATCCTGACGCGGCTCGCCAGCGATCAGAAAATCCGCGTGCTCGGCCAAATTTCGTCCTGGCAGTTCGGCGATCATCCCGACGATCTTGGCAAGCTCCGCAAGGCGCTCGGTGCCACTCACGTTCTGGAGGGCAGCACCCGCACTGCGGGCAATCAGCTGCGGATGGACGTCCGCCTCGTTCGAACCTCGGACGGCACTGAGCTGTGGGCCGACGAATATCAGGGGGCGCTCAGCGATGTCTTCGGCGCCCAGGACCGCATCGCGCGCGCGGTTGCCGACCATCTCAGCGGCAGCCTGGGCGGAATGCGCACCGCAGGCCAGAACACGGACATCAATGCTTACCAGCTGTATCTTGCGGCTCGCGCACTCACCCGAGATCAGAAGCCGGCGCAGCTTCGACAGGCGCTCCAGCTGTCTCAAAAGGTCATCGCTCTCGATCCGAACTATGCGCCGGGGCAGGCGCTTTATGCGCAGCTGATGTGGATGCTTTCGGGGGAGGACGTCGGCGACATCGTCACTCAGCAGGCGCGCACTCTTGCGCTGCCGCATGCCAAGCTCGCAATCCGCCTCGCTCCCGCAGCCCCCGAGGGCTATGTCGCGCTCGGTCTCTGGTCTTCGCCGGAATCCGCGATCGCCGCGTTCAAGCGTGCGATCGCGCTCGATCCGTCGCGCGGGGATGCACGGGTATGGCTCGGCCTCGCCTATAATGCCCTGGGCCGCAACATTGAGGCATTGGACCAATATCGTGCCGCCGCGGAGATCGAGCCGCTGTGGCCTCCGGCGACTCAGAAGCTGGTCGAGACGCTCGCGGCCTCAGGGCGGATCGACGATGCGTCGAAGACCGTCGACCAGTTCGTCAGCCGGGGCGGATCAAAGGCCCAGGCCGAACGGTTCCGTTCGGCGATCTCGGCTCGGCAGGGCGATCTCTCCGGCATGATAATGCACCTGCGCGCCGCTCTGGCCCTCGACCCGGACCTTCCGATCCGATTCCGGCTTTCCCACGAATATAACGTATTGGGCCTTCACGACCTTGCATCGCAAGTCGCGCAGCCCGGCAAAGCCGAGAGTCTTTATCTCCTCCTCTACCAGGGGCAGCGACAGAAGCTGCTCGATACGGTTCGCAAAGCGGGTCCAGCCGTGTGGGATGCTTCGGACCAGGATCTGGACGCTGCCACATTCGCGTTGCAGTCGTCGCGCGATTGGCCGCGTCTGGTGGCGCTCTACGACAGCCGACCCGCGTACAGGGCGAATTTCTGCTCACAGCTGCCGTGGATCGATATCGAATTCGTTCAAGCACTCCGTTTCGCCGGCCGAACGGCCGATTCCGAAAGAATGGAACGCTGCGAAGAGAACTGGCTGGCGCGTCAAACAGCGGAGCCGATCGGAAATCCCGATCTCACGGTTGGCTTGCTGGACTTCGAGCGCGCCTCACTGCTTGCGGTGAAGGGTGATCGCGCCGGTGCCCTTCAGATCATAGATCGGGCAATCGGCAACGGTTGGAGAGGGTTCTCGAGTTCAAACCTATCCGACTATTCGGCATTCGATTCCATCCGCTCGACGCCGCAGTTCCAGGCCGCCCAGGCGCGGCTCAATCGCATCATCGCCGAGGAGCGGCAGGAGGTGCTCACGGACGAGGCGCGCAGGTAGGACCTAGCTCGAATAATACATGTCGTATTCGACCGGGCTGGGCGTCGTTTCCCAGCGCATCACTTCTTCCCATTTGAGGTCGATGTAGCTGTCGATCTGGTCGTCGCTGAAGACGTCGCCGCGGGTCAGGAAGGCGCGGTCGTTGGACAGGCTGACCAGCGCCTCGCGGAGGCTCCCGCACACCGTCGGCACGTTGACCAGCTCCTGCGGCGGCAGGTCGTACAGGTTCTTGTCCATCGGGTCGCCCGGGTGGATGCGGTTCTGGATTCCGTCGAGCCCGGCCATCAGAAGCGCCGCATAAGCGAGATACGGGTTGGCGAGCGCGTCCGGGAAGCGGAACTCTACCCGCTTCGCTTTCTCGCCGGCGCCGTACGGAATACGGCACGAGGCGGAGCGGTTGCGGCTCGAATAGGCCAGCAGCACCGGCGCTTCGAAGCCGGGGACCAGCCTTTTGTAGCTGTTCGTCGTGGGATTGGTGAAGGCATTGAGCGCGCGCGCATGCTTGATCACGCCACCGATGAAGTAGAGCGCCGTCTCGCTCAGGCCGGCATAGCCGTTGCCGGCGAAGAGCGGCTTGCCGCCCTTCCAGATCGACATGTGGGTATGCATGCCGCTGCCGTTATCCTTGGCGATCGGCTTGGGCATGAAGGTCGCGGTCTTGCCGTAGGCGTTAGCGACCATGTGCACGACATATTTGTAGATCTGCATCCGGTCGGCGGTCTCGACCAGGCCGCCGTAGGTCAGGCCGAGCTCATGCTGAGCGGCTGCGACCTCGTGATGGTGCTTGTCCATCGGAAGGCCCATCTCG
>JAICXO010000090.1 GCA_025980335.1 Sphingomonas sp. | reverse complement strand
TCTGGTCTCGGTCGACATCGTCCACACTTCGGCGAGCTCGACCGTGGACAGCCTCGAAACGGCGGTGCTCGACGGCAAGCTGGTCCGGGTCGTCAGCTGGTACGACAACGAATGGGGCTTTTCGAACCGGATGGTCGATACCGCACATGCGATGGGGCAGCTCGGATAAAAGGCTGTCCTATTCGGACGACTTCAGCTTATCGGGGACTTGAGCGACGGAGAGGCGACCGCTCGGCGAGAGCCGTTTCGTTACTGCGAACATTGACGAACATTCGATCGGGGCAATGAGCGATTTCAAGACCTTAGACGACCTGCCCGAAGATCTGACCGGCAAGAAGGTGCTCGTTCGAGTCGACCTGAATGTCCCGATGAACGGTGCCAAGGTCACCGACGATACGCGGCTCCGTGCGATGCTGCCGACGGTGCTCGAACTCAGCGACCGGGGCGCAATCGTCCTGCTTCTGTCGCATTTCGGCCGGCCCAAGGGCGAAAAGCGCCCGGATATGTCGACGGCCCAGCTGGTGCTTCCGATCCATCGGCTCGCGGGCCGCTCGGTCCGGTTCATCGAGGATTGCTGCGGGCCCGAAGCTGAGCGGGCGATCGCGACGATGCTCCCGGGCAACATCGGCGTGCTCGAAAACACCCGCTTCCACCCGGGCGAAGAGAAGAGCGATCCCCAGCTCGCAAGGGCGATGGCAGCGCTCGCCGACTATTATGTCGACGACGCCTTCTCGGCCGCGCACCGCGCGCACGCCTCGACCGAGGGCGTCACGCACTACCTTCCGAGCTTCGCCGGGCGGGCGATGGAAGCCGAACTGAACGCGCTCGAGCGGGCGCTCGGCAATCCGGAGCGGCCGGTCGCAGCCGTGGTCGGCGGCGCGAAGGTCTCGACCAAGCTCGCGGCGCTCGGCCATCTCGTGACCAAGGTCGATCATTTGATCATCGGCGGCGGCATGGCCAACACGTTCCTCGCCGCGCGCGGCGTCGACGTCGGCAAGTCGCTGTGCGAGCACGAGCTGACCGGCGAGGCGAACGATATCTTCGACCGTGCGGAGCAGGCCGGCTGCACCGTTCACCTGCCCTACGACGTGGTCGTGGCGAAGGCGCTCGAGCCCAATCCGCCGAGCTTGCGCATCTGCAACGTGCATGAGGTCCGGCCCGACGAGATGATCCTCGACATCGGTCCCGCCGCGGTGGAGGCGCTCGCCGACGTGCTCAAGACCTGCCGCACTTTGGTATGGAACGGCCCCCTCGGCGCGTTCGAGGTGCCGCCGTTCGAGGCCGCGACGGTCGCCCTCGCAAGAACCGCGGCGGCGCTGACCAAGGAAGGCTCGCTCGTTTCCGTGGCGGGAGGCGGAGATACCGTCGCTGCGCTCAACCTCGCCGGGGTGACTCAGGACTTCACCTTCGTCTCGACCGCCGGCGGCGCCTTCCTCGAATGGATGGAAGGCCGCGTGCTTCCCGGAGTCGCGGCATTGGATCAGAGGGGTGATCGATGAATCGCGCAGAAATGGCCGCCAAGATCGAACGCGGGGACGGCTTCATCGCCGCCCTCGACCAGTCGGGCGGCTCGACGCCCAAGGCGTTGAAGGGTTACGGAATCGAAGAGGGAAGCTGGTCGAACGACGAGGAGATGTTCGACCTCATCCACGAGATGCGCGCGCGGATTATCACCTCGCCCTGCTTTTCGAGCGGCAAGGTCATTGGCGCCATCCTGTTCGAGCGGACGATGGACGGGGAAGTCGGCGGCAAGCCGACACCGCAGGCGCTGATCGACCGCGGGATTGTCCCGTTCATCAAAATCGACAAGGGGCTGGAGCCCGAGGAGAACGGCGTCGAGCTGATGAAGCCGATCCCCGGACTCGACGCGCTGCTCGATCGTGCGAAGGCGCTCGGTGTCTTCGGCACCAAGGAACGGTCGGTGATCAACCAGGCCAATCCGGCCGGAATTGCTGTGGCGGTTAGTCAGCAATTCCAGCTCGCCGAGCAGGTGCTCGCGCACGGAATGATGCCGATCATCGAGCCCGAGGTGAACATCAAAAGCCCTGACCGGGCGGAGAGCGACGACCTGCTGCTGACGGCAATCCTCGAGGAGCTCGACGACGTGCCGGACGGCCAGCGTGTGATGCTCAAGCTGTCGATTCCGGCGAAGCCGGGCCTGTTCAAGCCGCTGATCGATCATCCCAAGGTGCTTCGGGTGGTTGCGCTTTCCGGAGGGTTCAGCCGCCAGGAAGCGTGCCGCGAGCTGGCCAAGAACCCAGGCATGATTGCGAGCTTCAGCCGCGCCTTGCTGTCCGACCTGCGCCACGACCAGACCGACGCCCAGTTCGATGCCACGCTCGGCCGCGCGATCGACGAAATCTACAGCGCTTCGGTCGCGTCGGTGCCCGCCTGATCGTGGACGAAGTCGCGCAGAGCTTCGCGGAAGCATTCGGACCCGGAGAGCGCGGGTCCTGCGCGCTCTACCTGATCAGCCCGCAGGGGGTCGGAGGGACGGTCCCGGAGCGGCTCGAGGCGGCGCTCGAGCCCGGCCTCGCAAGCGCGTTCCAGCTGCGGGTCAAGGATACGCCGGAGCACGAGCTGGCGCGGCTCGCCGAGCCGCTGCAGCGCATCTGCGCCGACGCGGAGGTGGCGTTCATCGTCAACGACAGCATTGCGCTGGCGAAGCGCCTCGGCGCCGACGGCGTCCACCTCGGCCAGAGCGACGGCGACGTTCGCGAGGCGCGGGCAGTGCTCGGGCCGTCGGCACAGATCGGCAAGACTTGCCATGATAGCCGCCACCTGGCGATGGAAGCGGGGGAGGCCGGGGCAGATTATGTCGCGTTCGGCGCTTTCTACCCGACCACGACCAAGCCGTCGCACTACCGTCCCGACCCATCGATCCTGAGCTGGTGGTCGACGCTGTTCGAGCTTCCCTGCGTGGCGATCGGCGGCATCACCCCGGAGAATGGCCGACCGCTGGTGGATGCCGGCGCCGACTTCCTCGCCGTCTGCCAGGCGGTGTGGGGCAATGACGATCCGTCTGCAGCGGTGCGTGCGTTCGCCGACGTGCTTGCCGCCTGAGCCGGAACGGCGGGCACTCCCCATCGGTTTTCGGATCGAAGGAGCAGGCGATGGCTGACGACAAGGAACCGATGCAGGCCTCCGGCAGCGGAGGCGTGGGAAGGGAAATCGCGGAAGAGGAAACGCCGCCGAGCGCAGGCCGCCCGGACATGGACGACAATCGTGGCCAGTCGGGCGGCGGCGCCTATCCGAGTCCCCATAACGATCCGAAGAATGCCCATCCGGAAGACACGTTCATGGGCCACGGCGGACAGAGCGACATCGACTATTACGGCGATGGCGAACCCGGCAGCGACGGCATCGCAGAACGCGACAATGCCGTGACCGAGGACGAGGATTAGCTCCGGCGGTCAGCGGCTCATCTGCCGGACCATCGCTTTCAAGGTTCGCGCGTCCTCGATCGCGTGGCCGTGGATGTCATTGTTGAAGTAGCACCAGCAGGAGCGGCCCTGGCCCGTCTGCTCGATCAGCCAGTCGGTCCAGGACAGCAGCCCCTCATCGGAATAGCGGCCCCAATATTTGCCCTCGCCGCCATGAAAGCGGACATAGACGGTGTCGCCGACGGCGATCCGCTCGCTCGTCGATCCCGGCATGTCGTGGACGACGAACCCGGCGCCGTAGCGGTCCAGAAGTGCATAGGTCTCGGGCACGTACCAGCTCGTGTTGCGGAACTCGAACACGCTGGTGACGTCGCGCGGCAGAATTTTCAGGAAGCTTTCGAGCCGCTCGAGGTTGATGCTCATTCGCGGCGGGAGCTGGTAGAGCATCGGGCCAAGCCGCTCGCCGAGGTGCCGGACCGCGCTCATCATCCGCTCGAGCGGCTCCTCGCAGTCCTTCAGCTTCTTCGCCTGGGTCAGGTAGCGGTTCGCCTTGACCGCATAACAGAATCCTGGCGGCGCCTGCTTGCGCCATTTCTCGAACGTCGTGGGCTTGGGCAGGTGGTAGAAGCTGTTGTTGATTTCGACCGTGTCGAATTCCTCGGCGTAGCGCTCGAACCAGCGCGTCTGCGCGAGACCCTCGGGATAGAACAGCCCGCGCCAGTGCTTGTAGACCCAGCCCGAGCAGCCGATGCGTATTTGCTTACCCATTCGTCATTCCGGCGAAGTCGGAAATCCCGCTGTTCGTCTTTGATACCGCATAAGGAAGCGGGATCCCCGCTTTCGCCGGGGTGACGATAGGAAGGGAAACCAACGGCTGTTGCATCGTTGCACCTCAACAACGCTCATTGCGGAGAGTTGCGCTGAAGTACGCCGCCACCGCCCTGTTCACGGCCGTCTTTACCGCGGTGGTCGTGAGTGCCTTCTGGATCTGGTTCTACAATTTCGTGCCTTCGCCCCGCGCGCAGGTCGCGCGGAAAGGGAACATCGTCGCGGTCGAACCCGAGAAGGCGCCGCCGGTCGAGATCGCGCAGCAGGTGGTCGTCGGGCCCGCGGGGCTCGCGATTCCGGTCGTCGGCGTGAAGGCAAGCGACCTCGTCGACACGTTCGATTCGGCGCGTTCGGCAGGACGACGTCATGACGCCATCGACATCATGGCCGCCGAGGGGACGCCGGTAATCGCCGCCGGCGACGGGACGATCGAGAAATTGTTCTTCAGCCACGGCGGCGGGGGAATCACGATTTACGAGCGGGCCGCGGATCCCAAATGGATGTATTATTACGCCCATCTGCAGCGCTATGCGCCGGGGCTCGCTGAAGGGCAGCATGTGAAGCGGGGCCAGGTGATTGCGTTCGTCGACCACACCGGCGACGCGGTCGCATCGGCCCCGCACCTCCATTTCGCGATCAATTCGATGGCCGCCGGAGAGCGCTGGTGGCAGGGGACGCCGATCAACCCGTATCCGCTGCTTGCCGGGAAGAAAGACTAGCGCCTAATTGCCCGCGATGAGCGAAGGCGGATGCGAGTGCGGCGCGGTGCGCTATCGGATGAGCGGCGATCCGATATTCGTGAACTGCTGCCATTGCCGCGATTGCCAGAAGATCACCGGCTCCGCCTTTGCGCTGAACGCAATGGTCGAAACCGATCGCCTTCAAATCCTTTCGGGCGAGCTGTCGACCGGCAAAGGTGGGAGCCGTTGCAGCGGATGCGGCACACTGTTGTGGGCGGAGCACCCGGAGTTCGGCAGCGGAATCAAGTTCGTTCGGGTCGGGACGCTCGACGAGGCGGAGCGCGTCAAACCGGACGCTCACTTCTTCGTTCGAAGCAAGCACCCGTGGGTCGTCATTCCCGAGGACGTGCCAGCGTTCGAGACGCTGCCGCAAAAGGGCGAACCGCCATTGCTGAGCACGCAAGCAGCCGCGAGGCTGGATGCCGCACGCGGCTGACTTGCCGCCTTTCGAGGCTCAATCTAAAGGCGCCGCAACTCCTTCCCATTTCACTCACAAGAGACGGCAATGAAAATCAGCGGCGTGGACATTCGTCCCGGCAACATCATCGAATATGAAGGCGGTATCTGGCGCGCGGTGAAGATCCAGCACACCCAGCCGGGCAAGGGCGGCGCCTATATGCAGGTCGAGATGAAGAACCTCATCGACGGCCGCAAGACGAATGTCCGCTTCCGCTCCGCCGAGACGGTCGAGCGCGTGCGGCTCGACACCAAGGACTTCCAGTTCCTGTACCACGACGGCGACATGCTCGTGTTCATGGACAAGGACACCTACGACCAGGTCTCGCTGCCCGAGGACCTGCTCGGCGACGCTGCCGAGTTCCTTCAGGACGGCATGGAGGTCGTGATGGAGCTCTACAACGAGAAGCCGATCAGCGTTCAGCTTCCCGACCAGGTCGAAGCGACGATCGTCGAGGCGGATGCAGTGGTGAAGGGGCAGACGGCAAGCTCGAGCTACAAGCCCGCGGTACTCGACAACGGCGTGAAGGTGCTCGTGCCGCCGCACATCACGGCCGGAACGCGGATCGTCGTTGACGTTTACAACCGCGAGTATGTGAGGCGCGCGGAGTAGCTTATAGCCCCTCTCCCGTCACCGGGAGAGGGAAGCCGCCGAAGGCGGCAGGGTGAGGGGTGTGCAGCGATGCACATTGCCACACCCCTCACCCTCCCATCCCCGCCTTCGCGGGGACGGGCCCCTCCCTCTCCCGCGAGCGGGAGAGGGGCTAGGAGCAAAATGGTAGCTCATTCAGGCCTGATCACCGTGATGACCCGCGCCGCGCGCAAGGCGGCGCCGCGGCTTCGGCGCGACTTCGGCGAGGTCGAGCAGCTCCAGGTCAGCCGGAAGGGGCCGGCCGACTTCGTCTCGATGGCCGACAAGCGCGCCGAGCAGACGATCGTCGAGGAGCTCCGTAATGCGCGGCCCGACTGGGGCATGCTGCTCGAGGAGGGCGGGGAGGTCGAAGGCAATCCGGACAAGCCGCGGTGGATCGTCGATCCCCTCGACGGCACCACCAACTTCCTCCACGGCATCCCGCATTTCTCGATCTCCATCGCGGTCGAGGAGAAGAAGCCGGGCGGCGGCACGGAGATTACCCAGGGGCTCGTCTATCAGCCGCTCACCGACGAGAGCTTCTGGGCCGAGAAGGGCAGAGGCGCCTGGCTTCAGGATGCGCGGTTACGCGTATCCGCGCGCCGGGACCTCTCCGAGACCATCATCGGCACTGGAATCCCGCACTGCGGACGCGGCGACGCCCCGAAATGGGCGAAAATCTATGCGGCGGTCGGACCGCAGGTCTCCGGCGTTCGGCGCTTCGGCTCGGCTGCGCTCGACCTCGCCTGGGTCGCTGCGGGCCGGATGGACGGCTTCTGGGAGGACGATCTCGACCCGTGGGACACGGCAGCCGGCGTGCTGCTGGTGAAGGAAGCGGGTGGGTTCGTCACCGATTACCGCGGCGCGGACCGGTCGTTCGATCGGCGCGAATATGTTGCGGCCTCGGGGGCGATCCACTCGAAGCTTCAGAAGCTCGTCGCCGGAGCGCTGCGATAGGCCCCGGATGGTTGCGACGAGCAACTTGCTGTCCTAAAGCGCCGCCAAGTTTTCGTCCCGAGCCCTTGGAGTATCCCTTGGCCAGCGTTGCCGCAGGCTACCTGCCGATCCTCTTGTTCCTGATCATCGCCCTGGGCCTGTCCACGGCGTTCGTGGTGCTGCCGATGGTCGTCGCGCGGTTCACGGGCGTGCACCAGCCCGATGCGGCGAAGCTCAGCGAATATGAGTGCGGGTTCCCGGCGTTCGAGGACGCGCGCGCCGAGTTCGATGTCCGCTTCTACCTGGTCGCCATCCTGTTCATCGTCTTCGACCTCGAAGCCGCGTTCCTGTTCCCGTGGGCGGTCAGCCTCAACTTCACCAAATGGACCGGCTGGGCGGCGATGATCGTCTTCCTGATCGAGCTCGGCCTCGGGCTCGCTTACGCATGGAAGAAAGGCGCGCTCGAATGGGAGTGATGCTGCGCCCCAACGAAGACCGGATGCCGAGCGAGGAAGAGCTTGCGCGTATTTCCGGCCTGGTTCCCGGCGAAGTCGACAAGGCCAAGCTCCTCGAAGTCCAGCAATCACTGAACGAAAAGGGGTTCATGGTCACGACCGCCGAGGACCTGTTCACCTGGGCGCGGACCGGCTCGTTGTGGTGGATGACCTTCGGCCTCGCCTGCTGCGCGGTCGAGATGATTCATGTGAATATGCCGCGCTATGACCTTGAAAGATTTGGCGCTGCGCCGCGCGCGAGCCCGCGCCAGTCGGATGTGATGATCGTCGCGGGCACCCTGTGCAACAAGATGGCGCCGGCGCTGCGGCGGGTCTACGACCAGATGAGCGAGCCGCGCTACGTCATCTCGATGGGAAGCTGCGCCAACGGCGGCGGCTATTATCATTACAGCTATTCGGTCGTGCGCGGATGCGACCGGATCGTCCCGGTCGACATCTACGTTCCGGGATGCCCGCCGACCGCGGAGGCGCTGCTCTACGGGATCATGCAGCTGCAGCGCAAAATCCGCCGTGAAGGGACGATCGAGCGGTGAGTGGAGTGCTGGTCGGAACCCCTCTTCCGCTCATCCTGAGTAGCGGGCTGAGCCTGTCGAAGACCGCGTATCGAAGGACGGGTGCGTGCTTCGATACGCCATTTCGACAAGCTCAATGGCTACTCAGGATGAGCGGGTTTGGGGAACGCTGATGGCTGTGCAGCTCGCTCCCCATGTTCCGAGGACCGCGTCGGACGACGGCGTCATCGACGCGGCGAAGGCCGCGCTCGGCGACGCGCTGATCGAAGCGAGCGAGCATGTCGGCGAGATTACGCTCACCGTGCGCCGGGAAAGCATCGTCGAGGTGTGCCGGACGCTGCGCGACACGCCGGGGCTCGAATATCAGCAGCTGATGGACATCGCCGGCGTGGATTACCCGGAGCGGGCCGAGCGGTTCGAGGTCAACTACCACTTGCTGTCGCTGACCAGGAACCGGCGCATTCGCGTCAAGGTTTTGACCGACCAGCGCACGCCTGTGCCGAGCATCGTCTCGCTGTGGCCGGTGGTCGGCTGGTTCGAGCGCGAGGCGTTCGACATGTACGGCATCTATTTCGAAGGAAATCCGGACCTCAGGCGAATCCTGACCGACTACGGGTTCGAGGGATTCCCGTTCCGAAAGGACTTCCCCCTGACCGGGCACGTCGAGATGCGCTACTCGGAAGCCGAAAAGCGGGTCATCTATGAGCCGGTCTCGCTCCCGCAGGACTTTCGCACGTTCGACTTCCTGATGCCGTGGGAAGGGCCGGAATATCATCTTCCCGGCGACGAGAAGGCGACTGGAGAGGGACCGGGTGCGCCGTCGCCTGCACCCGCGCCGGGCACGCCGACGCCGCAGAATGTGCCGCCGACCACGACTGTCCCGAAGACCACGGACGGACCGGCCGAAACCGGGGCGGGCAAGCCCGCCGACGAAGAGGCGAAGAAGCAGGCGCGCAAGCCGCGCGCCAAGAAGGCCGAGCAGGACGTGATCAAGCCGCTCGACGGACCCGAACCGCGGCCGAAGCGCACCGGCAGGCCGCGCAAGGGCGGAGAGCCCGCGTGAGCCGCACGATCGAAGTGACGATGGGCGCGGGCGGCGAGGGCACGCCGCTTTCCGGACGTCCGGGCACGATCCACCCCGCGGGGCCGGAGCCCGGCGACGAGAAGCTCAACAATTACACGATCAATTTCGGCCCGCAGCACCCGGCGGCGCATGGCGTGCTTCGGCTGATCCTCGAGCTCGACGGCGAGGTGGTCGAGCGCGTCGACCCGCACATCGGTTTGCTCCACCGCGGCACCGAGAAGCTGATCGAATACAAGACCTATGCGCAGGCGATCCCCTATTTCGACCGTCTCGATTACTGCTCGCCGATGTGCATGGAGCACGGGTTCGTGCTCGCGATCGAGAAGCTGCTCGGGCTCGAGGTGCCGCTTCGCGCGCAGTACATCCGGACCATGATGGCGGAACTGACCCGCATCATGAACCACATGCTCAATCTCGGCAGCCACATCATGGACGTCGGCGCGATGACGCCGAACCTGTGGCTGTTCGAGGTCCGCGAGGACCTGATGCAGATCTACGAGCATGTGTCAGGCGCGCGAATGCACGCCAACTACTTCCGGGTCGGCGGGGTCCGCGAGGACATCCCGCCCGCCGTTCTCAACAAGATCGGCGAGTTCCTCGACAACCGCATGCAGATTTTCGAGGACGCGATCGCGCTCGTCGCGGACAACCGCATCTTCAAGCAGCGCAACGTTGACATCGGCACCGTCCACAGGGACGATGCGATCGCGTGGGGCTTCTCCGGCCCGATGATCCGCGCCTCGGGAATCGCGTGGGACCTGCGCAAGGCGCAGCCGTACGAAGTGTATGACCGGATGGACTTCGAAGTGCCGGTCGGCAGCACCGGCGACTGCTACGACCGCTTCATGGTCCGGGTCGAGGAGGTTCGTCAGAGCTGGAAGATCGCGCGCCAGTGCCTGAAGGAACTTCCGCCGGGGCCTGTCGGCGCCGACGACAAGGTCTTCCCGCCGATGCGCTCGACGATGAAGACCTCGATGGAAGCCCTCATCCATCACTTCAAGCTCTACACCGAAGGCTATCACGTGCCCGCGGGCGAAGTTTACGTCGGGACCGAAAGCCCCAAGGGCGAGCTCGGCGTCTATCTCGTCGCCGACGGGACCAACCGCCCGTACCGCTGCAAGATTAGACCCACGGGTTTCTCGCACCTGCAGGCG
>JAICXO010000076.1 GCA_025980335.1 Sphingomonas sp. | reverse complement strand
AGCAGGTCGTGAGCCTGTTCCGCAACAGCTACAACATCCCGCTGGTGCATGTGGACGCGGGGGAGGACTTCCTCGGCGGGCTGAGCGGCGTCACCGATCCCGAAGCGACGCGCAAGTTCATCGGCGCCGAGTTCATCAACGTGTTCGAGGCCGAGGCGAAGAAGATCGGCGGTGCCGATTTCCTGGCGCAGGGTCCGCTCTATCCCGACGTGATCGAGAGCGTGAGCTTCACCGGCGGCCCGTCGGTGACGATCAAGAGCCATCACAACGTCGGCGGTCTCCCTGAGCGGATGAACATGAAGCTGGTCGAGCCGCTGCGCTAATTGTTCAAGGACGAGGTGCGCGCACTCGGGCGCGAGCTCGGCCTGCCCGAAGCCTTCGTCCAGCGGCACCCGTTTCCGGGCCCAGGCCTCGCCATCCGCATCCCGGGCGAGGTCACCCGCGAGAAGTGCGACATCCTGAGGAAAGCCGACGCGATCTACCTCGATGAGATCCGCAACGCCGGGCTCTACGATGCGATCTGGCAGGCGTTCGCGGTGCTTCTGCCGGTGCGGACCGTCGGCGTCATGGGCGATTACCGCACCTACGATTACGTCTGCGCGCTTCGCGCGGTCACCAGCGTCGACGGCATGACCGCCGACATCTACCCGTTCGCGCCCGAGTTCCTGAGCCGCGTCGCAACCCGCATCGTCAACGAAGTCCAGGGCATCAACCGCGTGGTCTACGACTACACATCGAAGCCGCCCGGCACGATCGAGTGGGAGTGATGGGGGCGGCCGATTACTGCTCCTTCTTGAACACATCCTGGAAGATGAGCCGGCCCCAGGTGCGGCCGCGCGCGTGCACTAGCGCGCCACCTTCGTTGAGCTTTCCAAGATTGACGGGTGCGAACCCGAGTTGCTTGGCCAGGGCGGCAACGGGAACGATCGCCTCCTCGTCGTCGCTCGACAGGAAGACGACCCGGTGCGCGCCGTCGACGACCGGATCGGAAGCGAGCGTGGCCGCAGCCAGGTGATTGAACCCTTTGACGAGCCTAGCGCCGGTGAACGCCTTTGCGACGACCGCGGAGGAGGGGAGGCCGTCGAGCTCTTCAACGGGAACGCCAAATGCGTTCGTCGCGTCGATGATCGTCTTGCCTTCCCAGCTCGGCAGGGCCTTCGCGACTGCGCCATGCTCCCCGAACGGGACCGCGAGGATGATCGTGTCGGCCTCGAGCGCATCCCCCAGCGGCCTGGCGACGACCGTGGGTCCGATCGCCCGGGCCTGCGGCGCCAGCGTCTCGGGCGGGCGGCGGCTCGCGACGGTCACGTCGATGTCTTTACGGGCGAAGGCGCGCGCGAGGGCCTGGCCTACCGAGCCGAACCCGATGATTGCGTAGCTCATGATACTTCTCCGATGGGTGGACTGATGGAAAGGAGCGCTCCGGTGGGCGCGGCGCGTCAGATTTGCGCGAGCCCGCCGTCAACGGCGACCTCGCTGCCGGTCATGAAGCTGCTGTCCGGCGATGCGAGAAAAGCAGCAGCCGCTCCGATCTCCGCCGGATCGGCCATGCGCTGGAGCGGATTGACCGCGGCAAAGGCCTTCACGCCCTCCTCGCCCACGGCTTCCTTCGCGAGTTCGGTGGCCGTCGGCCCGGGCGACAGCACGTTTACCCGGATGCCGCTGCCTTTCAGGTCCTCCGCCCAGGAGCGCGCGAGGTTGCGCACTGCCGCCTTGCTCGCGCTGTAGGCGCTGAATGCGGGCGCTCCGGTGGTGCCGGCGCTCGATCCGGTCAGAATGATCGAGCCGCCCTCGGCCATCAGCGGCAGCGCCTTCTGGACGGTGAAGATCGTGCCCTTCACATTGGTGTCGAAGGTTTCGTCGATCTGCTCGACGGTGATCTTGCCGAGCGGAAGGACGCTTCCGGTCCCGGCATTGGCGAAGAGGATGTCGAGCGTATCGCGCTCGGCCTGCACCGCCGCGTACAGGCGGTCGAGGTCGGCCTGGTTAGAGACCGAGCCATTCATCGCGCGCGCATTGGGCCCGAGTTCGGCCACAGCGGCGTCGAGCGCTTCCTGGCGGCGGCCGAAAATGAAGACGAACGCGCCCTCCTCGATGAAGCGCTTTGCTGCGGCGCGGCCGATGCCGGTAGCGCCACCTGTCACGACTGCAACCTTACCCTCGAGCTTTCCCATGACTTTCTCCTTTCAGCTGCCCCAGCGTTCGTCCGGGGTGGCGTCCAGGATGAAAATGGGACCGGTCGCGTCGGCTGTTCAGTGCGGAAGTTCGCACATCTCTGGTGCAAAATCGCACCAGCTGGGCTAAGAGCTTCAGATGTTCTCGGGAGAGACGCTTCGGAATCGGGCGCCCGAGCGGTGCTGGGCTGCACCGTGATCGAGTGGGACGACGTTCGCTACTTTCTTGCGGTCGCGCGTAATGGGTCGGTGCGGGCTGCCGCCGAGCGGCTCGGGGTGAATCACTCGACCGTGCTGCGACGCGTCGCCCAGCTCGAGGAACGCCTCGGGGTGCAGATGTTCGAAAAGCTGCCTTCGGGCTACCGGCCAACGGCTGCGGGCGAGGAGGTCCTCGAGTTCGCGGACGAGATGGAAGCCTCGTCCCACAAGCTGGAGACGCGCGTCTTCGGACGCGACCAAAGCGTGCGCGGGCTGCTGCGGGTGACGCTGGCGCCACCGCTCGCGACGCACCTGCTCATGCCCGACTTCGCCGATTTCGCGCGTCTGCACCCCGATATCGAGATGGAAATCTCATCGTCCGGTGCGCTCGCGAACCTGACCAACCGGGACGCGGATGTCGCGATCCGCGTCGTTTACGACCGCAAGACCTTGCCGCTCAATCTTCACGGGCTGAAGGGACCGGAGCTGTTCGGCGGCGCCTACATCTCGCGCGATCGGCTGGCCGGGTGGCGATCGGGCGCGTCCGATCCCATCCGGTGGGTCGTCATCAGCAGTCATGGCATCCCGGACTGGGCCAGCGAAGGCGAGGTTCGGACCGCCGAGAGTCCCTTCAGAGTCACCGACGCCGAGGCGCAACTCGCCGCCGTGCGGCAAGGCCTCGGCATCACGACGCTGCCGTGCTTCGTCGGAGATCCCGATCCGCTGCTGGCGAGGGTGCCCGGCACCGACCTGCACCTGTACGGAGCGCTCTGGCTTCTTACCCAGGGCGAGACGCGCAAGACCAAGCGCGTGCGGCTCTTCACCGAATTCGTGGCCCGGAGGCTCGCAGCCTATGCTCCGCTTCTCGCCGGATTGTCGGCATCGCGCGACTGATCGCCGGCAGGTTGCCCGCGACGCTCGCCGTAATCTCCGGGCGGAAGCCGGGAGGCGCATTGAAAAGCGCGTTTCCTTACCGTATGTAAGGAGCATGGCGACGGCGACGATGACATCCAAGGGTCAGGTGACGATCCCGGCCGCGGTTCGGAAGAAGCTGCGGCTGCACGCGGGGTCCAAGATCGACTTCATCGAGAACAAGGCCGGCGAAACGGTGATCCGTCCCAAGACCGGCGACATTCGAAAACTGTATGGGATCGTAAAGTATGACGGTCCGCCGCTGACGATCGAGGAAATGGACGAGGCGATCGGCGCCGCAGTCATGGAAGAATTCGAGCGTTCCATTTCGTGACCACGATCGATTCGAACGTCCTCATCCGGTATATTGTTCGTGACGACCCGATCCACGCAGAGCGCGCGCGTCGGCTGCTGGAGGAAGAGCTGACACCGGAGGAGCCGGGACTCATCACCGTAGCCGCTCTTGCCGAACTACGCTGGGTCCTGCGACGAGGTTATCGCCGATCGCGCGAAGAGATCAAATCGATCGTGCTCGAACTGACGCGGGTCGAACAGCTGATCTTCGAAGAAGCGGAGGCCGTCGAGGCGGCATTGGCCTTGCCGCACTCGGGTCTTATCGACTCGATCCTGCATGAAGTCGGATTGCGCCTGGGTTCGGCCAAGACCGTCACGTTCGATCGCAAGTTCGCGCGGCTGAGCGGAGTCGAGCTGCTCGAAGCGGCGAAGTAGCTTTTCGCGAGCTTCGCAACCGGCGGCGAGCGGGTTGGCGCATCCTCTAACGCGATCGGGGGCGGGCATGGAGATGTTCAATTATGTGATGGTGCTGGCCTCGGTGATCATCGGGCTCGGCATCGCGCATCTGCTTCAGGGCGTCGGCCGGCTCATCCAGCATCCGGGCAGGGTGAAGGTCTATTGGGTTCACCTGCTGTGGGTAGCGGCGATCTTCCTTCGCGCGATCTTCTGGTGGTGGACCGAATTTCCGCTGTCGCAGACGGTGCGGTGGACGTTCACGCTCTACCTGTTCGTGCTCGCTTACGCCGTGCTGATCTATCTCTGGTGCGCGCTGCTGTTCCCTCGCGACCTCGAAGGCTATGCCGGGTTCAAGGACTATTTCTACTCACGGCGCGGCTGGTTCTTCGGGCTGCTTGTCGTCGGGCAGCTCGTGGACGTCGCCGACACCTTGCTGAAGGGCGTCGCCCATTTCCGCTCGCTTGGCCCGTCCTATCTCGCCGCGATCGTCGGGCTTTCCGTGCTGATGCTGATCGCGATGCGCACCCGGAGCGAGCGCTATCATGCGGCGTTGGCGATCTTCACCGTCGCTTACCTGATCGCCGATTGGTGGTTCGTCTTCGATACGGTCGGATAGCCGGTTCGCGGCACGATCAGGGCTGCGGCGCGACGATTCCCGACGGTGGGTAGGGCGGCGACAGCGGGGGCGGCGCCGGCGGTCCGCCCGGCTTGCCCTGGAGCTTCTGCATCAACACCGCGACTCCGGTCTCGAGCTGCTTGTCATGACCGGCGAGCAGGTCGGCAGGCTCGTCCTCGACGACGATGTCGGGCTCGACCCCGTGATTCTCGATCAGCCATTCGCCGTTGTCGCCGTACATCGCCTCTTCCGGGATGGTGATGTAGCCGCCGTCCATCAGCTGCCAGTCGCCGCGGATGCCGCGCACGCCGCCCCACGAGCGGGTGCCGATCAGCTCGCCCAGGCCGTATTTCTTGAACAGCCAGGGGAAAATGTCGCCGTCGGACGCCGACCAGTGGTTGAGCAGCGCGACCTTGGGTCCGTTGACGAGGTTCTGCGGCTCGGTGCTGACCCCGCGCTCGCGGTTGACGTCGAGCGAGGCGAGCACGCGGCGAAGGCGCTCGAGCGGGTAGGGTGCGATGAAGCCGCCGCCGTTCCAGCGATCGTCGACGATCATCGCGTCCTTGTTGGTCTGCGCATAGAACTGGCGCATGAACTGCTGCAGCCCGAGCGCACCCATGTCCGAGAGATAGACATAGCCGATGCGCCCGCCCGAGAGCCGGTCGACCGTTTCGCGATTGTGCTCGATCCACGCCGCTTCGCGCAGACTGAGCTCGCCGCCGATCGGCTTGACCCGCACCAGATGCCGCGGTCCGTTCGGAGTCGCAGCGATCGCGAGCTCGACCGGCGTATCCGTGTCGCTGGTTTCGAGAAGCGCGTCGGGATCGGTCGGCGCCCTCAGCTCGACGCCGTTGATCGCGAGCAGATAATCTCCTTCGGCGACCGCGACGCCGGCCTCGGATAGCGGGCTCCTGTATTCGGGCCGGCTGTTGTCGCCCGGATAGATTTTCGCGATGCGGTAGCGGCCCGAGCCCGGATCGATCACCAGGTCGGCGCCGAGCTCGCCCGGGTGCACGTCGGGCTGGGTGTCGCCGTCGTCGCCGCCGCCGACATAGGTGTGCGAATTGGACAGCTCGCCGATCATCTCGCCGATCAGATAATTGAGGTCCTCGCGCGACCCCACCTCGGGCACGAGCGCAGCATATTTGTCGTGGACCGCTTGCCAGTCGACGTCGTTCATTTTCGGGTTGAAGAACATATCGCGCTCGAGCCGCCACGCATTGTCGAACATCTCCGCCCATTCGGCGCGCGGCTGCACGAGCAGGCGCATGTGACCGAGGTCGAGGTCCTTGACGCTGTCCTCGTCCTTCATCGCGTCCTTCTTCGCGTCGACGACCTTGAAATCGTCCTTGTGCTGGATCAGCACCCGCTTGCCGTCCGCGGACAGCGAATAAGAGTCGACATTGTCGGCAACCACCTCGTCCTTGCGCGTCTTGAGGTCGAACACGTGCAGCGACGACGTTTCGCCCGGCAGCGGGCCGGTCAGCGTGTTCACCGGTGACGAGAGATAGAAGATGTGCCCCCGGCGAACGTCGAAGCCGGTAATGTTGGCCGCCTTGATCGGGAGCGCGGCGACCCGGTCCATCATCCCGTCGAGGTCGATCCTGATCGGCGGGATCGGTCCCACAGGGGCCTTGCCCTTGTCGCCCGAATCCTTGTCGTCGGAATCCTTGTCGCTGTCCTCATCCTCGGCGCTGTCGACCGCGCCTTCGTCGGAGCGCGGCGCGACTGCCGACGGCGTGTCCCTGGCGAGCGGGATCGCGTAGATGCCCATCGACTTGAGCTCGGCGAAATCGAAGTCGACGTCCGGGACGACCATGTTCTCGTTCCGCGACGACAGGAAATAGAGATACTTGCCGTCGGGCGACCAGATCGGTGCGATGTTGACGTTGTCGCCGCGGCCGAGCTCGGTCAGCGTGCCGGTCGGGATCGCATAAAGGAAGATGTTCCGGCGGTCGCCGTGCGCGATCATCGTGAACGCCAGCCAGCGCCCGTCGGGCGAGAAGCTCTGGTCGTGGATCTCGTTGACCTTGTCCTGCGCGACCATCTTCGGAGCGCCGCCGGCGGCGGGGACGATCCACAGCCGGTGCTCGCCGTCGCTGAACGCGAGCGTCCTGCCGTCGGGCGACCACACCGGACCGTAGAAATAGCCTGTCTTGAATGCGGTCAGCACATGCTCGGGACCGCCCTCGGCAGGCCGGATCGCGACCTGCTGACCGCCGCCCACGTCGGTCGTGTAGGCGATCCAGCGGCCGTCGGGCGACCATGCGGGGTGGTCCTCGTCGACCGCTTGAGTCCCGGTCAGGTCGCGCGTCGCGCCATGCTCGGTCGGTACGGAGAAAATGTCCCCGCGCGCGGAGAACAAGGTGCGGTTGCCGTTGGGCGCGAGCGCAAAATCGGTCTGCCCGGCCGGATCGTTCGCGCGCAGCGAGTCCTTGGCGGCAACGACATGCGCCCGCGTGCGCAAATTGTCGTCGGGAAGCGAAACCGGCACTTCGCGCACCTGCTCGTCGGGAAGGCTCAGCAGATAGAGCTTGCCGCCGTCCTGGAATGAAATCGCGTCGCCGCCGAGCGCCGGGAAGTCGATGTCGTAATCGGCGAAATGGGTGACTTCCTTGTCCTGCCCGCTGTCGAGGTCGTGCACCCAGATGTTGGCGCGACGGTTGGAGTCCCGGTCGGAGAGGTAATAGATTTTGCGCCCGTACCACATCGGCGACGTATCCTCGCCCGACCAGTTGGTGATCCGGTCGAGCTTCCGCGTCGCGAAATTGTAGGTGTACACGTCCTGCGCGAGGCCGCCGTTGTAGCGCTTCCAGGTGCGGAAATTGCGGAAGATTCGGTTGTAGGCGATGCTCTGCCCGTCGGGCGAGAAGGTCGCGAGGCCGACGGCGCTGTCGATCGGCATCGGGCTCGGCAGGCCGCCTTCGACCGGAACCTTGTACATGTTCTGGATCCAGCCGTTCCAGGCGTCGCGCTTGGACAGATAGACGATGTATTTGGAGTCCGGAGTCCAGGTGACGACCATGTTGTCGGGACCGTGGCGGCCGCCGGTGCCTTCCTCGGTTGCCGGGTGATAGGTCAGCCGCCGCGCGGCGCCGCCGCTGGTCGGGATCACCCACAGGTCGGTTCCGGCCTTGCTCGCCTCGGTGTAGGCGATCCAGCGCCCGTCGGGGGAAACGCGCGGAAACATGTCCTGTCCCTGCGCGCTGGTCAGCCGAAGCGCGGTGCCGCCGGTCTTCGACACCATCCAGATATTACCGTCGGCGACGAACACGATGTTGTTGCCGAACGGCTGCGGGAAGCGCGGAATGCTTGCCTGCGCGGCCGGAATTGCTGCGCTGCCGAGCAGCAGCGCGGTGACGAGACGAAGTGCTTTCATGTGGTCCCCCCGATCGAACAAATATTCTTACCGTCTGACGTCGCGGAATCTACTGCCGTTCTCCAAACCGCCGTCCACAATCGATGGAGTGAAGCCGGGGAGCAGCCTCGCGGCGCGCTAGAATTCGCCGGCCGCGGGCCCTTCAGCCGCCGGCGGGAGCTTCCTGGCGTTGCCGCGCGAGCGATTGACGGTGCGGACGGCAAGCTTCGATCGGGCGTAGAAGCCGGCGGCCGCGGCGGAGAGGCCCGCGAATGCTCCCACGCCGAGCGCCCAGCGCGGGCCTGCGGCGTCGGCAATCCAGCCGACGATCGGCGCGCCGATCGGCGTGCCGCCGAGGACGACCGCGAGCCTCAATGCCATGACCCGGCCGCGCATCGCCGGCTCGGTCGACAGCTGCATCAGGCTGTTGCTGGTGTTGGTGAAGGTCAGTGCGGCTGCGCCGATGACCACGAGCGCCGCGCCGAACAGCCAGTAAGTGGGGGCGATGGCTGCAAGCAGGAAGCCGATTCCGAATACTGCAGCCCCGTAGAGCAGATAGAGGAACCTCGGCTGCGCGCGGCCGGCGCCGAGCAGCGCGCCGGACATCGTCCCCACGGCCATGATCGACGACAGCAGCCCGTAGCCGCGCGCTCCGGAGTGAAACACGCGAACCGCCATGGTCGAGACGAAGATCGGGAAGTTGAACCCGAAGGTGCCGATCAGGAACAGCATGATGAGCGCGGTGCGCAGGTCGTTGCGGCCCCAGACGTAGCGGAAGCCTTCGGTCAGGCTGCCCTGTGTCCGCCGTGCGCGCGCTTTCGAGTGCAGTTCCGACACGCGCAGGAACCGGAGCGAGATCAGGACCGCGACGAACGAGATTCCGTTCACGAGGAAGGCCCAGCCGGTGCCGACCGAAGCGATGACCAGACCAGCGACTGCCGGTCCGACCATGCGTGCGGCGTTGAACGAGGTCGAGTTCAGCGCGACCGCGTTCGGCAGGTCGGTGTCGCCCACGAGCTCTCCGACGAACGTCTGGCGCGCGGGCGCGTCGAATGCCGAGGCGCAGCCGAACAGGAAGGCGAAGACATAGACCTGCCACAGCCGGACGATCCCGGTGATGGTGAGGATTCCAAGGCCGAGCGCGAGCACGCCCATCGCGGCCTGCGTGGCCATCAGCAGCTTGCGCTGGTTGTAATGATCCGCGGCAAAGCCGGTCCACGGGAGCAGCAAGAGCTGCGGACCGAACTGAAGGGCCATGACGACGCCGACCGCCGAGGCATTGTTGTGAGTCAGCTCGGTCAGCACGAGCCAGTCCTGCGCCGTCCGCTGCATCCATGTGCCGACGTTGGAGACGAGTGCGCCGGCCGACCACACGCGATAGTTGAACACGCGGAGCGAGCGGAAGGTGGCCAACCGATTCATTGCTGATCAAATCGCCTTCGAGCCGGATCGTTCAGTCGCGCTTCCGCATTTTGCTTCAGAGCGGTCCGGCGGTTAACCGCTAAACTGCTGTTTACCAAAGGATTGACGCAATCCTCGGCTTGGGCTGTTCGACATTCATGCGACGCGCGACTCAATGGATCATGGCGGCGGCAGCGACGGTGCTGGTCGCCGGCTGCTCGACGGCGCCGAAGCCGAAGCTTGCCGAGGCGCCGCCGCCGCCAAAGGCCGAGAGCGCAATTCCGTACCTGTGGACGCTGGGCAATGCGCCCAAGGCGCACCGCGACATGGTTGCCGAATTCGGGAAGGTCGGCCTCAAGCCCGGTCAATATGTGTGGGCGAGCGCGATTCCCGACGGCGTGACGCGCGTCGTGATCGATCGCCTCACGCAAATGGCCTACGTCTACCGCGGCGACAGCCTGGTCGGCGCCTCGACCGTGTCGACCGCCAAGCAGGGGCACATCACGCCGCTCGGCGAATGGTCGATCCTCGAGAAGCGGCCGTTCTACCGGTCGAAGAAATACGACAATGCGCCGATGCCCTGGATGGAGCGGATCGACGAATACGGGATCGCGCTCCACGGCGGCGGAACGCCCGGATATCCGGAGAGCCACGGCTGCATCCATTTGCCGATGAAGTTCGCCGAGAGGCTCTACGGATTGACCAAGATCGGTACGAAAGTGGTGATCGAAGGCTAGCTATTGCGGTCGATTGTCGGAACCGGTTGCGGTTCTGGCTCGATTCTCCGTCGAAACGATGACGGAGAAATTCATGGATGCGAGGCAGGGCCGCGAGGTCGAGGTCGGCGTGATCGTCGCTCCTGCGCCGGGCGGCGAAGACCTCCACGAATTCGCTTCGCGGCTCATGAAGGACGTGCAGAAGCCGCTCGAGGAAGCAACCAACCGCCGGTGGCGATTCCGCCAGACCGAGGACGTGAAGCTCCAGGCAGATGAGAAGCAGACGGGGGCCGATTTCGTCGCGCAGGCGAGCCTCCAGCTTGCCGAGAACTCGCTCGACCTGATGGTCGTCGTCACCGACGCGCCCCTGCTGTCGCACATGCATCGGATCACGTCGGGCGTCGCCTCGCCGCTGACCCGCATCTGCGTCCTTTCGACGCGCCAGCTGCGCAAGCAAGGGAAGACGACCGACCTGCCGCTCGATGCGCCGTCGGTGCGCTGGAACGCCGCGACTCTGCTCCTCAACCTGATCGGCCGCGTGCTCGGCGCGAAGGAGACGCCGAGCGGCGCGATGGCGCACTTCAGCAACGAGCCAGGACGGAAGAAGGCCGAGCGCTATGTGCCGCCCGAACAGATCAAGGTGCTCGCAGGCCGGCTGATCGAGCCTGCCTATCATGTGACCGGGCCGATGTCGGAGCTTTGGGCGCACATCCGCAGCATCTTCTTCGATCCGAAAATGCTGCTTCGCGCGCTGTCGAGAAACCGCGCCTTGTTCCTGCCGCTGAAGCTGTCCGGTCTCGCCGCGGCGGCGGTTGCGCCGGTGTTCGTGCTCGTCTTCACCGCCGAGATGTGGGACGCCGGGCTGCACATGGCGAACCGCACGTCAGAAATCTATTCGCTGCTGACGATCGCCGCGACGACCATTTATCTAAGCTTCGCGCTCAACCTGTTCCTCCCGCGCAAGGAGACGACGCGGCTTCCGCGGCACCTGGCGCTCGCGAACGTGGTGATCTTCACGACCATCCTCCTCGGGATGATCGGGCTTTATGTGATGCTGATCCTGTTCAGCCTCGCGCTCGAGGTGCTCGTGATGCCGCACGAACTCGCTTACACCTTGCCGACGCTGAAAATCGCGCACGCGGATTTCGGCGACAAACTGCGGCTCGCCGGCTTCGTCAGCGCGGTGGGAGTCACGACCGGCGCGCTTGCAGGCGGCGTCCAGGGCCGCGATATCCTTCGCCAACTGGCCCTGTTCGAAACCGCCTCCTGAGCGCCGCGTCAGGTGGCGCGGCTGCGGCGGCGGAGGCTCGAATTGTCCTCGCTGTTGGTGCCGAGAGTCGCATCGCCGGTCGGATCGCGGCCGCTCTGGTCGGGCGTTCCCTCGGTGGTCGCCTGCACTTCACCCGACGGGTCGTGGGAAAGGCCGGTGTTGGTCATTCCGGTGCGCAGCGGCTCGTAGCTCGCGTGGCGTTGGCGCCGCCAGGTGTCGAATTCGTTGTGGAAAGCTTCCTCGCGCTCGCGACAATAATCTGCGTAATCCCGGTCGAGCTCGCTCATGTGGCGCTCCCGCCAGCTGCGGTAATGGTCGTCGGGGTCGGCGCTGCGGCGGTGCTGGCCGGACCAGTCTTCGGCCTGCCGGTTGTAGCTGTCGGCGCGCCCGCGCTGCTCGGGCCAGCGGTTCTCGGGCCAGCGTTCGTCGCCTTCGCTGCGCCACGCGCGGTCGCTTCGGCGGTCGTCGTCGGGCCATTGGCGGCCGCTGCGATTGCGCTCGCCGCGCTCGCTGCGGTCGTTGGAGTCGCGATCGTCGTCGCCGTCCCGGTCGGTTCCGCCATCGATTCCATAGCCGTCGCCGATGTAGCCGTGCGCCATGTCCATTTCTCCTTTGCTCATGAATCAGAGGGCCTCAGGAGGCCTTGCCCCACCAACGAACGGCCGCGCCGTTCGGATGCGCGGGGCAGCTGCGGATGAAGGAACTCGGCGCGGCGGCGGGTGCGTTCAGCGCGGGCGGTCGGGACGGTGGACCGGCACCTTCAGCCGGGTCAGGAGCCCGGGGCCATTGTCCTCCAGCCGCAGCTCGCCCTCGTGGAGGTGCGCGATCGATTGGGCGAGGGCGAGGCCGAGGCCGGCGCCTTCGTCGGAGCGGCTCGAATCGAGGCGGCCGAACCGCCGAAGCGCCTCTTCGCGCCGGTCGAGCGGAATGCCGGGTCCGCGGTCGGCGACCTCGATCTCGATCCTTTTCTCGCCGGGGCGCACGCGAACGTCGATCTCGCCGCCTTCCGAGCCGTAGCGGATCGCATTTTCGAGCAGGTTGCTGAGCGCCTGGGCAAGCAGCTGGCGGTGGCCGAACAGCGGCACCGCGCGCTTGGGCCGCTCGAAGCGCAGCGAAGCGCCGCGCTCGTCGGCGAGCGGATCGTACATCTCCGCAAGCTCGGCAGCGAGCTCGCCGACGTCGAACCAGGCGAACTGGTTGCGGCCGGTCAGCGCCTCGGAGCGGCTGATTT